>NZ_JAILXP010000611.1 GCF_020740895.1 Streptomyces sp. UNOB3_S3 | reverse complement strand
GAGGGGCTGATTTCAGCCCGTCCGGCGTTTGAGGACACCGCGCGTCAGCGCGGAACGGGGGTGCGAGGGGGCGCAGCCCCGCTCGGAAACGGTGAAAGGGCGGGGCCGGGGCGTCAGAACGCGGCGAGCCGGCCGAAGTCGTCCGCACCGGGCCCGTTCGCCGCCCGGTACTCGAGGCCGACCGGCCCGTCGTACCCGGCCGCGTCCAGGCGGGCGAACAGGTCCGCGAAGTCCAAGGCCCCCGTGCCGGGCGCCCCCCGCCCCGGCACGTCCGCGATCTGGACGTGCCCGGCGCGCTGCGCGTAGCGGTCGACGGCATCGCGGGGGTCCGCCCCGCCCATGGCCACGTGGTACAGATCCAGCAGCAGCCGCGCGTTCCCCAGCCCCGTCACCGCGTCGACCTTCTCGACGACCTCGACGGCCGACGCCACGTCCGTCAGCGGATACCTCGGTGATTCCACGGAGTTGAGCGCCTCGATCAGCAGGATCGCCCCCACCCGGTCCGCCGCCCGCGCCGCGTGCGCGAGGTTTTCCAGCGCCAGCGCGTCCTGGACGTCAGGGGCCACCCCGTCGACGCGGTTGCCGTACAGCGCGTTGAGCGCCCGGCAGCCCACCGAGGCGGCGAAGGCGGCCGCGACGCCGATGTTGGCGCGGAAGCGGGCGGATTCCTCTCCGGGCACGGAGAGCGCGCCCCGGTCCGGCCCGGGCAGCCGGCCCGCGTAGAAGTTGAGGGCGACCAGCCGGGTGCCGGCGGCGGTCAACGCGTCGCGCAGGGCAGCGAGTTCCGCCTCGGGTGGCTCCGGGTCCTCCGGCCAGGGCCACCACAGTTCCACCTCCGTGAACCCGGCCGCCGCCGCGGCGGCGGGCCGTGCGGTCAGCGGCAGTTCGGTGAAGAGGATCGAGAGGTTCGCATCGAAGCGGCGCAATCCCAACACCCGCCCCTCTATTCCGTATTACGGAAACCAACTTCCATCAAGAGGAAGGCTGCTCCTGTCCGGACGGCCCTGTCAAGGGCCCGGTACGTTGACCGTGTGCGATTGAGAGTGGAGTTCACGACCGAACCGTTCGATCTCGACGAGCCCCCGCCCCACGCCGTCGTGGCCCGGGATGTCGTCCAGGCGGCGGAGCTGGACACCGTCGACGTCGGCCCGTTCGGCAACACCGTCGAAGGCCGGGCCGACACCGTGCTCACGGCACTGGTCACCCTGCTGCGCGCCTCCCTGGAGGCGGGTGCCACGCGCGTTTCGCTCCAGGTCAACGTCCTTGACGCGGAAGGCGGGGACGGCGCGTGAGCGAGGACGCGTTCCGCGCCGCCGTCCGGCCCCTCGTGGACGCCATGGGCGGCCGGCTGCTCGATCCCGAGCAGGCCGAGGGCGACGATGTCGTCCTCCGCTGGGAGGGCCGCCCGGTCGTGGCCGTACGCCTCCCGCACCTGGCGGAATCGCTGGAGGGCATCCTCGCCGACCTGGAGCGCCGGCACGGCATGCCGCTCGCCCGGCTGGACCGCAGGACCAAGCAGTCGGTCGTGCGGAACCTGGAGACGCGCGGCGCGTTCGCGCTGCGGCACGGCGTGGAGACGGTCGCCGCCGCGCTCGGCGTCAGCCGGTTCACCGTCTACAACTACCTCAACCGCGACCGTCCCCGGGGCGGGGACGGTTCTTCAACAAACTGTTGACGCGCGTTCCCCGGAGGCGTTAGCTATGCGCAGCTCATCCGAGCGAGCGCAGCGAGAAGCCCCACGGAGGTTGCCGTGACTTCGAGTTCGACGCCGGGGCTCACCCGGTTCAACGCGGCCGAGGACGACACCGCGCGGGCCGCGCTGCACGAGATCTGCGCCAGTGCCGCGTGGGGCGAGGCGATCCTCGCCCGGCGTCCCTACCGCGACGCCGGGGAACTGCTGGCCGCCAGCGACACGGCCGTCGCCCTGCTCTCGCCGGACGACCTGGCCGAGGCCATGGCGGCGCACCCGCCCATCGGCCGCCCCCGGCCGGGCGACCCGGTGTCCGCCAGGGAACAGCGCGGTATGACGGGCGCCTCCGACCGGCTCAAGGCCGAGATGCTCGAACTCGGCCTCGCCTACCAGGAGAAGTTCGGGCACGTCTTCCTCATCTGCGCCACCGGCCTCACCGCCGAACAGATGCGGGACTCCGCCCGTAACCGGATCGACAACTCCCCGGAACGCGAGCGCGAGATCGTCCGTGGGGAGCTCGGCCGGATCAACCGCGTCCGGCTGGCCCGGCTCGCCGTCCGGCCCGAGACCGAAGGAGCGCCCCGGCCATGAGCGACAGCACGGTCTCGACCCATGTCCTCGACACCGGCGCCGGCCGCCCCGCCGCCGGTATCGGCGTGGAGCTGGCCGTACGCGGCGGCCCGGACGGCGAATGGGCCGTGCTCGGCACGGCGCGCACCGACGCGGACG
>NZ_JAILXP010000610.1 GCF_020740895.1 Streptomyces sp. UNOB3_S3 | reverse complement strand
CCGTCACGACATCGCTCGACGGCGCGCCCGAGGCGACGGCCTCCAGTCCTGCCCGTAGCGTGGCACTGTCCTGGGCCAGGACGACGGCCCGGTGCTCGAAGACCGAGCGCGTGACGGCCGTGGAGTACCCCAGATCCAGCACCCGCGCCGCATCCACCCCGTCGATCAGCCGCTGGGCCTGCTCACGCAGTGCGCCGCTGTCGCGTCCGGACAGTACGACCGGCACCGAGGGCAGCTCCCGCGTGCCGTCGGCCGGGTCGGCTGCAACGGTCGGCGCCTGCTCCAGCACCACATGCGCATTCGTCCCGCTCAGCCCGAACGAGGAGACGGCGGAGCGGCGGGGTCGGTCGAGCCGAGGCCAGGTCACCGGCTCGTTGAGCAGGGCGACTGCGCCCACCGACCAGTCGATCTCGGTGGAGGGCTGCTCGGCGTGCAGGGTGCGGGGCAACTCGCCGTGCTGCATGGCCAGCACCATCTTGATGATGCCGCCGACGCCTGCGGCGGCCTGGGTGTGTCCGATGTTGGACTTCAACGAGCCGAGCCACAGCGGTTGTTCGGCCGCCCGCCCCTTGCCGTATGTCGCCATGAGGGCCTGGGCCTCGATGGGGTCACCGAGCCGGGTGCCCGTGCCGTGGGCCTCGACGGCGTCGACGTCGCCCGTTCCCAGGCCGGCGTTCCGCAGCGCCTCGCGGATGACGCGCTGCTGTGAGGGCCCGTTCGGGGCGGTGAGGCCGTTGCTGGCGCCGTCCTGGTTGACGGCGGAACCGCGCACCACGGCCAGGATGCGGCGGCCGTTGCGGATCGCGTCCGACAGCCGCTCGACCAGCAGCAGGCCCGCGCCCTCCGCAGGTCCGAAGCCGTCCGCCGAGTCGGCGAACGCCTTGCAGCGGCCGTCCGGCGACACCGCGCGCTGTCCCGAGAACTCCACGAGCGGGTCCGGCGACGACATCACCGTGGCGCCGCCCGCGAACGCCAGGTCGCACTCGCCCCGGCGCAGCGCCTGCGCGGCCAGGTGGAGGGCGACGAGGGAGGAGGAGCAGGCCGTGTCGACCGTCACCGCCGGGCCCTCCAGGCCCAGGACGTAGGAGATACGGCCGGACATGACGCTGGCGGAGTTGCCGGTGCCGAGATAGCCGTCGAAGCTCTCCGCGCCGCTCTGCAGCAGCGGCATGTAGTGCTGACCGTTGGTGCCCATGAACACGCCGGTGCGGGTGCCGCGCTGGTCCGTCGGCCGGAGACCGGCCCGTTCGAAGGATTCCCAGGCGAGTTCCAGGACGAGCCGCTGCTGCGGGTCCGTCGCCAGTGCCTCGCGGGGCGAGATCCCGAAGAAGGCGGCGTCGAAGTCGCCCGCGTCGTGCAGGAACCCGCCCCCTCGGACGTACGAGCGGCCGACCGCGTCCGGGTCCGGGTCGTACAGCTCCGACAGGTCCCAGCCGCGGTTGTCCGGCAGATCCGTGATGGCGTCGCGGCCCGAGGACAGCAGGTCCCACAGCTCCTCGGGGGTGGTGACGCCGCCGGGGAAGCGGCAGGCCATCCCGATGATGGCGATCGGCTCGTCGGAGTGGAACCCGGCGGCGGGGGCGGCGGTCTCGGCGGCGTCCGGGTCCTCGCCAAGCAGCTCGGTGCGCAGATGGCCGGCCAGGGCGCGCGGGTTGGGGTGGTCGAAGACGAGGGAGGCGGGGAGGGTGAGGCCGGTGGCCTCCTTGAGACGGTTGCGCAGCTCGACGGCGGTCATGGAGGTGAAGCCGACGTCCTTGAACGCCCGGTCCGGGTCCACGGCCGTGGCCGAGCCCTCGCCGAGGACGACGGCCACATGCGAGGCGACCAGGTCCATCAGGGTCTTGTCCCGCTCGGCGACGGGCAGGGCGCGCAGCGCGCGGGCCAGCTCCGTACCGCTGCCGGGCGCGGCGTCCGCGACGCCCGGACCGCCCGCAGCCGTCGTCCCTGCAGCCCGCATCCGGCGGGCTTCGGGCAGCTCGTCGAAGAGGGCGGTGGGGCGTACGGAGGTGAACGACGAGAGGAACTGCTCCCAGTCGACATCCGCGACCGCCACCGAACCCGCACCGCGCGCGAGCGCCCGCTCGAGCTCGGCGAGTGCCGCCTGCGGCTCCAGCGGGGCGATGCCGTAGCGGCGCATCGCCTCGGCGTCGGAGCCCTCGGCGGTCACACCGCCGGACCAGGGCGTCCAGGCCACCGAGACGGCAGGCAGCCCGTGGGCCCGGCGGCGCTCGGCCAGCGCGTCGAGATAGCCGATGCCGGCCGCGTACGCACCCTGGCGGGCGCCGCCCCACACTCCGGACACGGAGGAGAAGACGACGAACTCCGGCACGCCGTGCGCTGCCTCCGCCCCTGCCTCCGCCCCTGCTTCCGTCCCTGCTTCCGTCCCCTCGCCCGGCGTCAGCAGCGCGTCGAGGAGGGCGGCA
>NZ_JAILXP010000061.1 GCF_020740895.1 Streptomyces sp. UNOB3_S3 | reverse complement strand
CCGCCCCCGCCCTTACGCCACCCTGGCCGGCTTCGTCCTGCTGCTGGCCGTTCTCTTCGGCGTCTCCTACGCGGCCGGTTCGGCCGCCGGTCCCGTCGCGCCCGGCCTCCACCGCGTCGGCGGCGCGACCCCGGGCTCCGGCGACGGTTCCGGAGAGGGCTCCGGCGGTGGAAACCACGGGAACATGGGCGGTATGCCCGGGATGGGCCACTGATGAGTACGTCAACGACCACAGGCGCCACCGGTGGCGTCGGCACCCCGGACGCCACCGGCGCCACGGACGCCGCCGTCGTCACCGAGCTGATCGTCGGCGGGATGACCTGCGCCGCGTGCGTGGCCCGCATCGAGAAGAAGCTCGGCCGGCTGGAGGGCGTGAGCGCCACCGTCAACCTGGCCACCTGCCGGGCGCGCGTCAGCCACCCCGCCACCGTGCCGGTGGCGGAGCTGATCGCGGTGGTGGAGGGCGCGGGCTTCACGGCCGCGCTGCCGGAACCGGAGAAGCCCGCGACGGCGACCGGCTCCGAGGCCGAGGCGGCCGGCGAGAACGGCCGGCCGGACGGACCCGCCGTCACCCGCCTCGTCATCACCGCCCTGCTGTCGGTGCCGGTCCTGGTGCTCTCCATGGTCCCCGCCCTCCAGTTCGACAACTGGCAGTGGCTGTGCTTCGTCCTGGCCTCGCCGGTCGCGGTGTGGGGCTCCTGGCCGTTCCACGAGCGGGCGCTGCGCGGGCTGCGGCACGCGGCCGCCACCATGGACACCCTGGTCTCGCTCGGCGTCCTGGCCTCCTACGGCTGGTCCGCGTACGCCCTCTTCCTCGGGGGCGCCGGGCAGCCCGGGATGCGGATGCCGTTCACGCTGGTGCCCTCGATGACGGGGGGTACGGCGGACGTCTACCTGGAAGCGGTCGTCGGCGTACCGCTGTTCGTGCTGACGGGCCGGCTGCTGGAGGCCCGGGCCCGGCGCGGCACGGGCTCGGCGCTGCGCGCGCTGGCGTCGCTCGCGGCGAAGGACGCGGTCGTCCGGGACGCGGACGGCACGGAACGGCGCGTTCCCATCGACCGGTTGCGGGTCGGCGATGTGTTCGTCGTACGTCCCGGGGAGCGCGTGGCCACCGACGGTGTGGTGGTCGCGGGCGGCTCGGCGCTGGACCTGTCGCTGGTGACGGGCGAGAGCGCGCCCGTCGAGGCCGCTCCCGGCACGGCCGTGGTCGGCGGCGCGGTCAACTCCGGCGGACTGCTGGAGGTACGGGCCGAGGCCGTCGGCGCGGACACCCAGCTGGCCCGGATCGCCCGGCTGGTGGAGGAGGCGCAGGCGGGCAAGGCCCGGGTGCAGCGCGTCGCGGACGCGGTCGCGGGCGTCTTCGTCCCGGCGGTGCTGGCCGTCGCCGTCACGGTCCTCGGCTTCTGGCTGGGCGCGGGTGCCGCCCCGCAGGCGGCGGTCACGGCGGCGGTCGCCGTGCTCGTCGTGGCCTGCCCCTGCGCCCTGGGCCTCGCCACCCCCACCGCGCTGCTGGCCGCCACGGGCCGGGGCGCGGGCCTGGGCATCCTGGTCAGCGGCCCGCAGGCGCTGGAGGGGCTGCGCCGGGTGGACACGGTGGTCCTCGACAAGACGGGCACGCTGACGACCGGTTCGATGACGGTCACGGAGGTCACGGGCGACCCGGAGGCCCTACGCCTGGCGGCGGCAGCGGAGTCGGGCTCGGAACACCCGGTGGGGCGCGCGATCCACGCCCACGTGCGTGAGACGACGCCGCAGGACGCGCCCCTGCCGCGGGCGACGGACTTCACGGCGACGGCGGGCGTGGGCGTACGGGCGGTGGTGGAGGGCCGCGTGGTGGAGGTGACACGGCCGGAACAACCGGAACAACCGGAACAACCAGAACTCCCCGCCCCCCTCGCCGACGCTCTCGCCCGCGCCGAGCGAAACGGCCACACCGCCGTCCTCGCCCGCGTGGACGGCGAGCCCCGAGCCGTGATCGCCCTCGGCGACACCGTCCGCGCCGGCAGCTACCGCGCCGTCGACCACCTCAAGCGCCTCGGCCTGCGCCCCGTGCTGGCCACGG
This sequence comes from Streptomyces sp. UNOB3_S3, assembly GCF_020740895.1. Taxonomy (GTDB): domain Bacteria; phylum Actinomycetota; class Actinomycetes; order Streptomycetales; family Streptomycetaceae; genus Streptomyces. Next base: position 23,732 of record NZ_JAILXP010000061.1, on the reverse strand, counting down.
GCGACGGCGCGGCGGCCGCCCACGCCGTGGCGGACGAACTGGGCATCACCGAGGTCCACTCCCGCGCCACCCCCGAGGACAAGGCGGAGCTCGTCCGCACGCTGCGCGAGCGCGGCCACCGGGTCGCGGTCATCGGCGACGGGGTCAACGACACCGCCGCACTGGCCGGCGCCGACCTCGGCATCGCCATGGGCGGCGGCACGGACGCCGCCATCGGCGCGGCAGACGTGACGCTCGTCCGCGAGGACATGGGCGCGCTGGCCGACGCCGTCCGGCTGGCCCGCCGCACGTCCGTGACCGTGCGCTCCAACCTCCTCTGGGCCTTCGGCTACAACATGATCACCGTGCCCCTCGCCGCGGTCGGGCTGCTCAGCCCGATGGTCGCGGCGGCGGCGATGTCCGCCAGCTCGCTGCTGGTCGTGGGCAACAGCCTGCGGCTGCGCGGCTGGCAGCCGCGCCCCGGGCGCACCACCGCGAACAAGGCGAACCAGGTGAACAAGCGGAGGACGCTCCGATGAACGACACGAAGGACTCCCTGCTCCGCACCGCGCGGGCGGCCCTCGTCCCGGTCGCGGCCTGCGCCGTGGCCCTCGGCGGGCTGACCGCCTGGACGGCCTCCGGCGCGGCGGGCCGACCCGCCTCGGTGACGGTGGAGGACGGCCGGGTCTTCCAGCCCTTCGGCATCGAGAGCACGGCGGCGATGTTCCGTCTGCGCAACACGGGCGACGCGGACGACGAGCTCATCGGCGTCGACGTTCCCACAGCGGGCGGCGCGATGCTGAGCCGGACGGTGGTGAAGAACGGCGCGGGCAAGATGAAGATGATCGCGTCTACGACCGTCCCCGCCCGCGGCACGGTGGAGATGTCCCCGCACGAGCTGGACATCATGGTCTACCGGCCGCCCCTGGTGCGCGTCGGCGAGCGGCTCCCGTTCGTCCTCCGGTTCCGGAAGAGCGGCGTCGTACGGGTGGACGCGGTGGTCGTCCGCCCCGGCAACAGGCCGCTCACCCAGCACTGAACGGCACTGAGAACGAGTGAGGGGCTACGGCGCCACCCGGCACCGTAGCCCCTCGCTCCGTCAGTCGATCACCCGGCGAGCGCCGGAACCCGCTCCGGCGGCGCCGGAACCCGTATCGCCGCCGTCCCCCGCTCGGCCGCGTCCAGCTGCACGATCAGCGCCTCCCGCGCCCGCGCCACGCGCGAGCGGACGGTACCGACCGGGCAGCCCGCGACGACCGCGGCCTCCGCGTAGGGCAGGCCGAGCAGCTGGGTCAGGACGAACGCCTCGCGGCGCTCGCACGGCAGCCGGTCGAGGAGCTGCGAGAGGGCGACGCCCTCGTCGAAGCCGGGCAGCTCCGCGGACTGGGTGCGCTCCGCCGCCGACTGCCAGTCGTCCGTGTCGGACAGCCGGGGCCGCGCCGACTGGAAGCGGATCCGGTCCACGACCGTGCGGCGGGCGATGGACAGCAGCCAGGTACGGGCCGACGAACGGCCCTCGAAGCGCGGCAGCGAGCGCAGAGCGCGCAGGAACGTCTCCTGGACGAGGTCGTCGGCGCCCTGCGGGTCGTTGCTGAGCCGTGCCACGTACCGGCGGACGTCGGTCTGTGTGGCGCGGATGAATCGTTCCACCGCGTCGGCGTCGCCGCCGCGCGCCGCCAGTGCCCAGGCGGTCACGGTCTCGTCGTCACGCACGGCGGCCCCCGGTGCTCGCGGCCGGCCCCGTGCCGGGGACGATGGCGGGGTGCACTGCAGTGACATTCGTACCGCTATATCCGCCCGTGCCGACGGCGAGGAACTGCCGCCGGAGGTGTCCGGCGCGGCGCTCGACGCGCATCTTCCGGTCTGTGCCGAGTGCCGTGACTGGGGTGAACGGGTACGCCGGCTCAAGGTGCTCACGGCGGGTCCGGGGCTCGTGTGACGGGTGCGTCCCGTACGAGCGGCCCGCCGGTGTGAGGGCAGGGGTCATCGCCCTGGGTCCTTCCTGGAATCCGGGCGCCCGGACGCATGGCGTGGCGTCGCTCGTGATGACGAGGACGGCCGCCGTGGACGGGCGGGCCCGGTGAGGTGATTCGGCCAGGTCGGTCACCGTCACGAGCCCGGAAGCGGGTCAGGGGGACCCGGAAGGAGAGGAAGGGGCTCAGGCGACGGCGACGACGTGTCCGGGCGGACCGCGCGTGGCGAGGACATGGGCGTAGAGCAGCTGGCGCAGCCGCTGTGCGGCGCGTCCGAAACCGGCCCGCACGCGGGGCGGCCGGGGCCGCGCCGGTACGTCGTGGAAGAGGAGGACCAGCGGGCCGCGCAGCCGCGTGGCGATGGTCCGGCCGAGCCGGAAGGCGGCCTGTTCGCCGCCGGAGAGCCAGATGCCGCAGATGAGGGCGACGAGGACGTGGGCGGACCACATGCCGAGGGCGCCGTGGCCCGCGTGCATGGACATGCCCATCCCATCCATGCCGCCCATGCCGCCCATGCCGTGCCCCATGGACGACATGCCCCCGTGATCCATGGGCATGGACGCGGACTCGGACGCGGTGAAACCACCGCAGACGAGATCGGACGCGGTCGCCGACCCGCCGCCCCCGGCCGCCGTGTCCGCCGCGCGGGTGGCGACGCTCTGGGCGACCGCGAAGAAGGAGTGCAGCCCGGTCTGCGCGCCCACCGTGGCGAGCGTGATCAGCAGGGGACCGCGTTCACGGCCGGCCAGGAACCAGGCGCAGCCGCCCGTCGTCGTGAGGGCGACGGCTATCGCCCACCACGGGACGGTGGTGCCGGACATCACGGCGTGGCCCAGGGCCGCGAGCAGCACACAGACCGCTGCGAACACTCCGGCTCGCAGCGCGCGCGGGACCTGTCCGGTCTGCTGCCCTGCTCTCATGACGGAGACATCGTTGCACCCGCCCCGCGCGAGCCGATAGCGGGGGGCGCGCTGACGCCCGTACGACCCCCCGCTCGGGCGTAGAGCGGCGCTGCAGGCCCCCTGAGCGCGGGACCGGCGGCGCCCTCGTTCGGAGCGGGCCCTCAGAAGAAGTAGGCGCCGTCCACCGTTCCGTCAGTGTTGTGGCTGGCGATGAACTCGCCTTCGCCCTGAGCGGGGTTGGTGTTGGCGAAATCGACGGCGTCCGTCCAAGTGGAGAAACCGGTGACTGCGTGCCACACAGCGCCCGGCTGCGCTGCGGCACGGGCTTCCTTGAGGGCACGGGCTTCGTCGACGGACAAGGTCATGGAGACGGCTCCCTTCCGGAGGAACCGAGGAGCGACCGCGATTCATTACGGATTACACCCATAGCATAACTAAGCGTTGTTTGCCGGTCGGTGCCTTCGCGCGCAGCGGACACGGCGTGTGGTGGTTCGGTGTGGCGTGTGCGCGCCGATCGGGCGCCCCTTCCCGCGTGCGTGCTCCGTGACACGCTCAGCCCGGGCGCGCGAAACGCCGGGCCGCCACCGCGAGGGCCGCTGCCGCAAGCGCGGCGGTGATGGCGAGCTCCGCCACGACCGGCAGCTGTGGCACAGTGGCCGGCCCGGAGCCCACGATCACGCGGCGCAGCGGGTCGACCGCGTAGGTCAGCGGGTTCGCCAGACAGGCCAGGGCCAGCCACCTCGGCAGGCCGGACAGCGGGAACATCGCCCCGGAGAGGAAGAGCATCGGCGCGAGGGCGAAGCCCAGGACTGCCTGGAAGGTCTGTATGCGGGTGATGCAGACGGCGGCGACGGCGCCGAGGGCGGTCAGGGACAGAGCCGTGAGGAAGAGTTCGGCGATCGAAGCGGCGATCAGGGCGGGATCGTAGGAGACGTGGGCCGTCCAGGCCAGGGGCAGGACGAGGGCGCCCTGACAGGTGGCCACGGTCGCCCCGCCCGCGCACCGGCCCAGCAGCAGAGTGCTCCGCCGCACCGGTGCCACAAGCATCTCGCGCAGGAAGCCGGTCTCCCGGTCCCAGACGATGGAGGCTCCCGCGCCGATGGCGGGCGTCTGCACGGTCATGACGAGGACGCCGGGGAAGAGATAGGCGCGGTAGGCGGCGGAATCCGCGCCGGCGAAGGAGCCCAGCCCCGTACCGAGCACCAGCAGGAAGAGCAGCGGCTGCAGGAGGCCGAGGGCCACGCGGCCCCGGTTGCGCAGGAAGTGGATCATCTCGCGCTGCCAGACGACGCGGGCGGCGCGCAGCTCGCCGGTCAGGGCCGCCGTCATCGCGCGGTCTCCGCGTCATGGATCGTACGGCCCGTGCAGTGCAGGAAGACGTCGTCGAGGCTGGGCCGGGTGACGGCGACCGAGAGCAGGGGGACGCCGAGGTTCGCGCACAGGACGGGGACGAAGGCGGCGCCGTCGGGAACCCGGGCCCACAGCCCGTCCGGTCCGGCGGTGGCGTCGTCCAGGCCGAAGCGTTCCCGGAGTGCGGCCAGGGCGGCGCGGTCGTCGGCGGTGCGTAGCTGGACCCGATCGGTGCCGATGGCGGCCTTGAGGGCCGCCGGCGTGCCCTCGGTGACGATGCGGCCGTCGTCAATGATGGCGATGCGGTCGCAGTGTTCAGCCTCGTCGAGGTAGTGGGTGGTCAGGAAGAGGGTGATCTCGTGCTCTCTCCGTACTTGGTGCAGATGCGCCCACAGCCGGGCGCGGCTCTGCGGGTCGAGGCCGAGCGTCGGCTCGTCCAGGAACAGCACCTGGGGTGTGTGCAGCAGGCCCCGGGCGATTTCGAGCCGGCGTTTCATGCCGCCGGAGAAGGTGCGGACGAGGCTGTCCCGGCGGTCGGCCAGGCCCACGAGGTCGAGCATCCTGTCGATCCCCGCGCGCGTGGCGCGCCTGGGCAGCCCGTAGAGCTCGGCGTGGAAGCGCAGGTTCTCGGCGGCTGTCAGATCGCCGTCGACGGTGAGGTCCTGGAAGACCAACCCGATGCGGCGGCGTACGGCGTGGGGATCGGCGGTCACGTCGGCGCCGCCGACGCGGGCGCGGCCTCCGGTGGGGCGGGCGAGCGTGCACAGCATCGCCATGGTGGTGGACTTGCCGGCGCCGTTGGGGCCGAGGAAGCCGAAGGTCTCGCCGGGGCGGACCATCAGGTCCACGCCGCGGACGGCCTCCACGCCACCGGAGTAGGTCTTCCGGAGACCCCGCGCGAGGATCGCGGCCCGGTCGCCGGTCATGGGCGCGCGCGACGGGACCGGCCCGGGACACGGCGGGGCTGGTTCGGGACGGTCATCATGCGGCGGTAGTAGTCCGCGGACCCGTACGGCTCGCCGATCGGCTGCCCGTCGACCTCGACCCAGGCGTGGGCGCGGAACGGAGCGGTGCGTACTCCCGTGCACCAGTCGGGCCACACACCGCGCATGCGGCACAACAGGACAGTGGCGACGGAGCGCTGGAGACAGCCCTCCCCGGCACAACGGGTGCTGACGGCGACGACCTCCTGGCGGGCGGCGAGGGCCTGCGCGGCGGTGGCGGGGGCGGCTCCGCGGCGGATCACCAGGAGCGCCCGGCGGATGCGGCCGGGCGGGAGGAGGACGAGCAGCCGGGCGACGGCGGTGGCCAGGAGGACGGGCGGCCACCGGTGGAGGGGCAGGGCTTCCCGGGCGGTGGCCGGGATCATCGGCTGGCTCATGTCCGCACCGCCAGGCGGGCGTCGAGCAACGCGGTGAGGAGGGAGGTCACGTCCTGTGCCGTCCGCTCGGCGGTGAGCCGCGGGTGGCGCTCGCCGAGGCGGCGCGCGGTGTCCTGTGGGGTGGCACCGTCCAGCAGGGTGCGCAGGATGAAGGCGGCTGTGTCGTTCAGCTGCCAGTAGCGGCCAGTGGCTTCGTCGAGCAGCACCATTCCGTCGTCGGTGTCCGCGGCGGAGACGCCGGGGCGTAGGGCGAGGGTCATGGCGGGCCTCCGGGGGGTGCGCCGGGGACGGGCAGGGAGCGGAGCCAGACCTCACAAGCCAGGGTGGGTTCCAGATGGCGCAGCGCTTCCGGTGTGGCGTGCAGGCCGAGCAGGGTCGCGCGGACGGCGGCAGCGTCCACCAGGCCCGCGCGGGCCAGCCGGGAGTCCTCGAACAGCCGCAGCAGTTCGGCGCGGTTGTGCCGCAGTCCGGCGTAGAAGTCGCCAGTGAAATCGCCCTTGGTGGAACGTCCGAGGAGGGACTCGGGCGCCGTGCCGCGCATCGCCATGGCGAGGACCGGCTTGTACCGGCGAGGCGCGTTGCGTTCCGGCACCCGTACGGACAGGGCGGCCTCGACGACGCCGTCGTCGAAGTAGGGCGCGGCGTGCTCCAGCCCCATGGCGGCGGTCACCTGGTGCAGTTGGCGGGCGCCGCGGGCCCCTGCCCGTACGTAGGCGAGTGTCGTGTGCTGGCCCCGCTGCGGGGCCAGGGGTTCCGCGTCCTCGGCGGCGTCGCGGAGCATGCCGCGCACCTCTCGGGCCGCGTCCGGTGTCGCCCACGGGGGCAGGTGCGGATCCGAGCCCCAGGCGAGGGACGGGGGGATACCGTCACGCTGTGGTGGAAACGTACGGGTGATGACTTCCGCCGAGCCGGCCACCCACTGGCGGTATGTGCTGCGGTCGGCCAGGCCGCGGAGCATGGGCAGCAGCGGCCAGCGGTGAAGGGAGGACTGTCCGCGGATGCGGGCGAGGGCGGCCAGCGGCCGGGCGCGGAAGTAGTCGTACAGATGCGGGGGAAACGCGGTGAACAGCTCGTCACCACCGATACCGGTCAGGTGCAGACGTGATCCCCTGCCGATCAGCAAGGCGACGATCCGCTCGAGTCCGGCGATGTCACGTACCCATCCGCCGGGCTCGTCGGTCGGGATCGCGAAGCCGGTCAGTCCCCCGAGCCACAGTGGCAGCCGGGAGCGGTCGGTGCGTACGTGTTCTGCGGTGGGCAGTTCGGCGGCGGCGCGCGCGGCCCAGGCGGTGTCGTCGTTCCCCGGGTCGAGGCCCTCCCAGTGCAGGGTGACGAGGGGCGCCCCGCTCCGGGCCGTCAGGAAGCACAGGCTGGTGGAGTCCATTCCTCCGGAGAGGTCCGAGCTCACCGTGCCGCCACCGGCCGTACAGGCCGCCACCGCCGCGAGCAGGGCCCGGCGCACCTCCCGGGCTCCCTCGGCCGCCGGCAGCGCGGGTTCCGGGGGCGTCCACCATCTCCGGGTACGGGCGCGCCCGTCCGGCTCGACGATCAGGCAGTCCCAGGGGGGCACCTCCCGGACTCCACGCCATAGGCATCGGTCGCCGAGTGGGTACGGAGGGGCCGTGGAGAGCAGGAAGGGTGCCAGGAGCCGTTCGTCCACGCCCGCCCCGGTCAGCGACGCGAGCCTGTCGGCGCGGCTGGCCGCCACCGTCACACCACCGACCCGCGCGTGGAAGACCCGGCGCAGGCCGGACGCACTGCCGCGCACCCTCACCCGGCCCGCGACCGAGGCCACCACATGGAAGCTGCCCGCGAGGCCCTGGACCGCCCGCTCCACGTCGGAGACGTCCTCGATCCGTCTCGCCGTCGCGAGCAGCGCACCGGCGGTGACCGGGCATCGCCCGATCACCGCCAGCCGTACCGCCCCCGCGTCGGCCACCGTCACCTGACCGTCCGGCCAGCTGCCCAGCAGCCACGGACGTCCGGAACCATGGTCGATCGATTCGGACGTCCAGGGGCGCAGTACCCGCGCTGCGGCGAGGCCTGCTTCACCGTCGGGAAGAACCGCGAACCACGCCTCGCCAGACATGGGTGTCAGCCCTACGCGGAGGTCTAGTAGTAGTAGTAGCCGTTACCGTCCCAGTAGGTGCAGCAGAGGTACGGGCCCCGCGTCAGCTCGGCGAACTCGCCGACCTCGACCATCATGGGCGCTTCGTAGAGGTCGTAGGTTTCCATGGAAGATCCTCTTTCCGTGCCGATATCTTTACCGATTTCAGTGCGGAATTCGCACTGCGAATCGGAAATGCCCGGCCGCCAACGCACCACACCGATCGACGAGGATTTCCACTCGCAAGGATGAAAAGAGGTACGAGGTTCTTTGCAGATAATCGTGAATCCCGCCCGAACTCATCGCCCCTGAAGGAGAGCACCGGCCCAGTGGCGACGGCGGTGAGGGGGTGGGCGCGGGGCCGGCTCGTACGCCCGTGGCGTCCGCCCCATACCGTCCGCCCGGCGATATGGGGCGGCGGGCCGCCAGGCTCGGGGGGAATGACCGGCGGCGCCGGTCCCGTCGCGCCAGTGGGACTCGCGTTCTCGAGTCAACCGCGCGGACGGCCCGGGCGGGAGCGTGTGCGAGGGGGTGGGCGCGGGTGCGCCGCGCACACCCCGTGTGAAATGCGGGCCTCCGCCGGCGCGGCGTCCCGCGTTACCGGCCCCCAGCCGGAGTCCCTGCGCCGGGCTTGTCGCGCTCGGGCAGCCAGGCGGCACTGCTCTTGTCCCCGAAACGGCTGCCGATCGCGCCCTTGATCACGGAGAGCGCGGCGGGGAGCGCGGCGATTGCCGCGGCCTTGAGCGCGGAGATGCTGGTGAGGTCGAATCCGTCGGCGATGATGATGCCGAGGAAGGTGGTCACATAGGCGGCGAGGGTTCGCTCGGCTATGTCGAGAAGTACCTTACGGTCCACTGTGTTTCCGTTCCGGGAGTTCCTGATGTCCGTGCGGAGGTGGTGACGGGTGCCAGCGTCACCACTGTGACGTGTCCACCGCAACTCTCCGCTGTCCGTGTCCTACCCACCGGCCGGTGGCGGCAGCCCTCCTCTCCGGCGTTCGACAAGCCTCCGCGCGGCGGTATGGTCACGGAGGCGGCCGACCTCCGGGAGGGTCCACGTGGTCAACCCCTGGCTGGCGATGGCGTCCGGCGCCGACCCCGCCGAGCGGAGCCGGGCGATGGGTGGCGCGCACTCGGCGTTCGTCTCGGACGGGGTGGTGAGCCCCCGGGTCCGCGCGGTCGTCGCGGATTCGTGGCGGCGCTCGGCGGCCGTGCTGCCCGGGCCGGATTTCATGGCTCCGGTGGAGCTGACCGACGACGAGCTGGAACGCTACCGGCGCGCGCACCCGCTGGCGCGCGTGATGCCGCTCCTGCGCGACCTGCTCGGTTCCATCGCGGACGACGGCGCCCATCTGCTCGCGGTCTGCGACGCGGCGGGCCGGATGCTGTGGGTGGAGGGGCACGCGGGGGTGCGCAGGGGCGCCGAGCGGATGAACTTCGTACCGGGCGCCCGCTGGGACGAGCGGCACGCCGGCACCAACGCCCCGGGCACGGCCCTCGCCCTGGACCACGCCGTGCAGATCTTCGCCACCGAGCACTACAACCGCCTGGTCCAGCCGTGGACGTGCGCCGCGGCCCCCATCCACGACCCGGCCACCGGACGGCTGCTGGGCGCGGTGGACATCACCGGCGGCCACCACCTGGCCGGCCCGCACAGCCTGGCCCTCGTCCAGGCGACGGCCCGGGCGGCGGAGGCCCAGCTGGCGACGGGGCCCACCGACGGACACCCCACACTCTCCGTCCTGGGCCGGGACGAGGCCCTGCTGGTGATGGACGGGCACCGATTACGCCTGAGCAGACGCCACAGCGAGATCCTGGCCCTGCTGGCGGCCCACCCGGCGGGCCTGACGGGCGATCAACTCGCCCTGTCCCTCTACGGAGATCGCCCCGTACCGCCGGTGACCCTGCGCGCGGAGCTGTCCCGGCTGCGGCGGCTGGTGGGCGGGCTGCTGCACTCGCGCCCGTACCGGCTGAGCGTCCCGGTGGAGACGGACGCGGCGGACGTGGAACGGGAGCTGGCGGCGGGCGACTTGTGCGCCGCGCTACGGACTTACGCGGGCCCGTTGCTCCCCCTGTCCGAGGCACCGGGGATACAGCGGCTGCGCCGCCTCCTGGAGGACAGACTGCGCAGGGCGGTACTGGGCGGCGACGACGCGGGGGCGCTCCAGCTGTGGGCGGACAGCCCGTGGGGCGAGGAGGACCTGGAGGCGTGGGAGCGCCTGCTGGCGGCGCTCCCCGGGGACGCGGCGCACCGGGGCCGGGTGGCGGCGCGGGCGGGACGGCTACGGGCAACGTTCGCGCAACGTGCCGGGGGCTAGCGTCGCGTGACGCGCAGAACGTGCACGCAAGGCGCACGTCGAACCATCACCCCGGACCGCACGACGAACCCACCCACCCGAAGGGCCATCATGACCCGCTACGCCAATCCCGGTTCCCCGGACGCGATCGTCACCTACCGCTCGCGGTACGACCACTGGATCGGCGGCGAGTACGTACCGCCCAAGCAGGGCGGGTACTTCGAGAACCCGTCCCCGGTCGACGGACGCCCCTTCACTGAGATCGCGCGGGGCACTGCCGAGGACGTCGAACGCGCCCTGGACGCCGCCCACGCCGCGGCCCCGGCATGGGGCCGCACCTCCCCCGCGGAACGCGCCCTCATCCTGAACCGCATGGCCGACCGCATGGAGCGGAACCTCGAGATCCTGGCCGTGGCCGAGTCCTGGGACAACGGAAAACCGATCCGCGAGACGCTGGCCGCCGACATCCCCCTGGCGATCGACCACTTCCGCTACTTCGCGGGCGCGATAAGGGCCCAGGAGGGCAGCCTCTCCGAAATCGACGAGGACTCCGTCGCCTACCACTTCCACGAGCCGCTGGGCGTGGTCGCCCAGATCATCCCCTGGAACTTCCCCCTCCTGATGGCCGCCTGGAAGCTGGCCCCGGCACTGGCGGCGGGCAACGCGGTCGTCCTCAAGCCGGCGGAGCAGACCCCGGCCTCGATCCACGTCTGGCTGGACCTGGTGGCGGACCTGCTCCCGCCGGGGGTGATCAACATAGTCAACGGCTTCGGAGTGGAAGCGGGCAAACCCCTGGCCTCCAGCCCCAGGGTCGCCAAAATCGCCTTCACCGGCGAAACGACAACAGGCCGCCTGATCATGCAGTACGCCTCGGAGAACCTGAAGCCGGTCACCCTCGAACTGGGCGGCAAGAGCCCGAACATCTTCTTCGACGACGTCTCCGCGACGGACGACGACTTCCTCGACAAGGCCCTCGAAGGCTTCACGATGTTCGCCCTCAACCAGGGCGAGGTCTGCACCTGCCCCTCCCGCGCCCTCATCCAGCGCGGCCACTACGCCACGTTCCTGGAAGCCGCCAAGGCCCGCACCGAGGCCATCGTCCCCGGCCACCCCCTGGACACCGACACCATGATCGGCGCCCAGGCCTCCAACGACCAGCTCGAGAAGATCCTCTCCTACCTCGACATCGGCAAACAGGAAGGCGCCCGCATCCTGACAGGCGGCGCCCGAGCCGACCTGGACGGCGAACTCGCGGGCGGCTACTACGTCCAGCCCACCATCCTCGAGGGCCACAACCGCATGCGCGTCTTCCAGGAGGAAATCTTCGGCCCGGTAGTCGCCGTCACATCCTTCACCGACTTCGACGACGCCATGTCCCTCGCCAACGACACCCTCTACGGCCTAGGCGCCGGCGTCTGGACCCGCAACGGCACCACCGCCTACCGCGCCGGCCGCGCCATCCAGGCCGGCCGCGTCTGGACCAACTGCTACCACACCTACCCGGCCCACGCCGCCTTCGGCGGCTACAAGCAGTCGGGCATAGGGAGGGAGGGCCACCGGATGATGCTGGAGCACTACCAGCAGACCAAAAACTTGCTCGTCTCGTACTCCCCGAAGAAGCTGGGCTTCTTCTAAACCACTTGAGGTGGGCTCTGAGCTGGGGAGTCACCGACAGGCGCCACCGCTCTTCAATGTGCGGGTGGTCGGACTGCGTTCCCGCCGCCCGCTCATGCGGTCCGTTCAGTCCTCCAGCACCCGCCAGCGCCCGTCGACCCGCTCCACGATCACCGTGCTCCCGGGCAGCCGCCTTCCGCCTGTCCCATGGAGGTGGTCACGCGCGGGTGCAGCAGTCGGCACGCCTCGTTCATGTCGCCGTCGGCGAGTGCGTCGATGTAGGCGATGACCAGTTTGCGGGCGCCCTTCTCGCCCGGCTGGGCGGCGTGGTCCTGAAACCACCACAGGTACGCGCCTCCGGTGACGGCCGACGCGAGCAGCGCGGCGGATGCCACCAGTGTCGACAGCCGGCGTCGGCGTGACGACCACAGCCAGACGCCCAGATGGTGTGCGGCCCGGGCCAACCGCTGCCCGGCCGTCCGTGTCGCCTGTCCGACAGGGGGAGACCCCAGCTGATCCGGCACGCTCTTCCGCTCCTCTTGGCCTGGCCATTGGCCCCGGCTGCAAACAGCGACTCCGGCGCCGGCTCCGGTGTGGTGCTGCGCTTCATCCGGGTATTCGGGGCCGCCATGGCCGCCGACCCGTTGGCCGGGGTGAGCCAGTACATGCGCTCCACGCGCTCGGTGTCGAGGAAGAAGACGCCCCAGCGGCTGTCGGCGAGTTGTACGGCTGAGGGGTCGGTGGCGGCTTCCCGGACCAGACCATGGCCCAGTTACCGAAGGAGCAGTCAGGGCACTGGGCGGAGTACCGGATGCAGCCCTTGTCGTCACGGACGAGGACGCCGAGCGTCTTATCCTTGTTGACGACGGCCACGGGCGAGCCTTCGGTCTTCACGCCCGGGATCGATGCCCCGTCACCGAAGAAGCCGTTGAGGACCTTGCCGCCGACGGTGCGGGAGGACTCCGTCGCGGTCCGGATCTCGCCGTCCTTGTTCCGGGCGAAGGCCACCGGACAGTATCAATGACATCGGTGACAAGTACGGATGCCACTCCTGCGGAGTCAAGAAGTCTGGTTACAAGACGGGGACTTGGGTGAAGGATCACCAGCCCGTTTCCACCTTCATCAACAAGGACGTACCACAGATCTTGCTCCCGCAGTGCACGGGGATATCGACGAGGTGGAGATCTCGGTAGGTCACGAAGGCGACTTGCTTGAGGGCGTCCGCGTGTACGAAGGGTTGCTCAGCTGCCCGAACGGCGAGGTAGAAGTTGCGGACCTCGCAGGTGAGGACTTCTGCCGAAAATTCTCTGTGCAACCTGGAGTCGTACGGCTCGAGGTCGCCATGGATGACCCGGAGGAGACCCAAAAGCTCTTCTTGAGGTTCACTCAGGGGTGACCTCTTCATCTGCAGCCCCGGTGTCCGGGGTTCCGAGCACCGGGGCTGCTCTTTGCTGCTACGCAGGCTGCCATCCTGCTTCAAGCCGTGAGGCCATCGGCACCCTGCAATAGAAGAAAGAGCGACGGCCCACAACACTGGTGAGTGCGCCCATGACAATGAACAAGCAGCAAGGAAACTGCTGGCGTCCACACCAACCGGCGAGCCTTCCGGCCTTCGCCGAGCGACTTGCCGTCGGGAATGTCGTGCGCATAGCGCACAGCGGCCAGCCTGAAGCTCCCCGGCTGGACGAATTCCTGGAGCGCAGTGGCCATTCCACGCTGCGGGTCATCGTTTTCGGCGCCGAAGAAGAACTTCGCGGGATCTGGGATTGTGAGGAGGCGGCGATCTCGGCGGCCCACCATGGGCAGCTTTGAGCTGTAGCCGTCTGGCCGAATAACCCTTGGGGCTCCGCCTGATCCATCAGGCAGAGCCCCATTGAAGTGCCCCTTCGATATGGCGCAATCTGTTGAGTGGCGTTGCCCTGATGCAGATTTTTGTTGGGGATTTACCATCCTGCATGATCGAATGATGCAGTAGAAGTCACCAGGCGAAGGGTTCCCGAACGCAAGCGCCCATGTTTCTTTTTCCGCAGCTGCTCTGAGGGTGCGTCATTTTTACAGGATTACACGAGCGAGCTTTGGTGTGCGATTTGGATCGCCTTACCTTGGAGGATTCCCCATGGTGGGATGGTTTATTTACGGGTTCATGTGGCTGTCAGTCTTCGGCGGGCTGATCCTCCCCTTCGGGCTTCGCCCATTGCTGACAGGCCGCCGCCTGCGCACTGTCGGTGTGAAGGTGAAGGCAGAGTGCACGGGCAGGTACTGGTCGGAGGACCGAGTCTCGGAGCATTTTGCGTTTCGGACCAGAGGAGGGCGGCGTGTGCTGTACAGGTCCCCTCTGCGCGGCAGTCGCGTGGCCGGCAATGGCGAAATGGTGGATCTTGTCTATGATCCGCGGAACCCCAAGCGAGCCCGGACCGAGCGCGAGCTCGCGAGGAAGTCCGAGGCCTGGCGGAACCTTTGGGGCGGCATCGGGCTGCTGGTCGCCATGCATGTCTTCTTCCTCAAGATCTTCATCTGAAGAGTCAGAAACGCACGGACAGAACAACGCGATGCAGGGCACCCTGCGGGGAGCTCCCGCGCCGCGGGGTTTCGTCGCGTCACAGGCTCTCACAGGTGCCCAACCGACTGTGCGGTCTCCCCGAGGAGGCCCTGCCCCGACCTTGCGGCGTAGCGGGCGGCGTCCGCGGCGCGGTGGACCACGGCGAAGTCCAGGCCACCGGCAGGGGTGTAGCCGAAGCCGAGTTCTGCGCGTCGGCATTCCTTCAGGCACTCGGCGACCAGGTTCCGGTCGTGTGCTGAGAGGCGTTCGATCACCCAGGCGCGTTCCGGCGTCCACAGCCCCTGCTCGCGCATCCACCGGTCCTGGGCACGCTCCCCGGCGACGCACATCGCGATGCAGTGCTCGTACGGGACGGAAAACTTGCCGCCGGCCTTCACCCAGGCGGCGGCTCCCTCTCCCGGGGTCTTGCCGAGGTCGTCGCAGATGTAGATCTCGCCCAGGGGCATGCCGGAGGCGAAGTACAGCATGGAAGTACTCGTCACCGGTCCGCGCTGCCCACCGGGAGACCCGAACCCAGCGGCATCGTCCTCAACTCGCCCCTGCAATCGCCGTATCCGTATCCGTATCCATGGCCGATTCACGCTTCACCTCCGTTGACTCCGGCGTCCGGAAGAGATTGGCTTTCCCCGTATCAGCCACACGCATATGCGCGGGTTCACAAGGGGGAACTCTTGCGTCACCTCAGACACGCCGCCGTGGTGGCGGTACTCCTGGGCATGTGTGCCACGGCCCTGCCGACGGCGGCCGGAGCGGACGAACGGCGCCCGCGCACCGAGCAGGTGAGCACCACCGCGAACGGCACTCCGGCGAACGCCTATGTGGAGGGCGGCAGTATCAGCGCCGACGGCCGCTATGTCACCTTCACCTCCCGGGCGTCCAACCTCGTGCCCGGCGCCACCGACAACCACGAGAAGGTCTTCGTCAAAGACCTGCGGACCGGCGGGATCGAACTGATCAGCACCACCGTCGACGGCAGACCGGCCACCGACGATTCGTCGTCGAACAGCATCAGCGGGGACGGCCGCTATGTCGTCTTCTCGTCGTATGCGACCGACCTGACCGACGAAAGACGCACAGGCGCCCGCAAGTCCGACGTCTTTGTGCGCGACCGTCGGACGGGCCGGACCGAGATCCTCGTCAAGAGCGCGGACACCTCGGACTTCGCCTACAGTCTGACCGGGGAGATCAGCGACGACGGCCGCTACGTCGCCTTCGTATCCAACCGGAAGGATCTGGTCCAGGACGGCGACAGCAGGACCGACGTCTATCTCCGGGACCGCCTGCAGAAGACCACCCGGCGGGTGAGCGTGAAGAGTGACGGCAGCCGGACGCCGTGGGGTACCTTCCTCTCGCCGACGATCAGCGCGGACGGCAGCAAGGTCGGGTTCAGGACCAACGCCGACCTCACCGACACGCCGACCGCACGGCCGAAGGCCGGCATCGGCCGCGACCCGTACCGCGACTTCTATGTGCACGACATGCGCACCGGACGTACGCAGCCCGCCGCCCACACCCTCGACGGCACTCCCGTGCGAGCCTCCTGGCCCAGCTTCAGCCCCGACGGCCGCTACCTGCTCTTCTCGGCCGACGAGCCGAACATGGTGGAAGGCGACACCCACAACGTGACCGACGCCTACGCCGAGGACCTGGCCACCGGCGAAACCCGGCGCGTCAGCACCGGCCAGGACGGCGAACTGGCCGACGCCGGCTCGTACAGCGGCGCCCTCATGAGCGCCGATCACCGCAAGGTCTTCTTCAGCTCACGGGCCACCAACCTCGTGCCGGACGACACCAACCACTCCGACGACGTCTTCGTACGGGACCTCGGAACCGACACCGTCGAACGCGTCAGCCTCGACGACGATGGGGCCCAAAGGCCCGACATCACGCTCCTGCGGGGGATCGACCGAAGCGGGGACAGCGTGCTCTTCAGCGGTCAGTCGGCCCTGCCCACCCCGGGCAATCCCTACCCCGTGACCGGTCTCTTCGTACGCCACCTCTCATGAACCTGAGAACCGCTCCGGTCCGGCCGAAGGCGACTCAGGGGCATATTCCTTGACAATGGGCGTCATCAACGCCGTTCAGGTCTGCGTCGGCGTATTCATCCTCCTCGTCATGCCCAGAGCCTTCCGCCAGGCGTTCCTTCCGTTCCGGCTGGTCAAGGTCGCGCTCCTGGCCGCCTTGATCACGGCGAATCTCTGGACGGCTCATGCCCGGGGGCCGGCGTGGTTCGTCGTCGCGCTCTACGCCGACCTGGGGGTGAGCGGTGTTTTCACGGCTGTCTCCTGGTTCGGTGGGAGGTTCAGAGCCCGTTCCGTCGAACCGCTGCGGCTCAGTCACTTCATCCAGCAGTCCGCACGCTTCGACGGGCCTCAGTGGATAGGGCTGATGGCCGCGTTCACCGGGACACTCTTCGTCACCGTCGAACAGCCCAGGATTCAGCGGCTCATCCTCACGCTGGCCGGTGCCGCGTGCCCGCTCTGTTTCGTCGAGGACCAGCTGCGGCGCATTCTCGGAGACGATACGCCGGTGGTCGCCGAATACCGTGCGCATCTGCGCGCGGGCAGCAATCGGCACATAGCGCTATGGCGCCCGTCGGCCTCCGCCGCCTGGGAGGTGAAGATGCTGACGAGGGACACCTACAAGGAACCCCTGCGCGCCCTGGCGTGTCCGGTTCACGGTCCGCTGACGATTCCCTCACGGTGACCGGCCGGCCAAGGGACCTCGTCCGGCTCCTATTTCAGGCCCGCCACGTGCCGCGCCCATGCCTTCATCTGCCGGGTCTCCCTCAGCAGGGAAACCCCGATGGCCGGGTTGTCGGCGGCTGCCCGCTCAGCCAGACCTTCCGCTTCCGTGAGAGCCGCCAACGCGCCCGCCGCGTCCGGAACCCCCGCCATTCTCGCTTCGGCCAACATGCCGAGCATCAGCACGAGTTCGACGCCGACGACCACCGGGTTGGTCCCCATGGCGGCCCGGAGCGCGGCGGCCCCCTCCTCAAGGGCGGCCCGCGCCTCCCTGTGGCGCCCCAGCTCCTTCAGACGGCTGCCGAGAGTGCCGAGAGCGATGCCGAGGTCGACTTGGTGCACGGGCTCCGTCCGGGCCAGCTCGCGAAAGAGACGGACCGATTCCTCCGCCGCCTCCAAGCCGCCCCGCGTATCCTCGGCACGCTGCACTCCGAGGCTGCCGAGGGCGCGGGCCAGCTCCGGCCGGAAGAGGAGGGGGTTGGCCTCCACCAGCCCGCGGAGCAGGCCCACGGCCTCCTCCGTGGCCCGGGCCGCCTGCGGGAAGTCGCCCAGGGCCGCCCTGCGGCGTCCGAGGTTGTTGAGGCAGGCGGCCAGGACGGGCGCATGGGCCGCGGGGTCCGCCGCGGCCAGCCCCCGTAGTATGTCCACGGCCTCTTCCGCCGTCCGCAGCGCCTCCTTGTTCCGGGCTAGCCGCCCCAGCAGCACACCGTGATCGGTGAGGGCGGTGGCCAGACGGGGGCCGTGGCGTCCGGGATCGGCCGGGATCAGTTTCCGGTAGAGCCTGACGGACTCCCGCGAGGGCTCCAGCGCCTCCCGGTACCGCCCGAGAGCCCAGAGCGCCGTGGTGAGACTGTTGAGCGCACCGGCGAGCGCCTCTGTGGCACCCGCCGAGAACACCGGGTCGTCCTGGGAGCGCCGGACGACCTCGATGGCCTCCTGGGAGGCGGCCAGGGCCTCTTCCCCAAGCCCGAGTCGCGCGAGGGCGTGGCTGAGGTTCACCAGCGACAAGGCGAGCTGACAGGCGAAGACCGCTCTCTGACTGTACTGGTGGAGCTCCCGTATTCCCTCCCGCACACGCCCCCTGCGCAGGAAGAGGGAGAGGGTCGCCCCGACCTGTCGCAGACGGCCCGCGCCGGGCGGCGACAACACCCCATCGGGTTCGACGGGACGGGCTTCCATCAACTGCCGGTAGAGACCGGCGGCCTTCCGGTTCGCCTCGGCGCTCTCCTGGAACAGCCCGGCGGCCAGAAGGCGCGCCCCGAGGCCGTACCAGCGAAGTGCCCGTTGCGCCGGGTCTTCCGTCCGCTTCAACTGCCGCTCGGTGAGGCTCCGGGTCACCGCGGCGCTGCCGACGGCCAGATCCGCGGTCCCTTGCTCGGGGAGGTGGGCGGCGACGGCTTCGAGGACGTCGATCCCGATGTCGGGTACGGCGGCCAGGTCCGACAGCGCCGCGCTGCCCGCGACGACGGCGAGCTCCGGCTCGTCGAGGAGGACCGGGAACAGGGTCGAGGGGCCGACGTGGGGCCACCGTCCCGCCGCCGCGGCGAGGAAGGAGACGGCACGCGGGGTCCAGGCAGGTGGTGTGCCGCCGTCCGAGCGGAGCAGTCGCACGGCCGTGGCGGGGGCCCACGGCTGTGCCGGGTAGTCCGCCGGGTGCCCGGGGAGAGTGAGGGCGAGGAAGTCCTCGGCGAGCCGGTCCGGGGCGAGGGGTTCCAGGACGGTCGCTCCCGAGGGGTCCGACGGCGGGTAGCAGACCGCGTGGTCGGCGACGATCTGCTCCGGCGAGGAGTCCGGGCCCGGCCCGAGGGACTCGACGACGGCCGTACCGTCCGGCCGGCTCAGCGCTCCGGTCAGGGCGGCGGTGAAGACCGTCCGGTTCATCACGGCCGGCGGGGTGCGGTAGGTGTGTGCGGCGGGGTCGAGTTCATGGGTCCCGTCGCCGTGGAGGCGGGCCCAGTGCGCTTGCTCGCGGTCCAGGAGGTAGACCGTCAGACCGGCCATGTCGTGCGGAGCACGGCGCCCGGTGCGGTGGGCGTCGACGGCGACGAGTGCGGCCATGTGGAGGGTGAGGGTCAGGCCGTAGTCGGGGTGCTCCAGGGGGTCGGGCGGGGCGATGGCGGCGGGGTCGTCGATGCCGTAGCGGGCGGCGAATCCGGTGCGCGCCGCCTCGAACATCTCGGCACGCTGCCCCGAACCGTCCGGTAGGGGTTCGAGCAACTGGCTGGAGGTGTGGGGCTGGTGGCGGGCCAGTTCGGCCCGGAGCGCCGGCCAGGGGTCGGACGTACGGGCCAGCAGCAGCACTCTGGCCGGGCAGTCCGGCCGGTGGAGCAGAGCATTGCTCAAGAGTGCCGTGAGGTGGGTCAGCGGCCAGCGGTCGGCGTAGTCGACGATCAGGAGCACTCCCGTGCACCCGTCCGTGCGCAGGTCCTGGCTCTCCCCCGGCACCAGGACGGAGCCGGGCCCGTGTGTGGCGGTGACGGCCTTCCACCCGGCCTCGGCCGACTGTCCGGCGAAGCGGTCCGCGAGCCGGGTCTTGCCCTGGCCGCCCGGAGCGTGCAGCCATCGCACAGCCAGCCTGGGCCCGTCGTCCCGCCATCGCGCCAGCTGCCGGAGTTCGTCCGCACGGCCGGTGAAGCCGACCACGGCGAAGCGGGCGTTGAGCATCCGGCTGGGCAGTTCCGCCAGCCAGTCCGGGTCGGCCTCGGCCACCCGGCGGTGGTTCTCCAGCACGTACAGAGGCGTACCGTCACCGAAGACATGGAGGTCGGCACCGATCACCCCGTAGGCGAAGCCCGAGCCGACCGTGAAGTTCTGCTCGATCCGGACGCGTCCGTCCGTGCCACCGGGTACAAACGGGCCGACCGGTCCCACCGGGCCGGTGCGCCCGGGATCGGCCGACGCGTTCACGGCGCGTCGACGGCACCGTGCCCGTCATCGGCGTCCGGGCGGCCCGGCGGCCGTCCGGAGCCGTCCCCGTGCAGGATGACGTTGCCGTGAATGACCGCGTTGACCCTGCTGTTGCCCCCGGCATCGATGTTCTGGACCGAGGTCTGCGCCGTCCGGGGCAGCCCGTCCCGGATGTCCTGGACGAGGGATCTCAACTCGGCCTCGGCGTCCGGGTGCTCCCGCAGCAGCGTCACCAGCTGGAACTGCCACAGGGGGATCAGGCTCTGGCGGGCCTGTTCGGGTTCGGCGGCCTGAACCACCAGATGCGCACCGGAGTCCAGCAGCGCCTCGATGTCCGCCGTCTGCTGTCGTTCCCGGCCGGTCCGCCGGAACAGCCGGACGAGCCCCGCCCGGGCCGTCTGCCAGGTGTCGGTGGCCATGGCCGTCACGACGGATGCCGCCCCTGCCGCAGCCAGGCCCGATATCTCCTCCAGCACGGTCCCCTCCATGCTCGCTCCCCACCGCACGCGGCTCCTCGGGGTCAGTCTGCACACGGCAGGCCGGTTCTGTCGCGGGTTTCGCCGGAGCCGGCATGAACCATCCCGGCCCCCAGCGGGCCGGGAAACCTTTGGGCAAGACCGCCTCACCAGCCGACAGCCCTGCACGCCACCGGGACACAAGGCGACGCCCTGGCCGACCGGCAGCCCACTCGCACCCCCGCCACCAGCACAAACGACCGGCCGGGCCACTGACCAAGCGGACCGCAAAGCGGCAATCTCTGAGGAATGGGGGTAAACAACACCACGCGAACCGTCGCCTGTCCCGAATGCGGTTGGCCCCAGCAACTCCGACGAACCCCAGGAGACCGCTGGATCCTCCTCGAATTTGAACCACTCCCCAGCGCTGAAGTCCCTCAAGGGCAACGCTGGCTGGTGACACCAGGCGGATGGGCCAGCACCGGACCCGAGGGCGAACCTCTCCCCGGCGGCTACTGCTACATCGCCCACCACCACGTCTGTAGCCGCCGTACCTACACGAACGACATGCCCGACATCTACGCCGTCACCTGGAGCCGCAACCGGGCCCGCGACGGACTGCCCATCGAGGGCATCGCCTCAGAACCCTGACCTGACAGCCGGGCGACTCACTGTCACCTGGCCCCGGCTCACCCGACGCCGAGCCCCGCCCGCGCTGTCGCCGGCCGCACCAGCACCCACCCCGTCCAGCCGGTCACCGGCAGCCGTCTGTGCCTCGTCTCGTTCGGGCGAGCGATTGCTGCGTGACCGTGCATGCGGGGTGGCGTTCATCGGCTACGCGAAAGGTCATCACGTGTGGCCGCTGGATCTGGTGTGCTCCGGGAATCGGCATTCTCGGTAGCGTGACCATCTGCTGCATGGGGTGCCCACGCGTTCGGCTGGTCCGCGCGGGGGCTTTCGACGGAGAGTGATGAGGCTGCAATGAGTGAACTGACGAAGCCCGAGGTCGACGTTCCGAAGGGTGACGCTCCTACCGAGCTGACCATCCGGGATCTGGTCGTCGGGGACGGGGTTGAGGTGGAGCCGGGCATGGTGGTCAGGGTCCACTATGTCGGGGTGACCTTCGAGTCCGGGAAGGAGTTCGACGCCTCCTGGGACCGGGGACAGCCGTTCAAGTTCGCCCTGGGCAGTGGCAGGGTCATCAAGGGCTGGGACCGGGGGGTGAGGGGGATGAAGGTCGGCGGTCGGCGCGAGATCATCGTTCCCCCGCGGCTCGGCTACGGCAAGCAGTCGCCCTCGCCGTTGATCCCGCCGGGCTCGACCCTGGTCTTCGTGGTGGACTTGCTTGACTCGTATTCCAGCACAGCCGGGTGGAGCAACGCCTAGCGCTGCGCCGTCTACCGGGATTGACGGACGGCGGGTGTGCGGAGCGGGCGCCGGTACGGCCGTAATGGCGCGACCGGTCGGCACACCCGCCGTCGCCGAGCACCGCACACGCCAAGATCCGGGCCATTACAGCCTGTCCCTCAGTCGATCCGTCTGCCCCGCAGGAGGATCCACAGAGCCCATGACTGCAGAAGCCCGCCAAGGACCAGAAGGGCGATAAAGGCGCTCCCTTCGGCCGGGACGGGCTGGAGCAGAACGGATACGGGCAGGGTCACCACGACCAGCCAGACGCCGGCCAGGCTTCCCGGACCTAGGATGCCGGCGATCACCACGAAGACCGTCACCGCCATCACCAGCGCCGCGTAGCCTCCCGCGATTTTCAGGGCGGTCCTGCCCTTGCTGTAGTGATCTGCCGTCCTGTTCAGGACCATGCTTTACGCCTTCCGTCCTTGCCGTTCCGCCGTTCCGCCGTTCCGCCCTTCGGCCCGTGCGGTGCGGTTCATGCGCCGTTGTTCGGGTCGCCCGCTCGTACTCCTTGCCGGTAGATCCATGCGTCGGAGTAGCAGGCCCAGCGCACCCACTTCGAATAGGCCGGGCAGGTGTGGTCCTTCAGCGTCGTGTAGAAGACGTCGTCGACCGCGACTTTCTTGTTGTAGGGCAGCAGTTTGGTGGCGATGACTCCGTAGCCGTAGTCGTGCATGTCGCAGGCGGTCCGGAAGTCGAAGCCGTCCGGGCGGTCCGGTGCCCAGGTGCAGTGGTCGTAGGAGATGCCGACGACGGCCTTGCCGGTCGGGGTGGTCTTCCAGCCGGGGTTGCGCAGCCCGTAGTGGCGTACGGGATCGGCCCAGCATCCCGCCTTTCCCCACATCCAGTCCACCGCCTCGGGGCAGCCGGGTGTCAGGGTGCCGGGCCGGCCGGTCCGCTCCACGGTGGGGGTGCTGCCGACGGACGGGTAGTGCAGCCTCCACGCCCCGTACCGCGGTGTGGAGATCGCGATGATGCGGCCGGCGCCGTCGTAGGCGTAGGTGCTCTGCTGCCCGGTACGGGGATCCGTGGCGGTCACGAGCTGTCCGTCGCTGTCGTACTGGTAGTCCGCGACGGGGATCGGCCGGCTCCGGTCGTCGGAGGCGTAGGTGATGGTCTCGACGTACCCCTTGAAACGGCCGGGGCTCCCGGCACGAGCGGTCGTGGCATCGCTGTAGTGGATCTCCACATGCCGCTCCCCCGGCTTGTCCGTGCCGCCCGGGGTTCCCTCGGTCAGGCGGCTCACGCGGCCCTGGTCGTCGTAGGTCACCCGGTCCATGCCCGTCCTGGCCGTGCCGAAGCCGGTCACGCGCCACAGTCCGCCGACTTGCTCCCAGACGAACGTGGCGCCGGTCCGGAGGGTTCTCTCAGTGATCTTCCGCGGGGCCCTGTCGGCTTCGGAACCGTCGTCGGCCCGGTAGACGGCTCCCGTGCGCAGCCGGTAGTGGTGCTGCTCGCCATTGGGGGCGGTGACGCGGATCTCCTGCGCCTGTTCGTCCTCCGTGAGGGAGAAGGCCGTCATGCCGCCGAGGAACTCCGCCTGCCACCCACGGCCGAAGACCTCCGCGTCGTCGCGTCCCGGAGCGAGTGGTGAGGCGGAGGGGTTCGCTGCCACGTGCCGGCGAGAGAGGGAGAGTTCGGGTACGTCGGTGGCGCTGATCACGTAGCCGCCCAGTTCCCGGTCCGGTCTGCCCGGGCCGGTGTCGTCACCGGTGCCCGCATGTGCCGGTGTGGGGAAGGCCAGCAGCGCGGCCACGAACGTGCCCACGCATGCCACGATCCTGGAGCTGGTGAGGCGGTTCGACGGACGGTTCGACGGACGAGGCGAACGGGGCGAACGGAGCGCCTGCATGAATGGCTCCTCCTGGGAGGGGAGTTCTGCCCGTGCAATGCCTGAACCCGCCTCACGGTAGAGAGCGCACCGGCCTTCGCCGATTCATCTCGATGTCAAACAACCCCAAGGAGTAATGGTCTTCAAGACAGTTGAACTGTTGTCAGAGGGATACTCGACCGGGGCCCTGACAACAGTTCAACTGTCTTGAAGACCATTACTC
>NZ_JAILXP010000609.1 GCF_020740895.1 Streptomyces sp. UNOB3_S3 | reverse complement strand
GGGACAACGGGTGCGCCTTTCGGGCAGGGAAGGGGTGGGTGGGGAAGAGAGCGGAGGAGCCGCGGATCTGGATCTACGAGCCGTCGAGGCGGCGCATGATGAGGCCTACAGCAGGTTTCGGGCCGAACGAGGTGGACTTCCGGGGCAGCATGACCCCCGCGCGAGCCAGGTCCCGCACGGTGCCTTCGGCCATGGAGGGCAGCAGAAGAGCGGTGCCGCTGCCTGGCCGGGCCACGGCCGTGATCGCCTCTGTGGCGTCGTGGACGTGGTGGACGGTGCCGGGTAGGTCGGGTACCGACCAGGTATGGGCCAGCAGCAGGTGGTCGGCGATGGCTGTGGGGAGAGCACGCCACTGCCGGGGTTTGCCGACGAGGGTTTCGTTCAGTGCCTGGGGGTGAGGGGTGGTGATCGTCCAGGCTTGTCCGGCGCCCGTGAGTACCAGTTCGCCTGGCCCCGGCGGGCGCGGCCCCTCCGGCAGCGGACGCACACGCGCGACATCGGATGCGGCCACGGCTGCCTTTTCCGGTTCGAGGCCGGGTATCACCCGATGGATCGCGGTGAGTCGCAAGGGGGCAGCGGAGGAATCCACCAGCAGGGCCAAGGCACTGCGCCAGGGGTTCGGGCCCGGTCCGTCGTGCCGCTCGCGGAGGTTCCGGAGAGCGGCGTAGCGGTGGTGGCCGTCAGCTAGGAGGGCCGGATGCCGGGTCAGTCCGGCCGCGAGGAGGGCTTGTTCCTCCGGTTCGGTGCAGGCCCGGAGCGTGTGGGTGATGGCCCCGGTCCGGACGACGGCCAGGGCAGGCCGGCGGACGATGCGGTCCATGAGGCGCGCTGCGGCCTGTGTCGTGGAGTCGCAGGCGAGCAGCAGCGGTTCGGGCTGGGCGCGCAGTGCTGCCATGAGCGCGGCTCGTACGGCGACCACGTGCGGTTCGACGTCTTCGTGCGGGAGGACCGTGCTCCTGTAGTGGGTGGGAAGGTCCAGTGTTCCGATGACACCGCGCTGGAGCAGCTCGTGGCCCGCGTGCTGCTCGTAGACGTACAAGGCGGGACCGGCGTCCCGGACGAGCACGCCACCGCGCAGCCAGCGTTCCATCTCAACTGCTGCTGCCTGGGGGTTCTTGGCATGGAGCAGCCGGGTGATGTGGTGCGGCCGGGCGAGAAGGGCGCGAACGCGGGCCGGGCCGATGTCGTCGTACGGGGGACACACCACGGTGGAGATGTCTCCGACGCGGTCGGGGTCGTACTGGATTCCTCGGAAGGGCCGCAGTCGCGGGACGGTGTGGCCGGGGAGATCTGTGGAGAGCATGGGTTGCTCCTCGAAGTGGGCGTGGCGGGTCCGGGGGCGGGCACCGCGAGGTGTGCCCGCCCCCGGGTGGGAGTCGGCGGATCAGGTGGTGGCGGATCAGGCGGTGATGGTGGTTTGCCTGTCGGGCTTGCCGGTTGCGGCCGGCGTCAGGCGGCCGGTGCGATGCAGGCCGAGGACGGCCAGCGCGCAAACGCCTCCGGTGGCGGCGAGGGCCAGCCAGGGGAGTGCCGGGGCGCCGGCGGAGCGGGCCGTGTCGAGTGCCATGCCGGTGAGGAGGTTGCCGAGGGTGATGCCGATTCCGCAGATGGTGTTGTAGAGGCCGTAGTGCGTGGCCACGTACCGGTTCTCGGCGAGGGCGACGATCGTGTCCATCTCGAAGGGGTAGGCGAGCATGGTCCCCAGCGCGATGAGGAGTGCCGAGAGGAGCGGCGGCACGATGGCCAGTGCCCAACGGCCCGGTCCATCGGCGGGCACCAGCACCGCGGTGGCCGCCAGGAGCGGCAGGAAGGCGATGCCCAGGGCGGTCAGTCCGGCGACCAGTGATTTTCCGGCGCCCCAGTGTTTCTTGCACCAGGCCGTCAGCCGGGTCTGTCCCACGATCGTGGCCAGCCCGGAGGCCGCGAACAGCAGCCCGACGCCGACCGTTCCGGCCTGCTCACTGCCGGCCAGGCGGCGCACCTCCAGTGGCAGCGCGAGGTAGACCTGGAAGGACAGCGCGTACGAGCCGATCATCGCGAGGGAGAACAGCAGGAACGGCCGGTTCGACACCACCGTGCGCCACTGGGAGAGCACCGATGCCGCCGGGCTGTCCGCGTCGTGCGACGGCATACGGGCCGGCAGCGCGCGGATCTGCACGAGCGACAGAACGGTGAAGACGCCGGCCGCGACCAGGCAGGTCAGGCGGAAGCTCACTCCGGTCAGTGCCACGCCGACCAGCGGGCCCAGCAGGATCCCGGCCTGGTAGAAGACGTTGAACAGGGCGAAGGCCTCCACCCGGCGCTCACCGGCGTCATGGGCGAGGTAGGCCCGTACGGCCGGGTTGAACAGGGCTCCGGCCAGCCCGGTGGCCGCCGACGCGGCCAGCAGCGCGGGCAGCGAGTCGACGATCCCGAGAACCGCGAAGCCGACGATGCGCAGCACGAGCCCGGTGATGA
>NZ_JAILXP010000608.1 GCF_020740895.1 Streptomyces sp. UNOB3_S3 | reverse complement strand
GGATGGCATACATATGGCGGGGGCCGGGTGGTATGCCGATGTGGATGCTCGAGTCGCGGTCGAACGCCGCTGCGGGGCAGGTTGGGCAGTGATGGACATGATCAGGCGGGAGCGGGTTCTGGCGTCGGTGGGCTACAGGCAGGCCGATGGCGTCCACAATGGCGGAGATGTCGGATATGGCCTGCAGATCGGTGAGGCGGACGGCAGTGAGACGGTCGCGCAGGGTGCGGTCATTCGGCTGCTTCGATCAGGTGCGTGAGGGTGGAGCCGTCGATGTGCTTGGCGACGTGCAGGCGTTGGGCGATGCGGCGGCGCAGTTCGGGGACATGGCTGATGAGTCCGACGGTGCGGTCGTGGGCGCGCAGGGAGTCCAGGACGTCGAGGACCTGGTGGAGGGTGTCTTCGTCGAGGGTGCCGAAGCCTTCGTCGATGAAGAGGGTGTCCAGTGCCTGGCCTCCGGCTTCGGCGGTGACGATGTCGGCCAGGCCCAGGGCGAGGGCCAGGGAGACGTAGAAGGATTCGCCGCCGGAGAGGGTGTCGGTGTGGCGTTTGTGTCCGCTCCAGGCGTCGAGGACCTTGAGGTCCAGGCCTGATTTGGCACCTCGGGCGGCTCTCTCGTCGGAGTGGACGAGGGTGAAGCGGTGGTGGGACATGCGTGACAGGCGGGTGTTGGCGGCGTCGACGACGTCTTCGAGACGGGCTGCCAGTACGTAGGACTCCAGCTGCATGCGGAGCTGGTTGCTGAGTGAGCCGCCGCTGATCAGGCCGTGGAGGTGATCGACGGTGCGGTAGGCGGCCTCAAGGGGTTCCAGGCGCTGGACCTGGGTTTCCAGCTGAGCGGTGAGGGTGGCCAGGGCGGTGACGCGGTCGGCGGCCTGGGTGGCGAGGGCTGCCGTGTGGGAGTGGGTCGCGGTGGCGGTGTCCAGTACGGTGACGGCGTGTTCGAGGTCGGCAAGGGGCTGGGCGATGGCTGCCTGCAGTTCGGGGTCAGCGAGCCGAGTGGTCAGGACGAGGCACTGGTCATGCCAGTGGGTGATCTCGTGCTCGATCGCGGTGAGTTCGTCGTCGGGCAGGCGGGCCGCTGCGGCTTCGGCTGGGGAAGTGAAGCCTGCCGCGTGCGCTGTCTGCTCTGCGAGAGCGGTGGTTTTGTGGCGTTCTGCGGCGGTTTTTGCCGCGGTGGCTGCGCATATGGCGGCGGTCTCGAGTCGACTGGTGTTCTGGGTGAGGTCAGTGATGCGGTCGGCGAGTGTGGCGTGTCCGTTGAGGGCGGTTGCCAGGCGGTGGGTGAGTTCTTCGCGCTGGGTGTGCAGGCTGTCGTAGGTGGCGTCGGCTGCGCTCAGACGTGCTGTCGCGGTGTTGCGGGTGTGCTCGGTACCAGCCTGTTCTTTTTCCAGGAGGGCAAGTTGTTCGCCAGCCGGTCCGGCGTCGGCTGCCTGGGAGAGGGCGTCGGCGAGGCGTTGCTCAAGGTCGGTGCGGAGCGTGGTGAGGTCGGCGAGGGGGGTGTCACCGCCGGCTTCACCGCGTGCTGTGGCGGCCTGTTCGTTCAGCCGGGCCAGGGCCTGTTTGGCTTTGTTCTCAGCCTGCTGGGTGCGGGTGTGGGCGGCTTCGGCGGCCTGTTCATCGGCGGCGGTGGGCTGACCTGCCTGGACGGTGGCAGGTGCGGGATGGGCAGGGGAACCGCATACAGGGCAGCCTTCGCCGTCCACAAGCCGGCCGGCGAGCTCGGCCACGATGCTGTCCGTACGGCGGCGCCGGATGTCGACATACGTTTTCGCGGCTTGCTCGGATTTCTTCTCGGCCAGGCTGAGAGTTGCGTGGGCGACGCTGATCTGCTGGTCGAATGCGTCACGGCGCCTGGCGGCTTCCAGCCGCTTCTCGGCGAGGTTGAGGGTGGGGATGAGTTCGCGGCTGGTCTCCTGCGCGCTGCGAGCGTTTTCCAGGCGTGCGACAAGGTCAGCGCGACGTTGCAGAAGGACGTTGAGCAATTCCTGGGCGTCGGTGAAGGTTTCGGCGAGTTGCTGGCGTTCGCGGTCGAGTGCGGCCAATTCTGCCGTGTGGCGCTGGAGGGCGGCCTCCTCGGGCAGCAGTGCCTGGACGGCGCCGGTGTCGGCGTGCAGCCGTTGAGCAGCATGAGTGAGGCCTGCGGTGTCGAGGGATGCGTGTTCGGGCGGCAGGAGGGCGCGGGCACGGCTGTCGTCGTCCAGGGCACGAGTGTGCTCAAGGTCGACGGTGTGTGCGGTCTCCAGGACGGATTGGAGTTGTTGGGCTTTCACGGCACGGTCACGGCGGTCAGCGAGGCGGTCGTGGTGGGCGGCCTGCTC
The DNA here is from genome assembly GCF_020740895.1 of Streptomyces sp. UNOB3_S3. Lineage (GTDB taxonomy): Bacteria > Actinomycetota > Actinomycetes > Streptomycetales > Streptomycetaceae > Streptomyces. The sequence continues at coordinate 206 of NZ_JAILXP010000608.1, read as the reverse complement.
GTGGAGCCGACCGAGGCCGTGTGCGGTGGCGCGATGGGCCTGCTGGAGACGGTGAAGGTCGCGGACGGCCTGTTCGGCCAGGCGGGCTTCCGTCAGCCGCTGCTTGGTGGTCTCGGTGCCGGCTTCGGCGGCTTCCTGGCGGGTGAGCGCCTGGCGGTACAGGGCACTGGCCCAGGCGCGGGCGGGCGCGGTGAGGGTGGCGGGGG
>NZ_JAILXP010000607.1 GCF_020740895.1 Streptomyces sp. UNOB3_S3 | reverse complement strand
CCCCGGACGGCCTCGCGGCCCGCTCCGCCCCGGAGCCGCGCGGCACGGCGTCGACCGTCGCGCCCACCGCCCCGGCGGCCCCGTCCTCCCGGGTGAAGTCCTTCCCGCAGGCCGGCGGGCCGTGGACCGGGGCCGGCGCCGTCGTCCATACGACCGGCCGGGTGTTCTTCACCTTCCAGAACCGCACCGCGTCCTGCTCGGGCGATGCCGTGACCAGCAAGAACGGCAGCGTCGTGCTCACCGCCGGGCACTGTGTGAAGTACCAGGGAAGCTGGCACACCAACTGGGTCTTCGTCCCCGGCTACCACGACGGGCAGTCGCCGTACGGCACCTGGGCGGCGGCCAAGACGCTCTCCACGCCCCAGTGGACCGCCAGCGAGGACATGAACAACGACATCGGAGCCGCCGTCGTCGGCCCCGTGGACGGCAAGCGGCTCACGGACGTCGTCGGCGGCCAGGGCCTGGAGTTCAACGGCGGCTACAACAAGGACATGTACGCCTTCGGGTACCCGGCGGCGTCCCCGTACGACGGCAGCAAGCTCATCCACTGCAGCGGGGCGTCCTCCAAGGACTTCCTGCTCACCCAGGACCACGGCCTGGGCTGCAACATGACCGGCGGGTCCAGCGGCGGACCGTGGTTCACGTCCTTCGACGAGTCCACCGGCGCCGGTCTCCAGGCGTCGGTCAACAGCTTCGGCTACACGTTCCTGCCGAACACGATGTTCGGCCCCTACTTCGGCGACGAGGCCAGGAACCTCCACGACACCGCGCAGAACACCTGACGCCATGACGGAGGTCCCGTCCCCGCGCGGCGGGGACGGGACCTCACGTACGGGCGGGGTCAGCGCTTGACGGCCCGCAGGACCACGAACTTCGGGTCGCTCGCGACGACCTCGCAGCCGCCGAAGAGCCGCCGCAGCCGCACGTGGTAGCCCAGGTGCCGGTTGCCGACGACCCACAGCTCCCCGCCGGGGCGCAGCGCGTCGCGGGCGCCGGCGAACATCCGCCGGGCCGCGGTGTCGGTGGTGGCCTGGTGGCTGTGGAAGGGCGGGTTGTTCAGGACGAGGTCCACCGAGGAGGCCGGTACACCCTCGAGGCCGTCGCCGACACGGAAAGTGGCGACGGCGTCCGGTCCGGCGTTCTCCCGGAAGGTGGCCTCGGCGGAGGCCACCGCCTGGTGGGACTCGTCGGTGAACAGCAGCTCCGCCTCGGGGTTGGCCAGCGCGGCGGCGGTGCCGACCACGCCGTTGCCGCAGCCCAGGTCGACGACGCGCTCGGGGCCCCGACGCTCCGGCAGGTGCGCGAGGTAGAAGCGGGTGCCGATGTCGAGGCGGTCGGCGCAGAAGATGCCCGCGTGGTTGGTGACGGTCATCCCCGAGGCCGGGCCGATGCCGGTGGGCAGGGCGTAGCGGTGCGGCCAGGGGTTGGCGGGGCGGGTGACGGCGGGGTCCGGCGTGCAGAAGATGAGCCGGGACTTCTTCACGGCCAGGGACGTCCGGGTGGGGCCGAGGAGCGTCTCGAACAGCTGGAGCGTCGAGGTGTGGATCTCGGTGACCCGGCCGGTGCCGATGACGACGGTGTTCTCGTGGAGGGCGGGCGCGAGGCGGTGGAGCTGGTCCTCCAGGAGCGCGAGGCTCTTGGGCACGCGGACGAGCAGGACGTCGATCCGGCCGGGCGGGGTGTCACGGGTGGACAGCAGCCGTACGTCGCCGGCGGGGACGCCGGCCCGCGCGAGGTTGGCGCGGGTCGCCTCCTGGCCGAGGTGGGAGTCGGAGATCTGGGTGGGCCGGTGCCCGGCGAGGGCGGTGGCCAGGGCTCCCCACCGGTCGCCCACCACGACCACGGTGCCCGAGAGGTCCGTGCCGGCCTCCGCGAGGTGCTGGAGCAGGTACTCGTCGGCGGAGTCCCAGGCGCGGAGGGTGTCGCGGGGGTCCTCGGGGAAGCGGGTGAGCTCGTACTCACCGTGTGGCGTCGTGAAACGGTTCATTGTGCGTTCAGGCTAGCCGAGGGCCGCCGGGCCCCGCCGTCGGCGGGTCCGGCGGCCGGCCGCTCCCCCGGCGGGGCCGGGCGGGTCAGCAGTCGGGTACGTCCGGGAGCTTGTCGCCGGGCGAGGAGACGTAGATGTTGGTGATGTAGCCGGCGTACTTGGGCAGGTAGGCCCACCAGTCGTTGGTGTACGGGGGGACGGTGACCACCTGTCCCCGCTTCTGGCAGCCGGCCAGCACGTCGACTCCCGCGGGCAGTGTGGTGAGGACGGCGGAGTCCGTGGTCGCCCGGGCCCGTACGCGCACGCCGGAGCCCCAGGTGCCGAACCAGCCGCCGGGGGTGTGGGTGCCGCCGGGGACGTTCAGCTGCCGCACCACCTTGCCGAGGTCGGAGTAGGCCTTGCCGTAGGGGGTGCCTTCGGCGTGGAGCGTGAACACGGCGACGATCGTGCGGTCGGCGGTGCCCACGGTGCCGGTGGTGTGCAGGGCGGGGCGGCGCAGGTCCACGCCGTCGGCCGGGCCGGTGCGGGGCGACCGCGCGGTGCGGGCCGCCGGGGCCGGGGCCGGGGGCGGCTGGGCGGGGGGTCCGGGCTCGGGCTGTC
>NZ_JAILXP010000606.1 GCF_020740895.1 Streptomyces sp. UNOB3_S3 | reverse complement strand
GAGGCGGAGGGGCTCGCCGGGAACGGGGGCGCTCGCCGGAAGAAGCGGTACGCGTTGACCGTGATGGGGACGACCGATCTGCACGGCAATGTCTTCAACTGGGATTACTTCACCGATGCGGAGTTCGACGACAAGGCGCACAACGATGTGGGTCTCGCCAAGATCTCGACTCTGGTGGGGCAGGTGCGGGCCGAGAAGGGCCGGCGGAACACTCTGCTGATCGACGCGGGTGACACGATCCAGGGCACTCAGCTGTCGTATTACTACGCGAAGGTGGATCCGATCACGGGTGCGGGCGGTCCGGCGCATCCGATGGCGCGGGCGATGAACGCGATCGGGTACGACGCGGCGGCGGTCGGCAATCATGAGTTCAACTACGGTATTCCGACGCTGCGGAAGTTCGAGGAGCAGTGTGATTTTCCGCTGCTGGCGGCGAATGCCCTGGACGCGAAGTCGTTGCGGCCGGCGTTCCGCCCGTATGCGATCAAGCGGGTGTGCACTCCGCACGGTCGTGATGTGAAGGTGGCGATTCTGGGTCTGACCAATCCGGGGATCGCGATCTGGGACAAGGCGAATGTGCAGGGGAAGATGGTGTTCCCGGGCCTGGAGGAGCAGGCGGCGAAGTGGGTGCCGAAGCTGCGGTCCATGGGTGCGGATGTGGTGATCGTGGCGGCGCATTCGGGTTCGAGTGGTACGTCGTCGTACGGTGATCAGTTGCCGTATGTGGAGAACGCCGCGGCGCTGGTGGCGGAGCGGGTGCCGGGTATCGACGCGATTCTGGTGGGGCACGCTCACACGGAGATTCCCGAGTACCGGGTGACGAACAAGGAGTCCGGTAAGCAGGTGGTGCTTTCGGAGCCGCTGAAGTGGGGGCAGCGGTTGACGTTGTTCGACTTCGGTCTGGTGTGGGAGCGGGGCCGCTGGCAGGTGGAGTCGGTTTCGGCGAAGGTGCTGAATTCCAACACCGTGGCGGAGGACCGCCGGATCACCGGTCTGCTGGGCAAGGAGCACCGGAAGGTCGTGGCGTATGTGAATCAGGTGATCGGTACGTCGACGGCGGCGATGAGTGCGGCGGAGGCGGCGTACAAGGACACGCCGATCATTGATTTCATCAATCATGTGCAGGCGGAGACGGTGAGGGCGGCGCTGGCGGGCACGTCCTATGCCTCGCTGCCCGTTCTGTCGCAGGCGTCGTGTTTCTCGCGGACGGCGTCGGTGCCGGCGGGGAAGGTGACGATTCGCGAGGTGGCGGGGCTGTACCCGTTCGAGAACACGCTGGAGGCGCGGCTGCTGACCGGTGCGCAGTTGCGGGCGTATCTGGAGTTCTCGGCGCGTTATTACGTGCGGACGGCTCCGGGTGTTCCGGTGGACCCGGCGAAGCTGACGAACGCCGAGTCGATTCCGGATTACAACTATGACGTGGTGAGTGGTCTCTCTTATGAGATCGACATCGCGAAGGAGCCGGGTGCGCGGATTGTGAATCTGTCGTTCCGGGGGAAGCCGCTGGATGATGCGGCGGAGTTCGTTCTGGCGGTGAACAATTACCGGGCGAGTGGTGGCGGGAATTTCCCGCATGTCGCGCGGTCGAAGCAGTTGTGGGCGAATTCGGAGGAGATCCGTAACACGATCATCGGTTGGGTGAAGGCCAAGGGTTCCATTGATGTGGGGGCCTTCGCGTCAGTGGACTGGAAGCTGACGCGGGATGGTGTGCCGGTTTTCTGAGCCGGTGCCGCCTGGACCGGTGCCGCCTGAGCCGGTGCCGCCGACGGCGTGCTGGGGTCGTGGCTGGGTCCGCGGCTCCAGGCCGAAGGTGGTGAAGGCGGTGCGGTGGGGCAGGGGGTAGACCGTGCGGCCGCTGAGGGCGTTGAGGATGACGGCGCTGCGCCAGGCGGCGAGGCCGAGGTCGGGGGCGCCGACGCCGTGGGTGTGGGTTTCGGCGTTCTGGACGTGGATGGCGCCCTTGACGGAGGGGTCGAGGACGAGCCGGTGGTGTTCGTCGACGCGGGGGCGGCCGTTGGAGTCGCGGCGGACGTAGGGGTCGAGGGCGGCGAGGAGGGTGTCGACGCGGCGTTCGCGGTAGCCGGTGGCGAGGACGACGGCGTCGGTGGTGAGGCGGGAGCGGCTGCCCTGCTGGGTGTGTTCGAGGTGGAGTTCGACGCGGGTGGTGCCGACGCGGCCGGCGGTGCGGACGAAGACTCCGGGGGTGAGGACGGCGTCGGGCCAGCCGCCGTGGAGGCTGCGGCGGTAGAGCTCGTCCTGGATGTCGGCGATGGTGTGGCGGTCGATGCCCTGGTGGAGCTGCCATTGCTGGGGCAGGACCTGGTCGCGGACGGGTTCGGGCAGGGTGCGGAAGTAGTGGGTGTAGTCGGGGGTGAAGTGCTCCAGGCCGAGCTTGCTGTATTCCATGGGCGCGAAGGCCGGGGTGCGGGCGAGCCAGTGGAGGCGTTCGCGGCCGACGGGGCGGTCGCGGAGGAGGTCGAGGAAGATCTCGGCGCCGGACTGGCCGGAGCCGATCACGGTGATGTGTTCGGCGGCGAGGATCTTGTCGCGGTGGTCGAGGTAGTCGGCGGAGTGGGTGACGGGGACGTTGGGGGCTTCGGCGAGGGGGCGCAGGG
>NZ_JAILXP010000605.1 GCF_020740895.1 Streptomyces sp. UNOB3_S3 | reverse complement strand
GGTCCCGGAGGCGGCGGACGGGAGCCTCCGCCGCCTCCGGGACCGGTCCGTCGGCCGGCCCCTCGGGTGGGGTCACGGCCGGGCCCGTCAGACCGCGACGGGTTCGCGGTCGTCCGCCTCGGCGACGACGCCCGCGACCCGGCGCAGCTTGCGCATCGGCCCCAGCTCGCTGTCGTACACCCGCTTGACCCCGTCGCCCAGCGACTCCTCCACGACGCGGATGTCGCGCACGAGCCGGCTCAGTCCGCCGGGTTCGACGGACGCGGCCTGGTCGGAGCCCCACATGGCGCGGTCGAGGGTGATGTGGCGCTCGACGAAGGCGGCGCCGAGGGCGACGGCGGCGAGAGTGGTCTGGAGGCCCGTCTCATGGCCGGAGTAGCCGATGGGGACGTTGGGGTACTCGGCCATCAGGGTGTTGATCACCCGGAGGTTGAGCTCGGCGGCCTTGGCCGGGTAGGTCGAGGTCGCGTGGCAGAGCACGATGTTGTCGCTGCCGAGCACCTCGACGGCGTGCCGGATCTGCCTGGGCGTGGACATCCCGGTGGAGAGGATCACCGTGCGGCCGGTGGCGCGCAGGGCGCGCAGCAGCTCGTCGTCGGTGAGGGAGGCGGAGGCCACCTTGTGGGCCGGGACGCCGAACTTCTCCAGGAACGCGACGGACTCGGTGTCCCAGGGCGAGGCGAACCAGGCGATGCCGCGCTTCTCGCAGTGCTCGGCGATGGCGCGGTACTCGTCCTCGCCGAATTCCACCCGGTGGCGGTAGTCGATGTACGTCATCCGGCCCCACGGCGTGTCGCGCTCCAGGTCCCACTGGTCGCGCGGGGTGCAGGTCTCGGGGGTGCGCTTCTGGAACTTCACGGCGTCGCAGCCGGCGTCGGCGGCGGCGTCGACGAGGGCGAGGGCGGTGTCGAGGTCGCCGTTGTGGTTGATGCCGATCTCGCCCGTGACGTAGACGGGGTGCCCGGGGCCGACGGGCCGGTCGCCGAGGAGCCGGGTGCGGGTTCCGCTGCGCGGTGCTGGGTTCATGACGGGGCGGTTCCTTTGGTGACGGGGAGGGAGGGAGTGAGGGAAGGGAGCGAGGGAGGAGTCAGGCGGTGGTGCCGAGGTCTTCGCCGAGGAGCCAGGTGGCGATCTCGCGGACGGCGCCGCGGCCGCCCCGGGCGGAGGTCACGGCACGGGCGGCGGCGCGTACGGTGCCGTGGGCGTCGGCGACGGCCACGGGCCAGCCGACGAGGCCCAGGCAGGGCAGGTCGTTGACGTCGTTGCCGGCGTAGAGCACCCGCTGGGGGTCGATGCCGTGCTCCTGGCACCACTGCTTGAGCGACACGTCCTTGCGCTCGCTGCCGTGGATCACGGGCACACGGAGCTTGCGGCTGCGCGCGGCGACGACGGGGTTGGTCTCGGTGGACAGGATCAGCACCGCCAGCCCCGCCCGGCGCAGCGCGGCGACGCCGAGGCCGTCCCCTCGGTGGACGGCGACGAGCTCGCGCCCGTCGGCGTCGATGAGGACGCGGTCGTCGGTCTGGGTGCCGTCGAAGTCGAGGACGACGGCGTCGACGTCCTCGCGGCGCGGCAGGGCGGCGGGGGCGGTGTCGAGCAGGGGCGCGAGGGCCCGGGCGCGGGCGAGGTCGTGCGGGTCGTCGATCTCCAGGACGCGGGAGGGGTCGGTGCGGACGAGTTCGGTGCGGCCGAAGAAGCGGTGCCGGTTCTGGCGGAAGCCGGTGGCTTCCATGGCGTAGGCGGCGCCGGTTTCGAGGAGGTCCTGGGGGCGGTCCTGGCGGCGCGGGCGGACCGTCTTGTCGTGGTTGACCCCGGTCCCGCCCCTTCCCGTAACCGGGGGCTCCGCCCCCGCGCCCCGGGACGGGTGCGGCACCGTCGTCCGGTTGTGCCCACCCGTTCCGCCCTGCGGAACGCCTGCCCACAACCGGGTTGCGGCCTCATCCCGCCACACGAAGCCGTGGAACGGGGCCACCGTCAGCGCCGTGTCCGCTCCGCCCTCTACGACAGCGGCGGCCACCCCCTCCACGTCCTCCGTCGTGAGGAACGGGCTGGTGCACTGCACCAGGAGCACCGTGCCCACCGGCACCCCCCGCATCGCCTCGTACGCGTCCATCGCGTGGAGCAGCGCCGCCTCGCTCGTCGCGGTGTCCCCGGCGATCGCGGCGGGCCGCTGGACGACCTCCGCGCCCGCGGCGCGGGCGGCGGCCGCGACGGCCGGGTCGTCCGTCGAGACGACGACGTCGGTGACCAGGCGTGCCGCCCGGCAGGCGCGGACCGCGCGGGCGACGAGCGGGACGCCGCCGACGGGGGCGAGGTTCTTGCCGGGCACCCCCTTGGAACCGCCGCGGGCGGGGATAACGGCCAGGACGGCCGGTGGGGCGGACGACATGGTGTACTCCTCGGTCACAGTTCCCCCAGCCGGCGGATGACGGGCGCCACGCGCTGCACACCGTGCCGGTACGCCCCGCGCGCGGCTTCCCGGAGGGCGTTCCGGGTGGCGCGGCGCAGCGCGCTCTCCTCGCGGCCGGGTGCGGGCGGCTCGCGCAGGGGGCGGCCCTCGGGGTCGAAGCCGTGGCGGGCGAGGATGCCGGGGAGGTAGCCGGGGGCGGTCTCCGCCGTGTAGTAGGG
>NZ_JAILXP010000604.1 GCF_020740895.1 Streptomyces sp. UNOB3_S3 | reverse complement strand
ACCGCACCCCGTCCCGCCGCCTCGTCCTCGCCTCCCAGTCCCCCGCCCGGCTCGGGCTGCTGCGGCAGGCCGGCCTCGCCCCCGAGGTGATCGTCAGCGGGGTGGACGAGGACGCCCTGGACGCCCCGACCCCGGCGGAGCTGGCCCTGGTGCTGGCCGAGGCCAAGGCGGCCGCGGTGGCCGCGCAGCCCGCGGCCGCCGGCGCCCTCGTCGTCGGCTGCGACTCGGTCCTGGAACTGGACGGGCAGGCCCTCGGCAAGCCCGCCGACGCCGAGGAGGCGACCGCGCGCTGGAAGTCCATGCGCGGCCGCGCCGGCGTCCTGCGCACCGGCCACTGCGTCGTCGACACCGCCACGGGCCGCCGCGCCTCGGCGACGGCCTCCACGACGGTCCGCTTCGGCGAGCCCTCCGACGCCGAGATCGCCGCCTATGTGGCCTCCGGCGAACCGCTGCACGTCGCGGGCGCCTTCACCCTCGACGGCCGCTCGGCGCCGTTCGTCGAGGGCATCGACGGCGACCCCGGCAACGTCATCGGCCTGTCGCTCCCGCTGCTCCGCCGACTGCTCGCGGAGCTGGGCGTAGGCATCACCGACCTCTGGGCCTGACGGGCCCCGCAAGGGGCGCGGGGCGGTGTCGATTTGCGGCTACCGCCGCGTGGGCGCGATCGGCCACGGCCGACCCGCGGCCGACCGACCGCATATCCGGCGGAGCTTAAAGCGGCAGCGCGCTGGTCGCCGCACCGACCTGCTTCAGCTGGCTGAGCTGGTCGAGCTTGCCGAGCCCCTTCACCACGCCGGGGTAGATGCTCTGGTCGTGGTCCGGGGCCATGTCCTGCATGGTGGGAGCGGGCTGCGCCGCGGGCATGCCCTGGGGGGCCGGGGCGCCGTGGGCGGCCGGGGCCTTGGGGGCCTGGCCCTTCGGGGCGGCGGCCTGCCCCTTGACCGGCTGCCCCTTGGCGGGCTGTCCCTTCGCGGGCTGCCCCTTCGCGGGCTGCCCCTTCTTCGGGGCCTGGGCCTTGGCGGGGCCGCCCTTGGCGGGCGCGCCCTTGCCCGGGGCCTTCTTGCCGGGAGCGCTCTTGGCCGGACCCTGCTTCCCCGGGCCCGCCTTGGGGTCGCCCTTCACCGGCGCGTCCGGCGAGGGGGCCGTGACACCGACCGGTCCCGCGCTCGACGACGGGGGCGGCCCCACCGGCGTCGGCAGTGCGGGGTCGGCGGCGGCAGCGACGGAGGACATGGACAGTGCGGCGCCGGCCAGAACGGCAGCGGCAGCAATGCGCTTGATCATGACTTCATCAACGATGTCAGGGTATTTCGGTCACGATCCCCTGGGCCACCGGAGGCAATGCCCGGCCCAGTCAGCGCAGTTCACCACCCACGCCTCCACCGCCACCAGGAATTACCGCACCACCTCGGTCTCTTCACCACCGAACCCGCCACGATCACCGAAGGAGCCCGCCCGCCATGCCGCCGCAGTCCGTCGACCGCGCCCTGGACGTCCTGGACGCCGTCGCCGCCGCCACCGGCCCCGTGCCCGCCAAGGCGCTCGCCCGTCGGCTGGGCTGCGGCCTCTCCACGGTGTACGAACTGCTGGGCGCCCTCACGGACCGCGGCCACCTCACCCGTACGCCCGCCGGCTACGTCCTCGGCTACCGGGTGCCCGCCCTCCACCGGGCCTTCCAGCAGCAGATGCGGATGGGGGACGAGGTGCAGGAGCTGCTGACGAGGGCGCACCGGACGGCCGGGGTCGACACCTACTTCAGCACGTACCGCGACGGCGACATCGCCGTCCTCGCCGGGGCGACCGCGACTCACCCCACCGGCGGGTTCGGCACCGGCCAGGACGCCCAGGGGTACGCCACCGCCCACGGCAAGGTCCTGCTGGCCGCCCTCCCCCGGGCGGCCCGGCTGCGCTACCTGGCGGCCTCGGGGATGCGGGCGATCACCCCGCACACCATCACCTCGGCGGAACGACTGGACGTCCAGCTGCGGCGGGTGCGCAGCGAGGGGGTGGCCGTGGAGGTGGAGGAGTGCGTGCCGGGTGTGGCGTGTGTGGCGGTGCCGGTGCCCTCGTCCGCCGGCCTGGCGGCCGTGTCGGCGGCGCTCCCGCTGGACGACTTCCACCGGCGCGGTCCGCAGGTGACGGAGACGCTCCGCGCGGTCGCGGAGGCGGCGGCGAAGTCGCGGGGCGTGTCGGACATCAGCCGCCCTACTGACGGGTAGATCTATCGGCAACGGTGCCTACGGCCCGGGACGGCACGCAAACTTTGTGTCACCCGTTCGTAGGGACTCCACAAAGATTCGGCGTCGCCACTCCCGGCCGCCATCCGAGAGCTTGGCCACACGGCCGCGCGAGCGGCACTCCGGGAAACCCGGCGTACCGTGGATGATCTGGGGACTTGGGCTCACGCACGGCTCCCTTCTCACGCTCCGTGTGGGCAAGGTCACCCCGGAAGTCGGGTCGGCACAGAGTGTCGCCAGTACCTAAACTCACCTTGTTTCAAGGAGGGAGCCATCGTGCGCAAGGTGCTTATCGCCAATCGTGGCGAAATCGCTGTCCGTGTCGCTCGTGCGTGCCGGGACGCGGGGATCGCCAGTGTGGCGGTCTATGCCGATCCGGATCGTGACGCGTTGCATGTCCGGG
>NZ_JAILXP010000603.1 GCF_020740895.1 Streptomyces sp. UNOB3_S3 | reverse complement strand
GCGGGTGGGCGGGCGGCGCTGGTCCCGGCCGTGGTGGTCGCGGTGGTGCTGGTGGCGTTGGCGTTCGTACGGCTCGGGCGGCGGCCCGCCGTGGAGTGGCTGACCGCCGTGGCGGCGCTGCGGCGGCGGGCGCGACGGGCGGCGGCGCAGCCGGTGACGCCGGGCACGGATCCGCGCCTGGCGCCCCTGGTGGAATGCGAACCGGCGCTGTGGACCGAGTCCTTCACCGATCGCGACCGGCGGCCGGTCGGGCTGGTCGGCGACGGCACGTTCCTGACGGCGGTGCTGCGCGTGGACGCCGTGGACCGGCCGTTGCGGGCCGCGCGGACCGAGCGGGCGCTGCCGCTGGACCTGTTGCGGGACGCGATGGACGTGGACGGCGTCCTGCTGGAGTCGGCGCAGGTCGTGCAGAGCACCCTGCCGGCGCCCGCCCCGCATCTGCCCGGACAGGCGCTGCCCGCGCGGAACTACGCGTTACTGCACGAGATGAGCGGCGCCCCCGCGGTGCGGCAGACGTGGGTGGCGCTGAAGTTCGACCCGGAGCTGTGCCCGGAGGCCGTGGCGGCACGCGGAGGCGGCGCCGAGGGGGCGCGGCGCTGTGTGCTGCGCGCGGCGCGGCAACTGGCCAGCAGGCTGCCGGGCGCCGGGTTCACGGCGACGCTGCTGTCCGAGGAGGAGCTGACGGCCGCCCTCGCCGCGGCGGCCGACCTCAATCCGGCGGCCACGGCGCAGGCGGGGCGCGCCGGCTCGCCCGCGCGGCGCACGGCGGAGACCTCGCGCGCCTGGCGGTGCGACGACCGCTGGCACTCGGTGTACTGGGTGAGCCGCTGGCCCCGGCTGGGGGCGGGCGCCACCGGCCTGCCGCAGCTCGCCGCGCTGCTCACGTCGCTGCCCGCGCTGTCGACGACGCTGAGCCTGACGCTCGGCCGGGGGCGGACGCTCGAAGGACGGCACGCGCCCACACTGACGGGACATGTACGGATATGCGGGCGTAGTGCGGATGAATTGGGAGCGGTGCGGCGTGAGTTGGAGCGGGCCGCCCGGGCGGTGAAGGTCGGGCTGGTCCGGCTGGACCACGAGCAGGTGCCGGGCGTGCTCGCCACGCTGCCGCTGGGAGGGACGCGTTGATGAACACTCCGGTGACGGCAACGACGACTGTGACGGCGGCGCCCATGGTGGCGGCGCCCGTGACGGCGGCGCCCGTGGCGGATCCGGCGGGGGCGGAACCGGCCGGGGCGGCGGCCTCGCCGCCCGCCCGACGGGCGCGGTTCGGCTTCGGGCTGCTCGGGCCGCGTCGCGGGCGGCATGAGCTGCTGCCCGACGAATTCGCCTCGCTGGCGCTGCCCGTGGGTGACGACGGGGTCGTCATCGGCTCCGACGAGCAGGGCGCGCCCGCCGTCCTGGGCCTCGGCCGGCCCGTCCCCTACGAGGTGGTCCTGGTCGGCGGCGCATGGACGGCACAGGTCATCGCGCTGCGCGCGGTCGGCACGGGGGCGCGCGTCGCCGTCGAGACCGGGCGGCGGCAGTTGTGGACGGCGCTCGCGCAGTCGGCGAACAGCGGGCAGCAGTGCGTCACGCTCCACGACGTCGGCCGGATGCCGCCGCAGGGGCCGTCCACGCACAGCCCCGTGCTCGTCGTACGCGACTGCGGGGCGCGGCCGCCGCGCGGCCGTACGGGCCCGGCGCCCTGGCAGTCGGTGCTCACCCTGCTCCCCTATCCGAGCCCCACCACGCCGCGCCTGTTGGACCAGGCGGATCTGGTGGGCGTTCAGCGGGTCGCGCCCGACGAGGCCCGGCAGATCGGCCGGACGATGAACCTGCCGCCGGAGGACGTCGAAACGCTGTCCACGCTCCCCGACGGCGTCACGCTTTGGTGCACGCGTTCGTCACGAATGTATGTCACCACCCTGCCGACCGAGCCGGAGACGGGTCTGCTGGGCGCCGCCCGGCGCATGGAGTGACACCCGGCTCCACCGGCGCGGGAGCGGTGTCACGGCCGCCGCGCGGGGAAGCCTTGCCGCGTCGAGGGGCGGATGGTGGGGCGGGGGCGGGCCTGCCGCGGAGATGCGGATGACGATTAGTCTGTAAGAACGTACGCACGCACTGGACAACCCGACGCCGGTCCTGTTCTGCGACAGATGGGGAAATCCGGGCGGTCGGGGCGACAGTAACGGTCGGCCCCGCCAGCTGAGTCCACCGAATCCATGGACACCGCATCCATGGGCAGCCGACCACACCAGCAGGAGGCATTGTGAGCAGCGATCGGGACGAGATCCGAGCGGCCGGGAAGACAGCCGGCGAGGACCGGTCCGACGCCGAGCACGGGCCGGGGTACGAACACGAGCCCGAGCACACGGGCGAGTTCACCATCGATTACACGCCGCCCGCGTGGTACACGCAGAGCGCGCCGGCGGCGGCGCCGTCCGTCGCGCCCGCGCCGCCGGTTGCTCCGGTTACTCCGGCCACGCCAGTCGCTCCGGTTGCTCCGGTCGCGCCCGTTTCGTCCGCTCCGGGCGGCGACGAGGCGTGGGCCGCCACGCCTCCGGCGCCCGCGCCGGCCGAGGCCCCGGCACCCGCCTGGACCCCGCCTCCCGCGCCTCAGGCCTCCCTGCCGCCGCTGCCGCCGAACTTCCCGCCCGCGGCCCAGC
>NZ_JAILXP010000602.1 GCF_020740895.1 Streptomyces sp. UNOB3_S3 | reverse complement strand
GGGGTTCTGGAGGGCGATGCGGGGGCGGACCACGCCGTAGCCGATGGAGTCGCTGCGCTTCTCGCCGCTCTTGGGGCCGCCGGCGGTGTTGATGAGCACGCGGAGGATCTGGTTCGCGGTCCAGTCGGGGTGGGCGGACCAGAGGAGGGCGGCGGAGGCGGAGGTCAGGGCGGTGGCGTCGCTGGTGCCGTGGCTTCGGCAGAGGCCGGTGCCGCCCTTGCAGGTGGCGACGATGTTGTCGCCTGGGGCGGCCAGGTCGACCTGGGGGCCGTGCTGCGATTCGGCGGTGGCCTTGATGTCCTGGTCTACGGCGGCTACGCCCACCACGCCTGGGAACGCGGCAGGATATTCGGGCAAGTTGCTCTTATCGCCAGTATTACCGACTGCCGCGAAGATCAACTTCCCCTTGGCGACCGCGTACCTTACCGCCTCCGCTTCGTCTGTGTGCTCGAACGACCCGCCCATGGACACGTTGATGATCCTGGCGTCAGAGTCAGCCGCATATCGGATCGCCGCAGCGATAGAAGTAGCGGGCAGCACCTTTGGCACAGGCACTTTGGCATTGGTGACACGCAGAGGAAGGATCTTGACCTTAGGAGCCAGGCCAAAGGCTCCTGTTCCCCCGTTGCCTCCCCCAGTTCCAGCGATAAGAACAGCCATGCTCGTCCCATGGCCGTCGTAGTCCGAGTGTGCGTCCCCTTCCAAGCCCGAAAAGTCCCTACCGGGGAGCACTTGGCCTTGAAGGTCTGGCAGCTCTGCGTCCACTCCGCTGTCGACCACGGCCACAGTCATGCCGGAGCCTGTACTCGTCCGCCACATCTCTTCAGCCCGCATCGCGTCCAAGTACCACTGCTGTGAACGGATCGTGTCAGCTTGGGTCAGAGGAGCAGGGGCAGCGAGAGCAAGGAGTACGGCAGCCGAGCTCACGACGATCCCGCGTCTCACGAGCCCGTTTCGTTCGACACGGCACATGTCCGCCCTCTCATCATTTTCGCGCACTATTCGATGACCGGCGGAACAACACGTCGATGGACCTGCGACCAGGTCTCCTCATCTTCGACAAGGTAGCCGGGGCGCTGCCCGCCATGGCCACGCCGCGAGGCGGCACCTCCTGCCGTGCTTGGCGCCAGGAAGGCACCCCCTCCTTGCACACCGCCTCGCGGCAATGCGCTGCCGTCCGCCGCCGGACGGCTCCGGACCAAACCCGCTCCACCAGGGGTGAATTCTCCAGCATTACCGGGGCGCTGGGCTGGACGGCCACCAACGACGCCACCTGGCTCAGTGGCCAAGCGCCGTCCGGTCACCATGCCCGTACTACTCGAGCCGCCCACAACAGGGCCCGTACCCACCGGCATTCGACCTTGGGCTTGTCCCTGACCTTCAGCGCCGATGACCGTGCCACGCGGTGCCTGGCCAGTCGGTAGCCCCTGGCCGGGCGGGACGGGCCGTCCTCCAACAATGCCGGGATCGGCGACACGTGGTACCGCCAAGCCAGGCCGCACCACCCCCGCCCCTGGTCCAGTTGCCATGGGCTGTCGCGTCAACGGAGGAACGCCGCCTCCACCGGCCGGTCTCCCGGGCAGTGCCGTGGAGGGTACAACGACACCCGGCAGAGACGGCGATCTCTCATCGACCTGGCCACCTACATGACTGTCTGCCTTGCCCGCAGGCTGGATGGGGGGAACGGTCGACATTGAAGCAACACCATCGATCTCAGTGCCGACGTTCCCATCCGGCAGAACTACACCGCGACGTCCGACGATCGGAGCGGCCCCCGCACTTCCAGGACCGCCAGCCCTGGGCAGAGCCACTCCAGGTCGACCCGTGCTTCGGGGCTCGCCGCCGATCGAGCTCATCTCCGGGCTGTTTACTCCGCCCTGGGACCCATGCCGACTACCGCCTGCCCCTCCGACGTACTCCCGGTCGTGACTCCCGTCACCATCGCCGGGAATCGCATTGGGCATCGGCCGAAACGTAGGCCTTTCCGCCGCCGAAATCTGGTGTGCCGACCACGAATACGACTCCGCAAGCTTCCGCATCAGCCGGGCCGCCTCCGCGCGGTCCGCGTCCAGCTGCTGCTGCGCCGCGTATGCCTGCGCCTGCGAAGGCCCGGAAGCCGCCGGCGACACGCCGCCCTGGGCCGTCAGCCCCGGCAGTGCCACAGCGCCCACCTGTCCCGGGTTGCTGCTCCGGAACGCGTCCAGGATCGTCTTCGCATCCGACGAGACGTCCGGCATCGACGACTTCACCAAGGTCAGTGTCTCCGCCGCCTCGGCCATCCAGGCGCCCGCGCTGTGGCTGAACTCCCCCAGCCGCAGCGTCGCGTTGGCCATGTCCGCGCCCCATTCGCGGAAGGCGTCGCCGCCCTGGCCCTCCCATTCGACCTTGGCCATGTGGGCCTTCAGGTCTTCGCCGAGCTTTTTGATGGCGGTGGCCGCGACCTTGAGCTTGGTGCCCAGGTGCAGTGTCCCCGGCGCGTCCGCGTGCTCGATCATCGCCAGGAGCTGCTCGTGCGTCTTCCACTCGAAGTCCGACGTCGTGAACAGGCCGCTGCTCGGCTGCCGGATCAAAGGGGCCGGGGTCGAAGGGGTCGGGTTGGCCGGCGTGGTCATCAGATCTGCCCTTCGTCGCTGCCGCCCTGCGGGTGGGGCGCGGGCGCGGGTGCGGCGCCCGG
>NZ_JAILXP010000601.1 GCF_020740895.1 Streptomyces sp. UNOB3_S3 | reverse complement strand
GTGGAGCCCAACGGGTACCCCGGCGCGCTGCCGCCCACCGCCGCGCCGGGGCAGCCGCAGCCCGGCGTTCCCGGGGCGTACGCCCAGCCGGGCGCGCCGGCCGCGCCGGTGCCCGGCATGCCCTTCCCCGGCGCCGAAGCGGCGGCGGCCCACCAGGCCCATCAGCCGCAGCAGCCCGGCGCCCTCCCGCCGGCCATGGACCCGGCGGCGCACCCGGGCACGTATCCCGGCCAGGCGCCCGGCCAGATGCCCGGCCAGGCTCCTGGTCAGATGCCCGGTCAGACACCCGGTCAGCCCGGTGTTCCCGAGGCCCCCGTCGACCCCCGGGCCGGCGGCTGGCCGACCGTGACGCCGGAGCAGCGTCAGCGGTCCGTGCACGGCGCCCCGCTCGGTTTCACGGCGGCGGTCGAGCTGTCCTCGGAGCGGCTGCTGAAGGCGAAGCAGAAGCCGAAGAAGCAGAACCCGGCGGCCCGCTTCAAGTTCGGCGCCAAGAAGGAGGAGGCCGAGCGGCAGCGCAAGCTGGAGCTGATCCGTACGCCCGTCCTGTCCTGCTACCGCATCGCGGTCATCAGCCTCAAGGGCGGCGTCGGCAAGACGACGACCACCACCGCCCTCGGCGCGACGCTGGCCACCGAGCGCCAGGACAAGATCCTCGCGATCGACGCCAACCCCGACGCCGGTACGCTCGGCCGCCGGGTGCGCCGGGAGACGGGCGCGACCATCCGCGACCTCGTCCAGGCGATCCCGCACCTCAACAGCTACATGGACATCCGCCGTTACACGTCCCAGGCGCCCTCCGGACTGGAGATCATCGCCAATGACGTGGACCCGGCCGTCTCGACGACCTTCAACGACGAGGACTACCGGCGCGCCATAGACGTGCTGGGCAAGCAGTACCCGATCATCCTCACCGACTCGGGCACCGGCCTCCTCTACAGCGCGATGCGCGGGGTCCTCGACCTCGCCGACCAGCTGATCATCATCTCCACGCCGTCCGTGGACGGCGCGAGCAGCGCCAGCACCACCCTCGACTGGCTCGCCGCGCACGGCTACGGCGAGCTGGTGTCGCGGAGCATCACCGTGATCTCGGGGGTCCGGGAGACCGGCAAGATGATCAAGGTCGAGGACATCGTCTCGCACTTCGAGACGCGCTGCCGGGGCGTCGTGGTCGTGCCGTTCGACGAGCACCTGGCCACCGGCGCCGAGGTCGACCTGGAGATGATGCGGCCGAAGACCCGCGAGTCGTACTTCCACCTGGCCGCCATGGTCGCCGAGGACTTCGTCCGCGCCCAGCAGCAACAGGGCCTGTACGCGGCGCCCCACCAGGCGCAGCCGATGCCGGGCGGTTACGCTCCCCCGGCCGCCGTGCCCGAGGCGCAGTACAACCCCTACGGCCAGGGTGTGCCCCAGGGCATGCCCCAGGCCCAGCCGCCGGCCCCGTACGGGCAGCAGCCCCAGCCACAGCCGCAGCCGGAGGGCTGGCCCCTGCCGCCGCAGCAGTAGGCACGGGGGAAAACGGAGGGCCCCGGGCGCGATGTACGTGCCCGGGGCCCTTCCCGTTGTACGTGTCCTAGCCGGCGACGACCGCGGCCTCGTGCGCGGTGACCAGGTCGCGCGCCTGCTTCACGTCCTCGGCCATGCGGTCCAGCAGCGCGTCGATGGACGCGAACTTCTCCATGCCGCGCAGGTACGCGAGGAAGTCCACGGCCGCGTGCATCCCGTAGAGGTCGAGGCCGACACGGTCGATGGCGTAGGCCTCCACCGTCCGCTCGGTGGCGTCGAACTGCACGTTCGTCCCGACCGAGATGGCGGCGGGCATGGCCTCGCCGTCGACGGTCAGCCAGCCCGCGTACACCCCGTCGGCCGGGATCGCGGTGTGCGGCAGGGTCTCCACGTTGGCCGTGGGAAAGCCGAGCTCGCGGCCGCGCTGGGCGCCGCGCACGACGACGCCCTCCACGCGGTGCGGACGGCCGAGGATCTCCATGGCGCCCGCGACGTCGCCCTCGGCGACCAGACGGCGGGTCAGCGTCGAGGAGAACGGCAGCCCGCCGCCCGCCTCGCCCGAGACGAAGAGGTCGATGACCTCGACGTCGAAGTCGTAGGTGCCACCGAGCTCCTTGAGGAAGTCGACGTTGCCCGCCGCCCGGTGGCCGAAGCGGAAGTTGGGGCCCTCGACGACGAGGCTGGCGTGCAGCTTGTCGACCAGCACCTTGACCACGAAGTCGGCGGGCGACAGCTTCGAGAACTCCGCCGTGAACGGCAGGACCAGCACCGCGTCCACGCCCAGCTCGGCGATCAGCTCCGCGCGCCGGTGGTGGGGCGCCAGCAGCGGCGGGTGGCTGCCGGGGCGCACGACCTCGCTGGGGTGCGGGTCGAAGGTGACCACGACCGAGGGAACGCCCAGCTCCCTCGCCCGGTCCACCGCACGACCGATGATCAACTGGTGCCCGCGGTGCACGCCGTCGTACGAGCCGATGGTGACGACGCTGCGCCCCCAGTCCTGGGGGATGTCCTCCAAGCCACGCCAGCGCTGCACTGTCCCCGCTCCTCGCCCGAACCCGAACCTTTGTCTGTCTGATGACGCAGGTCTAAGAGTGCCATGCCGGTTGGCGGCGTCCCGCATCGGCCGGTGCGGTGCCGGTCACGTCCGCTGGGTGCGCGGGATCCGACGCGCCCCCCTGACC
>NZ_JAILXP010000600.1 GCF_020740895.1 Streptomyces sp. UNOB3_S3 | reverse complement strand
GCCTCCTGGGCCCCGCTGGTGCGCTACGACGCCACCACCCGCTGGTACCACCGGCTGCGCACCGGCCCCGGCTACGAGGTCTGGCTGCTGAGCTGGGTGCCCGGCCAGGGCAGCGGGCTCCACGACCACGGCCCGTCCTCCGGAGTCCTCACCGTCCTCCAGGGCGAACTGGCGGAGCTCTCGGCCCACGGCACGCGCCACGCGCTGGGAGCGGGCACCCAGCGCGTCTTCGCGCCCGGGTACGCCCACGAGGTCGTCAACGACTCCCTCGAACCGGCCGTGAGCCTCCACGTCTACTACCCCGGGCTCACCGAGATGCCCATGCACCGGCCGCCGCTGTGCGCCTCCGCCGTACGGCCGTCCGCCGTCGTGACGAGCTAGGGCGCGGCGCCCCGGGCCCGCCCTTCAATATGGGAGCGCGCTCCTGAAAGACTGCGCCCATGCAGCGCATTGTGGTTCTGGCCGGCGGGATCGGGGGCGCCCGCTTCCTTCGTGGCCTCATGTCAGCAGTCCCCGACGCGGACATCACCGTCATCGGCAACACCGGCGATGACATCCACTTGTTCGGGCTCAAGGTCTGCCCCGACCTCGACACCGTGATGTACACGCTCGGCGGCGGCATCCACGAGGAGCAGGGCTGGGGCCGGGCCGGCGAGTCCTTCGCCGTGAAGGAGGAGCTCGCCGCCTACGGCGTGGGCCCGGAGTGGTTCGGCCTCGGCGACCGCGACTTCGCCACGCACATCGTGCGGACGCAGATGCTCGCCGCCGGGTACCCGCTGAGCGCCGTGACCGAGGCGCTGTGCGCGCGCTGGCAGCCGGGCGTGCGCCTGCTGCCGATGAGCGACGACCGCGTCGAGACCCACGTCATGATCGACGACCCCGAGGGCGGGCCGGGCGCCCGCAAGGCCGTCCACTTCCAGGAGTACTGGGTGCGGATGCGGGCCTCGGTGGACGCCCACGCGATCGTCCCGGTCGGGGCGGAGCAGGCCAAGCCGGCGCCCGGGGTGCTGGAGGCGATCGCGGCGGCCGACGTCGTCCTCTTCCCGCCGTCCAACCCCGTGGTGAGCGTCGGCACGATCCTGGGCGTCCCCGGCGTCCGGGAGGCCGTCGCGGACGCCGCCGCCCCGGTCGTCGGCCTCTCCCCCATCGTCGGCGGCGCGCCCGTGCGCGGCATGGCCGACAAGGTGCTCGCCGCCGTCGGCGTCGAGGCCACCGCCGCCGCCGTGGCCCGCCACTACGGCTCCGGGCTGCTCGACGGCTGGCTGGTCGACTCCGTCGACGCGGACGCCGTGGCCGAGGTCGAGGAGGCCGGCATCCGCTGCCGGGCCGTGCCGCTGATGATGACCGACGTCGAGGCCACCGCCGCCATGGCCCGCGCGGCGCTGGCCCTGGCCGAGGAGGCACGGGCGTGAGCGCGGCCCCCGAGTACCGGGTCTGGGCCCTGCCCGGCATCCCCGAGGTGCGCCCCGGGGACGACCTGGCCAAGCTCATCGCCGGCGCCGCCCTGGGCGAGGGGCTGCCCGGGCTCGCCGACGGCGACGTCCTCGTCGTCACCTCGAAGATCCTCAGCAAGGCCGAGGGCCGGATCCTCGCCGCCGAGGACCGCGAGGCCGCGATCGACTCCGAGACCGTACGGCTGGTGGCCCGGCGCGGCACGCTGCGCGTCGTGGAGAACCGGCTGGGGCTCGTGATGGCCGCCGCCGGCGTGGACGCGTCCAACACCCGCGCCGGGACGGTTCTGCTGCTGCCCGAGGACCCCGACGCCTCGGCCCGGCGGATCCGCGAGGGCCTGCGCGAGGCGCTCGGCGTGGACGTCGGCGTCGTCGTCACCGACACGGCCGGCCGGCCCTGGCGCAAGGGCGTCACGGACTTCGCGATCGGCGCGGCGGGCGTACGGGTCGCCGACGACCTGCGCGGCGGCGTGGACGCGTACGGCAATCCGCTGGTCGCGACGGTGGTGGCGACGGTCGACGAGCTCGCCGCCGCCGGTGACCTGGTCAAGGGCAAGGCCGGGGGCCTGCCGGTGGCCGTGGTGCGGGGGCTGCCGCACGTGGTGACCGAGGCCGGTGAGGACGACGCGTACGAGGGCGCGAGCTGGCTGGTGCGGCCCGCCGTCGACGACATGTTCCGGCTGGGGACCTCGGAAGCCGTGAAGGAGGCGGTGTCGCTGCGGCGCACCGTCCGGGAGTTCACCGACGACCCCGTGGACCCGGGCGCGGTGCGCCGGGCCGTCGCCGCCGCCGTCACCGCCCCGGCCCCGCACCACACGACGCCCTGGCGGTTCGTGCTGCTGGAGTCCGAGGAGTCGCGGACACGGCTGCTGGACGCCATGCGGGAGGCGTGGATCGCGGACCTGCGCGCCGACGGGCTCTCCGAGGACCGGATCGCCCGGCGCGTGCGCCGGGGCGATGTGCTGCGGAAGGCGCCGTACCTGGCGGTGCCCTGCCTGGTGACGGACGGCGCCCACGCGTATCCGGACGCGCGGCGCTCGGCCGCCGAGCGGGAGATGTTCGTGGTGTCGGCCGGCGCGGCCGTACAGAACTTCCTGGTCACGCTGGCGAGCGAGCGGCTGGGGTCGGCGTGGGTGTCGTCGACGATGTTCTGTCCCGAGGTCGTGCGGGACGTTCTCGCCCTCCCCGAGGGCTGGGACCCGATGGGGGCGGTCGCCATCGGGTCCCAGCCCTCGGGG
>NZ_JAILXP010000060.1 GCF_020740895.1 Streptomyces sp. UNOB3_S3 | reverse complement strand
CCCCTCACCCGCCTCCTCGCCTCCGAGCTCCCCCGCGCCGACCTCGCCGGGCGCCCCCACCTCCGGATGGCCGCCGCCATGCCGATGTCCGCGCTGCGCCGGTCCGAGAACGCCACGCGAGAGAACACAGGGCACGACGACGATGCGCCGGGCCAGTACGACGCCGGCGACGTCGACGACCCCACCGACCAGTACACCGACGTCCACGCCGACTACGAGGACCGCCCGGCCCTGCTGCACGCCCTGGTGAAGACCGCCGGGCCCGAGCACCAGGACACACCGTCCGTCCTGCGCACGGCCTACCGCCTGGTCTGGGGCGAGGAACCGCTCGGAACCCTGGAGGCCGTCGTCCTGCTGGAGGGCATCGCGCCGGGCGCCGTCCACGCCGCCGGCCTGGACGAGCCCTTCGTCCGGGCGGCGCTCACCGGCACCCCCGACGACCCCGTGGCACCCCGCCTGGCCAAGACCCTCCTCCAGAGCGTCCTCGGCGACGGCACCGAGCTCCCGCCGCGCGAGCACGCCGCCCTGCTCCTCCTCGAACAGGCCGGGGATCTCGCCGCCGGCGCCGCCAAGCCAGGGTGCGCCGCGCGCGTGGTGACCCTGCGCGGGCAGGCCGAGCCGCTGGAGGCCGGCATCGAGGAGCGGCTCGGCGACGTCCTCGCCCGCCACCTGCTGTGCATGGACCCGCCCCCGGCCCCCGGCGAACTGCCCGACCTCGTCCACGCCGAGGACGAATACCTGCTGCACGCCTACGCCCGCGAGGCGCAGGGCGACGAGGTGCGCGACCTGCTGCGCCGCACCCCCACCTACGCCGCCGTCTGCTTCGTCGCCTGGCACACCGCCGCCGACGTCAGCCCGGTCTGGGACGAGATCCGCGCCGAGCTGCTCAACTCGGTGCTGCGGCCCGAGGTGCGCCGGATGTCCACCGAGGACGTCGAGGAGATCCGCCGCTGTCTGCGGCAGGTCGGCGGTCCGTGGGCGGAGATGTTCCACGAGTGGGACCGCTTCGGGGTGCTGGGCAGGCTCAGCGGCCGCTGGCGGGCCCGCCCGCCCCGCGCCTGACGGATCCCCCGCGCCTAGCGGAGCGCCACGCGCCCCGGCGGAGCACTAGCACTACGCGCCTCACAGCGTGACGCGCTCCTCCCCGGCGTAGATGTTCATCGACGAGCCCCGAAGGAACCCGATCAGCGTCATCCCCGTCTCCGCCGCCAGGTCGACGGCCAGCGACGACGGCGCCGAGACCGCCGCCAGGACCGGGATCCCGGCCATGACGGCCTTCTGTGCCAGCTCGAACGAGGCGCGCCCGGACACCATCAGCACGCTCCCGGCCAGCGGCAGCAGCCCCTGGCGCAGCGCGGCGCCCACGAGCTTGTCGACGGCGTTGTGCCGGCCCACGTCCTCGCGGACGTCCAGGAGCTCGCCGCCGGGCGAGAAGAGGGCCGCCGCGTGCAGCCCGCCCGTGCGGTCGAAGACGCGCTGCGCCTCGCGCAGCCGCTCGGGGAGCGCGAAGAGCAGCTCCGGCGTGAGCCGCAGCGGTGCCGGGCCGTCGGTGACCGGCCAGCGGGCGGTGGTGCGCACCGCGTCCAGACTGGCCTTGCCGCACAGGCCGCAGGAGGAGGTGGTGTAGACGTTGCGTTCGAGGGCGATGTCGGGCACGGGGACGCCGGGGGCGAGCCGGACGTCCACGACGTTGTAGGTGTTGCCGCCGTCGGCGGTCGCCCCGGCGCAGTAGACGATGTTCGCCAGCTCGTCCGCACGGCCCAGGACGCCCTCGCTGACGAGGAAGCCGGCGGCGAGGTCGAAGTCGTCGCCCGGGGTGCGCATGGTGATGGCCAGCGGTTTGCCGTTCAGCCGGATCTCCAGCGGCTCCTCCGCGACCAGGGTGTCCGGGCGGGTGTTCACGGCCCCGTCGCGGACCCGTACCACGCGGCGGCGTGCGGTCACCCGTCCCAAATCGATCAGCCCCCACGGTCGCGGCGATGTCCGGCAGTCCTGGGCAACGCTCTCACGCGTCGCCGGGCGCCGACCTGCCGACCCCCTGCCGGTCGGGCCGCAGCGCGAACGCCCGGTCCGCCGATTCCCGCACCGAGCGCTCCACGGCGTGGATCAGGAGCGTACGGTGCCGCTCCAGCGGCGTCCGCCGGTCCTCGGGGGCCAGCAGCCGCAGATCGTCGAGGGAGGCCATGAGACGCCGGGTGACCTGCGGACTGTTGATGGCGCAGCCGCGGATCTCCGCGAAACCGAGGTCCACGAGGTCCGTCCACCCCGGCAGGTCCTGCACCAGCCGCACCCGGCCCCGGCGGTCGCGGTGGTGGAGCGTCCCCAGCGGCCGCCCGGCGACGGCCGCCAGGAACTGGGTGATCCGGTCCAGGCAGGCGACGGCGGTCGTCGGGTCGTTGACGGCGGGGGACAGGGCCCGCTGGGCGATGTCCGAGAGCTGCCGCAGCCCGAACCCCAGGTCCTGGTGGAACGTGCGCTCCACCCCGACCGACACCGTGTACCGCAGCGCCCGCGCGGGCGGCGGCGCACCCCCGTGCACGGTCAGCACCGGCGTCCCGGGCACCACGAAGTCCCCGATGCGCGGGATCAGCCGCAGCACCACCCCGTGCCGCCGCGCCACCCGCACCAGCCGGGCGATGTGCACGTCCCGCAGCACCCCAGCCGGCCCCCGGTGCACCACCTCGCCGCCGCTCGCCGGCAGCTCCGGCCGCTCTGCCACCGCCACCGCGTGCCGGTCGATCACCCGGAACGACTCCCGGATGATCCGGTCGATGACATGGCTCACCCGCATCAGCCGCAGCGTGGAGTTCACATACGCGATGAACAGCGCCAGGCTCAGCAGCACCAGCACCCCGCACATCGAGGCGGAGATCACCGGCACCGTGGTGATCGTCCGGGGATCGTCCCCGGACTCGTACGCCGCCTGCACCATCAGCGCGAACAGGAACGTCGCCAGGAACACCGTGAACGTGCACTTGGTGATCCGGCTGCGCACGTACAGCCGCACGACGCGCGGCGTCATCTGGCCGCTGGCCATCTGGAGGGCGACCAGCGAGATCGAGAAGACCACACCGATGAAGGTCAGCATCGCCGAGCCCACCGTCGTGATGATCGTCTTCAGGTCGTCGGCGACCGCGATCAGCGACGCGATGTCGTCATACGCCTCCTGCTCCCGCAGGGCCCGCACCAGCAGCCCGTCCAGCTCCAGCACCCCCAGGGCGAGCAGGACGGCCCCCACCAGCCCCATCGTCGGCGCGAACCAGAACGTGTCCCGCAGATGCTCCCGCAACGGCGACAACGGCCGCGGCCGCCACCGGGGAGCGCCACCGGCCGCGAGGAAGCGGGGAGGATGTTCCGGATTGCCCATGTACGGACCCTATGCTCCGGACGAAATCCCTGGTGAAAGGCACTCCGAATCCTTGATAGAGTTATCCATGTCGCCGCGGGGAACGCCCCGCAGAGACACACACCTGGTCCGGGTGGCGGAATGGCAGACGCGCTAGCTTGAGGTGCTAGTGCCCTTTATCGGGCGTGGGGGTTCAAGTCCCCCCTCGGACACAGCGAAGAACCCCAGCTCAGCTGGGGTTCTTCTGTTTGCCGGGCTGTGGCGTGACCAGCCACGTGACCAACAGCCGAGCGATCTCCTTGATCGGACCAGGGGATGTGGCACTTTGGCATCGACTCCCCGTTCAGGCACACCGGCTCGCTCCGCCCGCCCTGCCGAGTCCCGCCTGGTCAGCGGAATCCCGGGCAGGGAGATGGAGCGAGGTGAGGCGGCTCAGGACTGTACCTTCGGCACGCCTCCCTTGCGCCCGATGGAGAACGCGATTCGGTACACGTCCGGCAGGTCGATCCGGCCGTCCTTGCGCCGACGCATCACGCCGAGGGCGATCAGCTCGTCGATCAGGCGCAAGTGATCGTCCGGGTATCGCGGCCCCGTCCGGATCTCCGCACCGCTGCCTGCAGCACTAGCGCGGGCCGACTCACGCTGGAGCTGCGTGGTGAGGTCCGCGTCGGCCCACCGCTCCAGCAAGAGATTCTGGTCGATCGGGACCTGCTGGCCGTTCAAGGGAGCGATGGCCGTATGCACCCACGGCATGTCTTCTCGGATTTCACCGACGCGCGTACGCGATGCGGACTGCACGCCACGTCGGATTCCCTCGTGGTGGATGGCGTACGGGTGCGCCGCGTAGTCGCCACGCGTCTCGTTGACCGCCATCCCCAGAGCATTGAGGAAGCTACGCGGGCTGACCTGCTCGACTCCGTCCATGAGGTGGTTCGGCAACCAGGTGTACGTGATGCCCTTGCGGAAGTTCGCTCCCATATAAGCCCCCGCCAGTCGGCTGAACATATCCGCCTGAGTGCCTTGATCACCCAATAGTGCTGGGGGCAGCAGGTGTCGACCGTGCGTGTGCCCGGTCCAGCCGTCCTGCAGCGACCGGAAGCGCTCCGCACCCTCGCTGTCGTGGTTACCGAGGTAGTGGAAGAAGAGGCCGTAGAGGTTGGTCGTGCTCCATTTCAGGCTGGCGGCATTGGCCGTCAGCTTCGAGGCATCCGGGAAGTGCAGCAGTGCGCCGTCGAACATGTCAGGCCGGATAAAGATCTTGCAGCGGATGTTCCTTGTCCCCAGGCGCATCTCCAGGGCGAGTTGCAGGATGCCGGCCACCAGACGGTCGGCCTGGCCACGGTCCCGGTGCAAATGTTCCAGGGCGTCGAAGAGGATAAGGTGTGTGGCCTTTTCGGCTTGGGCTCGACGATCAGCCTCGGCGATAGTCAGGTCGCGTTCTTCGGGGTGCGCACGGACCCATTGGATGCGTTCTGGCCACTGCATGGGCTGCTGAATCTCGGGCTGGCCGAGCGCCACAAGCAGCACAGTGTTCCACAGGTCGTACGGGGTCACTCCGGCATCCAGCAGGCTGCGCAGCAGGTTTGGGCTCGGGTAGAGCTGAGGCACAATTTTTGTGCCGTAGCCAGGATGAACCTTAAGGTGCCGGAGCCGGTCGATGCGGTACTCCTCGGCAGAGACCTCGCGCAGTTGGTCATCCAGGAGTGTCCTGTACCAGAAGGTCTTACCCACCCCGCGGCCGCCGCGGACGACGGTCGTGTCCATGTGGAGCGCCAACCGATGGCTGTCCGGGGTAAAGAGGTTGGAGAGCGAGGGTTCGACCGTGTCCGCATCCTGAGCATCCGGGAGCGCCGAAGTCAACAGGTCGCGGTACTCCTCGGCTCCAAGGGGGGCAGTCATCACGGTCCTTCGATCATGAGGCGGGTGGTGGTGTCCAGGAAGGAATCGTACGCAGTTTGAACAAACGAGCGGTCATCCCAGCCGGATGTCGCGGCGGTATCAAGGCCGACGAGTTCCAGGGTGAACAAGATGGGGATTGGCGCGTGTGGCGCCGAATCATCCTCGGGACTGGGGTTGAATCCTGAGGCGTCGTCGCCGACAAGGTCGTCGTAAAGGACGGAGAAACAGGACCAGGCATGGTCGCGGAAGGCCTCCAGGTACTGTTCCTTGGGGCGGTCCGTCGAATCCGGAACCATCGAGGCAACCATTCGCAGCTTCTCCCGGATCGCAGGCGCCTGCCCCGAAGAGCGCCACGCCGTGAAGAGGTCGCGGTAGCCCTCCCACGTCTGCCGGTTATCGCTGCCGAAGAGGAGTGCCAGGTCGCAGAGGCGAGACAGTGCGACGGCCGCAATGTCGTGGATTCCGGCACGGCTGTCGATGATCACGACATCTGGGCGTCGACTCTCCCTTGCGACGGCCTCTTCGCAGGCGCTGACGGCTGCCTCCAGCCGGTCCGCGAAATCGGAAAGGCCCTGGGCTGGCACGTCGGCGTAGACGCGGTTGAGCTTCTCGACGTAGGCGTACTCGGTTCCGGGGACCCCTTGCCCACGGGCCGGCGCGACCCATAGTTCACCATTGCCCTTGACGTGGGCATGGGTGGCCTGTGCCACAAGGTCCAAGTCCTCGTCGTTCCCCAGAGCGGACTCCACGAGCTGGTCGACGATTCCGTACCGGGGAAGCTGATCCTCGGCGACCAGCAGTGGGCCTGAGCCAGGTGACTCCAGGTCCAAGTCCGCGACGAGTACGCAATGCCCCAGGTCGGCGAGGTGCTTGGCCAGCATAAAGGTAGCTGTGGAGCGGCCTACACCCCCCTTGATCCCGTAGACGGCGGTGCGTGCCGTACGAACCCCGTCGGCTTCCGTGGCCGGGGTGCTGACCTTGGCCCAGTCCTCACCCACGACAGTGTTGTCGAGCAAATGGATGCGCCCCTTCCCGGGGCCGGGGCTGTAGCCGATCAGGGCAGAGACCCTTGGCGAGCCGAAGAAGGACTCGGGTTGGAAGAGGCCGGAGGCGAAGAGCACGGGCCGGTCGGTCGCATATTTGCCGAGGATGGTCGTGAGCCGTTCCCGCCAACCCTCGGCTTTGCTCACGTCGACTGCGCTCGCGCGGTCGTCCACGAGTAGGGAGAACCTGCCCAAGATGTCCCTGACGAGCAGAACATCGACCCCCGAGGCTGCCACGTCGCGGGCGATGGCCTCCGCGAGCGGCCGTGCTTGGTCGAAACGGACCGGATCGGTCGGGAAGGTCACGTGAGTACTCCGGCGATGAGTGCCTGCTGATGCAGGCTGAGAATCTGTTGGGTCGCCGCCCTGCGACTGCGGACCTCGGTCTCGGTGACAGTCGTCCCATCAAGGTAGCGATCGTCCACGGACCAGGTGTCGAACGGCTCCGAGGCTGCGAGGACACCGGACAGTATGCTTCCGCCCCGTCCATGCAACAGGAGTGCCACGTCGGACCACAGGTCTGGAAGATGGCCGAAGTACTGGGGCTTGCCCGCCGCATCGGGCGCCCAGGGCTTTACACTCGGATGCTTGCCAGGCTTGGTCGGATTCATCGATACCTGGGTGTATCGAAGGATCACACTCTTCAGCGCACACTCCACGGCGAAGCCGAAGTGATGGTCTGCGTTGGGCAGTCGGCCGTCGTCGTGGAGATAGGCCGCGTCGTCATGATGGCGTATCGCAGCGCTCGCGTAATGGTCTTCCACCGAGGTCTGGGGCACGGCCAGATCCTATTCGGGCCTCGGGCGCAATGCTTCAGTCCATCATGCCTCATTCCATCCCAGATAGGGATGAAAGTGGCCAGTATTCAGGCGAAGGGCTCAAGTCCCCCCTCGGACACAGCGAAGAACCCCAGCTCAGCTGGGGTTCTTCTGTTTTCCTGGTACGGACCGGACCGCCGACGGACGGAGACCCCGATGGCCAGGGCCAAGAGGACGGACACGCGGGCGTCCGTGCCGCACATCGCCGACAGTCATGATCTGATCCGGGTGCACGGGGCGCGGGAGAACAATCTCAAGGACGTCGGCATCGAGATCCCCAAGCGCCGGCTGACCGTGTTCACCGGTGTCTCCGGGTCGGGGAAGAGCTCGCTGGTGTTCGACACGATCGCCGCGGAGTCGCAGCGGCTGATCAATGAGACCTACAGCGCCTTCGTCCAGGGCTTCATGCCCACCCCGGCGCGGCCCGAGGTCGATGTCCTCGACGGGCTGACGACCGTGATCAGCGTCGATCAGCAGCGGATGGGCGGGGATCCTCGTTCCACGGTCGGTACCGCCACCGATGCCAACGCGATGCTGCGGATCCTCTTCAGCCGGCTCGGGAAGCCGCACATCGGGCCGCCCAGCGCGTATGCCTTCAATGTCCCCTCGGTCCGGGCGAGCGGGGCGATCACGGTGGAGCGCGGTGCCCGGAAGGCGGTGAAGGCGACGTTCAGCCGCACCGGGGGGATGTGTGCGCGCTGCGAGGGCCGGGGGGCGGTCACCGATCTGGATCTCGGCCAGCTCTACGACGACTCCAAGTCGCTCTCCGAGGGCGCGCTCACCGTCCCCGGGTACAAGGCGGGCGGCTGGAACCACCGGTTGTACAGCGAGTCGGGGTTCTACGACCCGGACAAGCCGATCCGGAAGTTCACCAAGCGGGAGCTGCACGACTTCCTCCACCGCGAGCCGACCAGAATGAAGATCGCGGGCATCAACATGACCTACGAAGGTCTGATCCCGCGGATCCAGAAGTCGATGCTGGCCAAGGACCGGGAAGGGATGCAGCCGCACATCCGTGAGTTCGTGGACCGGGCGGTCACCTTCACCACCTGCCCCGAGTGCGACGGCACCCGGCTCGGTGAGGGGGCCCGGTCGTCGAAGGTCGCGGGGATCAGCATCGCCGACGCGTGCGCGATGCAGATCAGCGACCTGGCCGAATGGGCGCGCGGCCTCGACGAGCCGTCGGTGGGGCCGCTGCTGGACAGGCTTCAGCACAGCCTCGACTCGTTCTCGGAGATCGGCCTCGGCTATCTCGCGCTCGACCGGCCCGCGGGCACCCTGTCGGGCGGCGAGGCGCAGCGCGTGAAGATGATCCGCCACCTCGGTTCGTCGCTCACCGACGTCACCTACGTCTTCGACGAGCCCACCACGGGTCTCCACCCCCATGACATCCAGCGGATGAACGACCTGCTGCTGCGGCTGCGGGA
The DNA here is from genome assembly GCF_020740895.1 of Streptomyces sp. UNOB3_S3. Lineage (GTDB taxonomy): Bacteria > Actinomycetota > Actinomycetes > Streptomycetales > Streptomycetaceae > Streptomyces. Next base: position 17,278 of record NZ_JAILXP010000060.1, on the reverse strand, counting down.
CAAGGGCAACACGGTCCTCGTCGTCGAGCACGAGCCGGAGACCATCGCGATCGCCGACCACGTCGTCGACCTCGGCCCCGGCGCCGGTACGGAGGGCGGCACCGTCTGCTTCGAGGGCACCGTCGAGGGGCTGCGGGCCGGCGGCACCATCACCGGCCGGCATCTCGACGACCGGACCGTCCTGAAGGAGGTGGTGCGGAAGCCTACGGGCACGTTGCCGATTCGTGGTGCCACCGCGCACAATCTGCGCGGCGTCGACGTCGACATCCCGCTCGGGGTGCTCGTCGCCGTCACCGGCGTCGCGGGCTCCGGCAAGAGCTCGCTCGTGCACGGGTCGATCCCCGCCGACGAAGGTGTCGTGTCCGTCGACCAGACGCCGATCCGCGGCTCGCGGCGGAGCAACCCGGCCACGTACACCGGGCTGCTCGACCCGATCCGCAAGGCGTTCGCGAAGGCCAACGGCGTCAAGCCCGCCCTGTTCAGCGCCAACTCCGAGGGCGCCTGCCCCACCTGCAACGGCGCCGGCGTCGTCTACACCGACCTGGCCATGATGGCGGGCGTCGCCACCACCTGCGAGGACTGCGAGGGGAAGCGGTTCCAGGCATCCGTCCTGGAGCACCACCTCGGCGGTCGCGACATCAGCGAGGTGCTCGCGATGCCGGTGACCGAGGCCGAGGAGTTCTTCGGCGAGGGCGGCGGCGAGGCGCGCACACCCGCCGCGCACCGGATCCTCGAACGGATGGCCGACGTCGGGCTCGGCTACCTCAGCCTCGGCCAGCCGCTGACCACGTTGTCCGGCGGTGAGCGGCAGCGGTTGAAGCTGGCCACCCACATGGCCGACAAGGGCGGCGTCTACATCCTCGACGAGCCGACCACCGGCCTCCACCTCGCCGACGTCGAACAACTGCTCGGCCTGCTCGACCGGCTCGTCGACTCCGGCAAGTCCGTCATCGTCGTCGAGCACCACCAGGCGGTCATGGCGCACGCCGACTGGATCATCGATCTCGGTCCCGGCGCCGGTCACGACGGCGGCCGGATCGTCTTCGAGGGCACCCCCGCCGACCTCGTCGCCGCCCGCGCCACCCTCACCGGCGAGCACCTCGCGGCCTACGTCGGCGGCTGACAGCGGCAGCGTAAGCCAGCATTGCGGTCGGCCGCAGGGTGGGGGAGATTGCTGTCATGGCGTACGACGACGTACCGGTACTGATCGTCGGCGGTGGGCCGGTCGGGCTCACCGCCCGGGCGCTCCTGGAGCGCTGGGGCGTACGGACCCTGCTCGTCGAGAAGCGCGGCGAGCTGTCGGCCTTCCCCCGCTCCCGGCTGGTCAACGTGCGCTCCATGGAGATCTTCCGCGGGCTCGGGCTCGCCGGCACGATCGCGGCCGCCGCGTTCGCCCCGGAGTACGGCCGCGTCCGTTTCTGTGACACCCTCCACGACCGCGACTTCGCGACGGCGGCGATGGTCGGGGTCGACGCGCCGGTCCCTGAGAGCCCCGTGATCGGCGCGCTCACCTCGCAGGACCGGCTGGAACCCACCCTGATCGCCGCGGCGGACGCACCGGTGCGCTTCGGGACCGAGCTCGTCGGCCTGGACCCGATCGAGGACGAGGCCGAGGACGAGAACGAGGACGAGAACGAGGCGAGCGTCGTCGCCTCGCTCGTCGACCACCGCCGCGGTGCCGAGACCCGCGTCCGGGCCCGTTACGTCCTCGCCGCCGACGGCGCGAACTCCACCGTCCGGCGACTGCTGGGCATCGGCACCACCGGCCCCGGGGCGCTGGGGGACTTCACCACCGTCGTCTTCGACGCCGACCTCGCCCCCTGGTGCGCCCGGCGGCCCGCCGGGGTCTACTTCACCGCGCACGGGATGTTCGCCCCGCTCTATCCGGAAGGGGGCTGGGCCTGGTTCGTCCCCACCCCCGAGGACGCCGCGAACGCCGACTGGCCCGCCCTCGTCTCGCGCGCCCTGGGCCCCGGCGCCGGTGTACGGGCCGACGTGGCGCGGGTCCAGCACTGGGTGATGAACGCGTTCGTCGCCGAACGCTTCCGCCACGGCCGGATCCTGCTGGCCGGCGACGCCGCGCACGCGGTGCCCATCACGGGCGGCCTGGGCATGAACGCCGGTCTCTCCGACACCCACAACCTCTGCTGGAAACTGGCCGGGGTGCTCCACGGGTGGGCCGGGCCGGGGCTGTTGGAGACCTACGAGACGGAACGGCGACCCGTCGCCGACCGGACGCTCCACCAGGCCGTGGCCAACACCAGGCTCATGCTGGACGTCCAGAGCCGGCGCCGCGAACAGCTCCAGGCCGGCGAGGCGGCGCCGGACCGGGTCGAACTTCCCTGGTCGGAACGGTACTTCGCCCAGCTCGGCCTCCTCCTCGGCGTCACCTACCGCTCCGGAGCCGTCCTCGCCGACGGTGACGACGGTGACGACGGCCCCCCACCCGGGCCCGATCCGTCCGGCGACGGCACGGACTACGTCCCCACCACCGAGCCGGGCCATCGCCTGCCGCACCTCTGGCTCGCACCCGGCCGCTCCACGCTCGACGTCCTCGGCGAGTGGTTCACGATCCTCACCCCGGACCCCGCCCCCTGGGAGCGACAGGCGGCCGCCGGACCCTGGCCGTCGCGCGTCGAGCCCCTCCCCGACGAGCACACCGGCGCGTGCGGCCTCGGCCCGCGCGGAGCGCTGCTCGTCCGCCCCGACGGCCATATCGCCGCCCGCTGGCACGACGGCCCGCCGGACGGCTCCGCCCTCCGCCGCGCCCTCGCCGCCATCACGGGCTCGGTACCGCGATGACGGGCTCGGTACCGCGATGACGGCGAGGCGACGGCACGGCGCGGGTCAGTCGTCGCCGATGACGGTCCAGTCGTTGCCGTCCTGGTTGGCGGGGACGGCGGGGCTGGCGCTCCAGTTGACCTTGCCGGTGCAGCCCTTGCCCGAGTAGGCGTCGATGTAGATCTGGCCCTGCCACCACCAGCCGCGGAGCTTGTTGGCGGTGTTGGGGGTGTTGAAGCAGTGCTCGACGATCACGTCGTTCTGGTTGTGGCCGCGGACGTGTATCGAGTTCGCGATGTGCCTGTTGTCCTGGAACTCGATCTGCTGGCCGCTGGAGCCGGCGAACGCCGTGCCGCTCGCCAGCGCCACCCCCGCGATCCCGATCGTGGTCGTCGTGGTGACCTTGCGCAGAAGGTTTCGGGTGCTCATCGTCGCGTCAGCCCTTGATGTGGTCGCTGACGCCGTAGTAGTCGCTGCCCCACTGCGTGGGGATGTCGACGTTGCGGCTCCACGTGGCGGGGCCCTTGCAACCCTTGCTGCCGTAGGAGACGAGGGTGACCTTGCCCTTCCACCACCAGCCGGTGAGGGGGGTGTCGTAGGCCGGGGTGTCCCAGCAGCCCGCCGCGATCTGCCCGTTCTGGTTGGTGCCGTAGACCCAGACGGACTCGGCGATGTGGTTCTTGTCGAAGAACTCGATCTGCTGGCCGTTGGACCCGGCGGCCGCGGTGCCGGCCGCGCCGGCCACACCGGCGACGGCGAGGGCGAGCGCACCGGCGGTCTTGGCCATCCTGCTCTTGAGCTTCATGTCTGTGTGCTGTCCTTGTCTGTGACGAAGCTTTTGTGGTGGAGCCTGCGGAGGGGGGTACCGTCAGTCGGCGATGTAGAACCAGTCGCCGCTCTGGGACGTGGGGACCGTCGGCTGCCGGTCCGGCTGCCACAGCAGGTCGCCGCAGCCACCGTCGCCGTATCCCTTGACGGAGAGCCTGCCCTTCCACCACCAGCCGCCCAGGTCGGTGTCCCCGCCCTGGGCGACGGAGAAGCAGTGGGAGACGTACTGGCCGTTCTGGTTGAGGCCCGCGATCCGGACGGAGGCCACGCCCGCCCGGTCGTGGAAGGTGATCTGCTGGCCGTTGCTTCCGGCCCAGGCCGAGCCGGAGAAGCCGGCGACCGCGCCGGTGGCCAGGACGGTGGCGGTGAGGCCCTTGACGATCGTGTTCTTGATGGTCATCGGAAGTGGTTCTCCTTGGATCAGTCGGTGATCTCGTACCAGTCGCCAGGCTGCCGTGCCGGAATCTCGTGGATCCCCTGGAAGACGACCTCACCGCTGCACTGCGCGCCGGTGTAGTCGATGACCTCCACGTCGTCCTTCCACCACCAGCCGGTGAGCCGGGTGTCCGAGCCGGGCATCACGGGGAAGCAGTGGGAGACCCAGCTGCCGTTCTGGTTGTGGCCCACGAGCTTCACGGACCGGACGTCCCCCCGCCGGTCGATGAAGTGGACCTGCTGGCCGTTGCTCCCGGCGAAGGCCGCATCCGGCACGGTGCCGGCGAACGCGGCGGCGGTGAGCAGGCCGACGGCCGTGGCCCGGACCGCCCTGCCCGGCGTCAGTCCCATACGTCGTACCAGTCCGAGGGATGCGAGGCGGGCACGGTCAGGCCGAAGCCGTCCACGTGGGAGCCGGTGCAGCCCCAGCCGCCGTAGCGGCCGAATTCGACGTCGCCCTTCCACCACCAGCCGGCCAGGTAGTTCCCGGAGCCGGGGGTGTCGAAGCACTTGGTGACCCGGACGCCGTTCTGGTTGGTGCCGGTCACCTTCACGGACAGGGTGTGGTTGTCACGGGACTTGTGGTAGTTGATCTGCTGCCCGTTCGACCCGGCCCAAGCGGTGTCGCCGGTGGCGATGCCGCCGCCGACGGCGAGTGCGACGGCGCCCGCCGTCACCATCGCCTTTCTGGCCCAGCGCATGGTGATGTCCTGTTCTGAGAGGGGGGTGGGGTTTCCGTCGCAGAATCTATGGCGACGTCCCGGCCCGGCCCAGGTTCTCCCCGCACAGTGAAGCCGCCGTTCCGGTGCCGGAACGCACAGTGTCGGACGCCCCCGGTACGCTGCGGCCGGATCCACATCTACTGGGGGGTAGTCGTGCAGGTCGTGACACAGGGGACATCCACGCCGGACCGCCGGGCGCACCGGGCCGACGACGTACTGGCCATGCAACGGTCGGCCCACAGGGGCGGCACCCGGTCCGTGCTGAGCTGGCTGGCGGCGCGAACACGGGCGCGGGTGTTCCTCGTCGGCGTGGACGGGACGATCCTGGCCTCCTGCGGCACCGGTGCCGCCGAGGAGCGGAGGGCGGCCGAACTGGCCCGGCGCGGTACGAAGGAGCTCGTCTCCCGGGGCCTGGGCTCCCTCGTCGTCGACGACCGGGAGCACACGGGGCTGCTCTGCTCCCTGGACTGCGCACGACGGACCGCCGCCCCGGCCCTCGCCGCCGTCCTGCCCGGGCCCGTCCCCGAGGGCCTGCCGCAACTGCTCGCGGACGCCTCCTCGGCCCTGGGCATGTGCTGGCAGGCCGAGGACAACGAACGCCGGCGGAACCGGCTGGAGCTCGTCGAGGCCCACAACCGGGAGGCCGTTCTCCACCTGCTGATGAACGGTCAGGTCCCCGCCGCCCGTCAGATCGCCGGTGTCCTGCGGCCGGCCCTGCCCGACGTGCTGCGCTTCCTCGTCGTCGAGTCCCCGCCCCGCCTGCGCCCGGACCTGGCGCGCCGGTGCGCCGGGCTGATACGGGGGGCGTGGGTGGTGCCGTGCCCCGTCCACGCCGACCACCTCCTCGTTCTCGCCCCGGTCGCGCCCGGGGAGCCCGCCGAGGAGCCCCTGGCCCTCGCCGCGGCCGTCGCCCGGGAGACCGGCGGCCATCCGGTGGGCGTGAGCGAGGCCGTCCCCCTGCGGGAGACGGCCACCGCGTACGGGCAGGCCTTCCACGCGCTGGCCGCCGCGCGCGGCCGCGCCCGGCGGTACGCCACGTTCGCGTGCCGCCCCGATCCGGTCCTGGTGATCGGGCCGGCGCTGGCGGCCTGGGCGGAGCGGCTGCTCGCACCCCTGCGCGGGCACGCGCCCCGGCGCCCCCAGGACCCCGACGGCCGGGAGCTCGCGACCACGGCCGCCTCGTGGCTGGCCTTCTCCGCGCAGGCGACCGCCCACCTCAAGATCCACCGGAACACCCTGTCCGCCCGGCTCCGGCAGACCGGGCAGCTGCTCGCCCTCGACCTCGACCGGCTCGCCGACCAGTCGCTCCTGGCGCTCGCCCTCCGTGCGGAATGCCTCCCCGCGGCCTGCCGCCCGAAGTCTCGGGGGGAGGACGAGACGGCGTCGCTCCGTCTCGACGACCTCCTGACCCGCCCCGCCACCGTGGAGTGGGCCCACCGTCTGCTCCGGCCCGTACGAACGGCGCCGCCCGGCGCCGCCCTCGACCGCACGCTGGACGTCTGGCTGCGCAACGACGCCCGCCTCGGCCCCACGGCCACCGAGCTGGCGCTCTCGGCCACCGCCGTCCGCAAACGCCTCACCCGCGTCGAGGACCTCCTCGAACGTTCCCTGCTGCGTTCCCCCAGCGATCGCCACGAACTGTGGCTCGCCGCCCGCACCCTGGATCTCGCGGAAGCCGGGACCATGGCACCGGCCGGAACGACCGGTTCGGGCGGCATGTACCCTTAGAGCGCGGCCGGCTGCCCGCGGCCCCGAGGAAACCCCAGTTCATCTGGGGTTTTTCTATTTTTGGGGACACTTTGCGGCAGCCGGACCGGTCGTGGCCGAGGTCGCCCGTCCCCGCCGTCTGCCACACACTGGTCGCGGTCGAGCCTTGAACGAATTGGTACGCCGAAGCATGAACGTTTCTCACACTGATCACCCCACCGGGGCCCCGGCCGGCGAGGCCTGGGACCATCACCGCCCCGTGCGCGTGGGCGTGCTGGTCACCGCACTCCTGGCCGCCTGCGTCGCCTTCCAGCTCAACGCGAGCATGCTCAGCCCCGCGCTGAAGAGCATCGAGGACAGCCTCCACGCCAGCTCCGCGGAGATCGGCCTCACCCAGACGGCCTTCTTCACCTCGGCCGCGCTGTTCTCGCTGTTCCTGCCCCGGCTCGGCGACGTCATCGGACGGCGCAAGGTGCTGACGGGGATGCTGGCGCTGATGGCCGTCGGCTGTGTGGTCGCCGCGCTGGCCGAGAGCGTTCCCATGCTGTTCGTCGGCCGGCTCATCCAGGGCGCGTCCGGGCCCACCGTGCCGCTGTGCCTGATCATGCTGCGGATGGAGGTCAGCGAGCCCAAGCGCTACGGCACCCTGCTGGGCGTGATCACCGCTGTCAACGGCGGCATCGCCGGCGTCGACTCCCTGGCCGGCGGTTACCTCGCCGACAACCACGGCTTCCAGTCCGTCTTCTGGGCCATGGGCGTCGTGGCCGTCATCGCCGCCGTCCTCGTCGCCACCCTGACCCGCGAGACCAAGGTCCCCTCCGCGCACTCGATGGACTGGCCGGGCGTCTCCTTCCTCGTCGTCTCGGTCGGCGCGCTGCTCATCGCGCTCAACGAGGCCGGCAAGCTCGACGCGGCGAACTGGGGCCTGGTCGGCGGGCTCGTCGTGCTCTCCGCGATCGCCTTCGCCCTGTTCTGGCGGACCGAGGACCGCACCCGCCACCCGCTGGTCGCCACGCGCCACCTCAAGCAGCGCGGCACCTGGGCGACCCTGCTGACCACCGTGCTCACCATGACCGGCGTCTTCGCCGTCATGAACGGCCTGATCCCCGCGTTCGCCCAGGACGCCAAGGCCGGCCTCGGCATGAGCGCCGAGGCCTCCGCCTGGTGGACGCTGACGCCCTACGCCCTGGCGGGCCTGGCCATGGGCCCGGTCGCGGGCCGGCTGGCCGCCACCTTCGGCTACGGGCGGATCCTGCGCCTGGGCCTGGTCGGCGCCGCCGCCTCCGTCATCCTGATGATCTTCACCATCCCGGCCCACTCGCGCGTCATGCTGCTGGTGACCTCGATCCTCGTCGGCATCACCTACGCGGGCGTGGCCAACATCGTCCTCAACGGCCTGGGCATCGTGCTGTCGCCCAAGGAGAACCCGGGCTTCCTGCCCGGCCTGAACGCGGGCGCCTTCAACCTCGGCGCGGGCCTGAGCTTCGCGCTGCTCTACGCCGTCAAGACCGCGGCCATGCCCTCCGACCCGGCCTCGGCCGACGGCTATGTCACCAGCATGATCGCCGGCGTGGTCATCATGGCCGCCGCCCTCGGCACGTCCTTCCTGATCCCCAAGCCCGTGGAGGCGGAGGCGCACTGAGGCGCACCGGCGCCCGTACCGCGGTCGAACGGGCGCCCGAACGGGCCAATGCCCCCCGGGCGGCCCGTTGAAGCCTCCCCTCGCATCCCCGACGATGAAGGGTGAGCGATGGGGAGGCCCATGAGCCGCTTCTGCCGAGACGTCGTGATCATCGGGGCCGGGCCCACCGGGCTGGCCCTGGCCGTGGCCCTGCGCCAGTACGGGCTGGGCGTGACCGTCCTGGAGAAGGAACCCGGCACCAAACGCCAGGTGCGGGCCAGCGTCCTCTGGCAGCGGGCCCTGGAGGTCCTGCGCGACCTCGGCTGCGCGGACCGCTTCCTGGACCAGGGGCTGCCCCTGCGGCAGACGGTCTTCCACGTCCGGGGGCGGGAGGTCGGCCGGCACACCATGGGCGTGTCCGGGACGGCCTTCCCGCAGCCGCTGTCCATCGAGCAGATCGCCATCGAGGCGCTGCTGGCCGAGCGCCTCGGCGAGCTCGGCACCGAGGTCCGCTGGAACAGCGAAGCGGTCGCCGTGCGCCCCGGCGAACGCGCCGCCCAGGTGGACGTGCGCGGGCCCGACGGGACGGTGGAGACCCTTGACTGCCGCTGGGTCGTGGGCTGTGAGGGCGCGCACAGCCTGGTCCGCAGGACGCTGGGCCTCCTCTTCGAGGGCGAGCGCCGCACCGGCCTGCAGGCCGTGCAGATCAACGCCCGGCCCCGGTGGGCGTACCCCAACGCCTCCGACACCACGTACTTCTTCATCGAGCGGCGCGCGAGCCTCATCGTCGCGCCGCGCCCGGGCGGCGGATACCGCTTCTTCTGCTTCCGTGACGACCCCGACCCCGGGCACGTCGAGCCGCCCGACGTCGAGGAGATGCGCGAGCTGGTCGCCCGGGCCACGCACGACCCGGACGTCCGCCTGACACCCACCGAGCCCGAGTGGTTCAACCGGGCCCGCTTCCACGACCGCGTCGCCGCGACCTTCCGCGTGGGCCCGGCCCTCCTCGCCGGGGACAGCGCCCACCTGTGGGCCCCCGTCGGCGGGCGCGGGCTCAACACCGGGCTGCGCGGAGTCCACAACCTCGCCTGGAAGCTCGCCGCCGTCCACCAGGGACACGCCCGCGACACGCTGCTCGACACCTACACAACCGAGCAGCGCGCCATCGCCCAGGAAGTGATGCGGCAGATGCGGCACAACATCCTGGAGCTGCCGCCCTCCGCCCTCACCCTCACCGCGATGCGGCTCCTCGGCCCCGCCCTCCTCCGGAGCGAGACCTTCAACCGGCAGGGCCGCAACCTCCTCAGCGAGCTCTTCCGCCACCACCGCGCCGGCCCCCTCGCCACCGACCGGGGCGGCCGCGGCGCCCTGCGCGCCGGCGACCGGCTGCCCGACCTGCCCGTCACCGAGAGCGGGCGCCAGCGCAGGCTCCACGACCTGCTGTCCTACGACCGCTGGACGCTGCTGGTGGACGCGGCCGCCGGCACGGCGACCGGCACCGTGCCGGGTACGACCGACACGGCCGAACTGCGCCGGACCCTCGGCCGCTACGCGCTGCGGGCGGAGGTCTTCGGCATCCGGGCCGGGAAGGGTGTCGCGGAGGGGCCCGCGCCCGGCACGTTGTTGCTTGTCCGGCCGGACGGGCATATTGGGCTTCGCGCCCGGGCGGGTGACGCGCGGGCGCTTGATGCGTATCTGAACCGGTGGTTCAGCCGCCGGGACTGAGCGGTCTGGTCGGCCGCGGGCCGGTGGGGGCTTGTCGCGCAGTTCCCCGCGCCCCTTACGCTCCCGTCCGTACCATCATCCTCGCCGGGCCGTGGAAGATCAGGTCGTCCGCGTAGCGGACCGGTTCCGGCGCCGGGGCGAGGCCCGGGAGGCGGAGGAGCTCGGTCAGGCCTATCTCCGCCTCCGCCCGTGCCAGCGGCGCTCCCACGCAGTAGTGGATGCCCATGCCGAAACCGGTGTGCCGGAGCGCGTCGCGGCGGATGTCGAGCCGGTCGGCGCCGGGGAAGTGCCCGGCGTCCCGGTTGGCCGAGCCCAGTACCAGGACGACCTTCTCTCCCCGGCGCACGTCGTGGCCCGCGATCTCGTCGTCCTCCTTGGCCCACCGGCTGATCATCTGCACGGGCGGGTCGTAGCGCACCAGCTCCTCCACCGCGTCCGGCAGCAGCTCCGGGTCCGACCGCAGCGCCGCGAGCTGCTCCGGGTGGGCGAAGAGGGCCAGCAGCCCCTTGGCCACCAGGTTGGTGGTCGTCTCGTGGCCCGCCGTCAGCAGATGGATGCAGGTGCCCACCAGGACGTCGTCCCCCAGCGGAAGGCTCTCCTCGGCCGCCAGCATCGCCGCGATCAGGTCCGCCGCGTTGGGGCTGCGCCCCGCCCGCCGCCCGGCCAGCTCGGCCCGGAAGTACCCGGCGAGCTCCCGCGCGGCCGCCTCGGCCACGGCGAACCCGTCGGACCGGCGGGCCGCCCGGGAGCTGGTCGCCTGCTGGAGGTCCACGGCCCGTTCCCGGAACCAGGGCCGGTCCGCCCGTGGCACCCCCAGCAGTTCGCTGATCACCAGGATCGGGAAGGGCGCGGCGAAGCCCGCCACCAGATCGGCGGGGTCCGCCGTCGCGAGCTCCCCGGTGAGCTCGGCCGCCAGCCGCCGGATGCGGGGGCGCAGCGCCTCCACGATGCGGGGCGTGAAGCTCTTCGCGACCAGCGCCCGTACGCGGGTGTGCTCCGGCGGGTCCATGAAGACCAGCCAGTTGGTGACCGTGCGCCGCAGGTGCGGGCACTCCTCGGGCAGCGCGGCGGGCAGGGCGCCCCGGCCGTAGCGCCGGCTGGTGAGCACCCGGGCCACGTCGCTGTGGCGGAAGAGGTACCAGGTGTCGCCGGAGCGGTGGACGGGGTCGAGCTCCCGGTAGGGGCGGTAGGACGCGTAGGGGTCGGCCGGGTCGACGTCCTCCGGGCGGAAGGGGGGTATCGGTGCGCTCATGGGGTGTCTCCCTGGCGGCGGAAGAAGTCGGCGTGGAAGGCCGCCATCTCGGCGACCTGGGACGGCACCGGCTCGCATTTGCGGGCGGCCGCCGCGAGGTGGTCGAGGCGCAGCGCCAGCGAGCGGCGCGCCACGTCGGGCCGGGGGACGAACGCGGGCGGGTCGTCCAGCTCGAACGTCGGCCCGGCGGTCCGGCCGCGGCGGCCCGACTCCATCGTGACCAGCAGCTCCGCCAGCGGGCGCATCATGCCGGTCATCACGTCGATGGAGGCGTTCATCAGCTTCGAGCGGCGCAGGCTGCCGTCCGGGCTCTCGCCGAAGTGCTGGACCATCAGCTGGAGCATCACGTGGTACGAGCGGTTGAACAGCCGTGCCACGGCGCGCGCCTCCTCGTCGGTGATCGCGTCCTTCGCCGCGTCGCCCACGCCCAGCGTGGGGTTGCGCAGCACCGGGTAGGCCGGGCTCCAGGGCAGCAGCCGCCCGTACGGGCCGGGGACGCGCTCGGTGGTCAGGGCCTCGCCGATCCGCAGGAAGCTCTGGAAGTGCGAGGAGTCCGACGGCCCGGCGTCGCCGAGGGCGCCGCCCTCGCCCTGCTCGGTGATGAAGTCGACGGCGAACAGGGCGCTGGAGAGGTCGTCGACCTCCAACTGGTAGTCGGGGTGGGTGGTGTTGACCGATTCGCGCATGAACACGTGGTGTTCGCCGCCGCCGCGCCCCTTCTCGACGAGGAAGAGGTCCGGGACGCGCCGCAGCCCCTCCCGGATGCCCGCGTACAGCTCGCTCACCGAGCCCCAGGTGAAGCCGATCGGCCGGACGGACCCGGGCCGGGCGCCGTTCTCGCGGCGCACCTCGGGCGTGAGCCCGGCCGGCTGCTCGATGGCGATGTAGCGCTGGACGCTGCCGACGCTCAGCCCCTCCAGGGCGAAGTCCAGCGGGACGGGGAGTTCGGCGTTGAGCGTGCCGAAGTCGATGACCGGGACGTGGAAGGGCTCGCCCATGGCCGTGATGATGTTGTTGACCAGCAGGAAATGGATCATCTCCTCGCGGGCCACGTTCAGCAGGGTGCCCCGGATCCCGTCGTCGACGGTGGCACCGCCCTGCCCGCACGCGAGCTCCAGCTGCTCCGCCGTCCACCGGCCGCGCCGTACGTACTCCCGCCCGGCGCCGTGGGTGGGCACCGAGAACGCCGCGTAGAGGTACTGGAGCATCACCGCGAGCTCCAGCGCGGCGGCCTGCCTGAGGGCGGTCCACAGCTCGCCGCGCGTGGTGATCGCGGGCTCGGTCACGGGGATCGCCGGGGAGGTCAGCGGCGGGCGCGGCCGTTCCTGCTGGTTGCGCAGATAGGCCAGCAGGAGGCGGGCCTTGGGGTCGGTCAGGTCGCGGGTGGGCGGCATGTAGTACGTCTTCGCCTTGTTGCGCGGGTCGCACATCTGCCACGCCAGCTCGGCGTACGTCTCCACCTTGCAGCGGTCGGCGAGGCTGAAGACGTCGGAGCGCATGAAGGTGGAGATGTGCTCGTAGAACGCGAAGACCTCGTGGTGCAGCAGGGTGAAGTCGACGTCCTCGCGGGGGACGTCGTCCAGGTGCCAGTCGTCGGGCAGGACGCGGACGGACAGGGCGCCCGCGCCCGCCCAGTAGCCGAGGGCGTCCTCGTCGTCGTAGGCCGTCCAGGCGGAGCCCGCCGCCGTGGGGTCGGCGGCGGGCCGGTCGGCGGGGTCGGTGGTGAGCAGGACCCGGCAGGTGCCCGCCCGTTCGCCGCGCAGGGTGAGCAGGCCCCGGCCCCGCTCGTCGGTGTCCACGGCGCACTCGGCGGTGAAGTCGCCGTCCCCGCCGCGCATCCCCAGGTGGATCGCGTCTCCGCAGCGCGCCCCAGTGCCGCCCGCGACGGGGTCGGCGGGCAGGGCGCGCGGGTTGGAGTACTGGCGCGCGTGGACGGTCCCGGCGCTCGCCGGGCGGCCCCGGACGAATACGCGCAACGGGATCTCCACGGCGTGGTCGCGCCTCCGCGCCCGGTCGCGGTGGTGGAGGGTCACCAGGGCGTCGTCGCTCTGGACGTTGACCTCCCGCTCCGCGAGCAGCACCGTCGCCTCCCCGTCCCCGGTGGCGGCCCGGACCAGGCACAGGGCCTCGTCCGGGGCCGCCTCCCAGCCCGTCTCGGCGGGCACGGTGACGATGCCGGAGGTGAGCTCGCCGTCGTACGACCCGGCGGGCAGCCGGGCGAGGAGCCGGCCGGAGCCGGCCGAGCGCAGCTCCAGGTCGCCGGCGTCCAGCGGCGGGCCGAGCCGGTGCAGCGGGCCCGGACCGGCCTCGGGCGCCCGGCCGGTGAGCGGCACGGCGGAGATCATGTTGAACGCGGCCCGGCCGCGCCCGACCTCCACCGTCATGTGGTGGAGGGGGCCGCCCGCCCCCGGGAGGGGGGCGAGCAGCCGGCCGGCGGGGTAGCTGCGCAGCTCGTCGGCGTGCCAGGGCGCGATCGTCCCCCGCACCCGCCACAGCGCCGGCGTGTCCGGGACGAGCGGCGAGGTCACGTCGTCCAGCGCGAACTGGACGACGAGGCCGTCCGCCCCGCCCGTCACCGCCTCGCGCAGCGCGCGCACGGCGGGGGAGAGCCGGGCGTCCGGCAGCCAGCCCAGCCCGTCCGCGCCCTCCTCGGGCGTGACGACGAACTGGTGGACGGCGCAGTGGCCCAGCTCCCGGGCGAGCGCGTGCTCGCCCGGGTCGAGGATCCGGCGGAAGTCCACCCAGCGCGGCGGCTGGAAGCCCTCGACCGCGTTGCTGAGCATGTAGCCGTCGTCGTGCGAACGGCCCAGGCGCCCCAGGCCGAACCGGCCGATCATCAGGGCGGTGGTCCACCGGGAGGCCGGGTCCAGGTCGAAGACCCGGGCCCGGTTGACGGTCGTGCGCAGGTAGTCGTTGTAGTGGCCCCATACGTCGACGCTGCGGCCGACGACCGGGTCGTCGGTGGCCGGCGGGGCGCCGGCCGGCGCGCCCGGGCCCTCGACGGAGACGACCCGGGCGTCCAGCAGGAAGTGGCCGTTGCCGTCGAAGTGCCGCCCCTTGGCCGCGCTGAAGACGCCGGCCGCGAAGACGTCCGCCGTCGCCGGGCACGGACGCCCGGCGGCGTCGAAGTGCGGCCCGAGCGCTTGGAGGTGGTCGTGGTACTCGGCGGCCGGCCGGTCGGCCGGGAAGGGCCGGCCGTCGCCGGTCAGGGCCCGGTTGGCGGCCAGGTCGACGAGCCCGTTGCGCGGGCCGGTGGGCAGTTTCGTCGTCGCGGTGCCGGCGAAGTGCAGCCGGGGCAGGTCGAAGACGCTCATCACAGGGCTCCCGCGGGGTTGGCCCGGCCGGAGACGGCCGTGCGGCGGCGGTCGGTGGTGAAGTCCGTCACCTGTCCGACGGCCCGGAGCGCGGACTCGATCGATCCGTCGATCCAGGCGGGCGACGTCGAGCAGTGCTCGCCTGCGAAGAACAGCCGGTGCGCCGGGCGGCCCGCGCGCAGCAGCTCCTCCTCGACCTCGCCGGGGCTCTTGCCCCAGCGCACGGCGCAGCCGGCCTGCCAGCGCGAGTCCCCCCAGGCCACGCTCACGGCCTCCAGCACCATGCCGGGCGAGAGCAGCTCGGGGTGGGCCACGCTGAGCTCGTCCAGCACCAGGCGGTGCCGGCGGCAGGACGACATCCGGCCCAGCTTCCGGGCCTCGTCCCCGATGGTGTAGCTGGCCAGCAGGGCGGCGCCGCGCCCCGGTTCGCCGTCGACGGGCGGGTAGTAGGTCTGGCGGATGCGCCCCCCGGTGAAGGAGGCGCCGCCCTCGATACCGCTCTCCCGCCAGAACGGGGTGCGGCACAGGAAGGCGACCTTGGTGGCGGGGCAGTACTGCACGTCGCGCAGCACGGCCAGCTTGTCGGCGTCCAGGCCGTTCAGCCGCATCCGCCGGACGGCGGGGAACGGCACGGTGCACACGACGAGGTCCGAGCGCTTGACGGCCGTCCGGCCGCCCGCCTTGACCTGGAGCAGGACGCCGTCGTCGCGGACGTCGATGCCGGTGACCTTGTGGTCGAGGGCCACCGTGCCCCGCAGCCGGCTCGCCAGACGGCAGGTCAGCTGGTCCATGCCGCCGTGCAGCCGCAGCAGGTCGGGGCTGGTCTCGGTGAGGATGTCGTCGAGGAAGCTGTTGAGCCGTCCGCTGCATCCGGCGCGGATGCCCGGGTAGGCGGCGAAGAACGTGTGGAGGTCGACGCGGTCCCGTGCCGATCCGCGTATGTGCTCGGTGATGTCGAGGTGGTCGACCATGTCGAGCAGCTGGCGGTGGAGGTCGGCGCGGAGCGCCTCCCGCAGGTCCGGGGGCGCGATGGCGTCGACGATGGCGGTCAGCCAGGTGCCGAAGGCTATGGTGCCCGGCGTGTACCGGTGGTCCGGGCGGTGCCGGGTGAGCTCGGCGCGGAAGTGCTCGCGGAGCGGAAGGGCGGCGTCCCGGATGCGAAGGAAGCCGTTCCGGGTGTGCAGATAGGCGTTCTCCTCGGAGAGGAGCGTGGCGAACGTGCGGAGTTTGTCGTCCAGCCCCATCTTTCGAATGTATTCGAGAGTGTGGCGGTGATGGGCCGGAATGCGCATGGCGCCGAGCTCCACGGACGGTGCGCCGGGGCCCGGGCCGAACCGGTGGGTGAGAATGCGACCACCGATGCGGTTGTTTCCTTCGAGGACCTCGACGCGGTAGCCGAGGCGCTCCAGTTCGTAGGCGGTCACCAGACCGGCGACGCCGGCCCCGATGACGGTGACGTGGCGCCCGCGCTGTTCGAATTTATCGAATGCGTGGGCATGCCAAACCATGGAGTTCGCGGACATTGGTGGTTCCCCCCGTTAATGCCGTGCTTTCCCCGTTCGGGCACCCGTACAAATTTCATACGGAGTCGCCCGAACGCAATGGTATTTGAGGAGGCTCGAAATCTGGCAGCGGATTTTTTCCCGGCGTCGACGAAATCGTAGACGCGGTACGGCGAAATGCGGCAGGGGATCATCCGGAGATCCCATGGGCAATGCGCTCCCGCCACCGGACGTGATCGATACGGGCCCCACGGCGCCCGGCAACCCCTCGGATCATCCGCCCGTACTCCCAGCGGAGTACCGAAAAGCCCGTACTCAAGTACGACGACGCGGGCGCCCGGAACGGGCATCGTGGAGGCATGGAGCACGAGGTGACGGGGCGGAGAGCCGGGAGCGGGGGTGGCGCGTGAGCGCGCTCGCCCTCGCGGTGCTGCTGTCCCTGGTGTCCGCCGTCTGCTACGCCGGAGCGGCCATCGCCCAGGAACGCGTCGCCGCCACGAGCCCCGGCGGGGGGTACGCGCCGCTGCGGCGCGCCGGCTGGTGGGGCGCGGTGGCCCTCACCTGCCTCGGCGCCGGACTGCACGTGGTGGCCCTGGCCTACGGCCCGCTGAGCCTCGTTCAGCCGCTGGGGGCGCTGACGATCGTCTTCGCCCTGCCGATGGCCGCGCTGTTCGCCCGCCGCCCCGTCGGCGCGGCGGGCCGGCGCGGCGCGCTCCTCGCCACGGCGGGGCTGGCGGGGCTGCTGAGCCTCACCGGGACCCCGCACGGCGACACCCTCGCCCCCGCCGAACGCCCCCTGCTGGCGGCCGTGGCGCTCGCCGCCGTGGCCCTGGCGGCCCTCACCGCCCGCCGGCTGCGCCACCCCGGCGCCCGGGGCGTCCTGCTGGCCGCCGCCGCGGGCACGGCCTTCGGCATGGCGTCGGTCTTCACCAAGGCCGTCGCCGAGGACTTCACGGAACACGGCGCCCGCGTCCCCGCCCTGCTGCCGGGCCTCGGCGCGATCGCGGTGCTCGCCTCCGCCGGCATGCTGCTCTCCCAGTCCTCCTACCGGGGCGCGGGCCTCGCCGCCCCCCTGGCCACCGTCACGGTCGTCAACCCCGTCGTCGCCGCGGCCGTCGGCGTCGCCGAACTCGGCGAGGTCTTCCGCTACGGCGCCACGGGCGCGCTCCTCGCGGCCGCGGCGGGCGCGCTGGCCGCGACGGGCGTGGTCACCCTGACCGTCCAGGACGCGAAGCGTCCTGCGGACGGCCAGGCGGACGCCCTCCGCCTGCCCCACGCGCGCCGCCCCGAGCGCGGCCTGGTCCCAGCGGCCGCGGACCCGGACCCGCACTGACGGGGAGGGTGCCCCGGTCCCGCCCTTTCACCGTTTCCGAGGGGGCTCCGCCCCCTCG
>NZ_JAILXP010000006.1 GCF_020740895.1 Streptomyces sp. UNOB3_S3 | reverse complement strand
CCCTCGTGCACCCCTGTCCCCGTCCTGTGCTGCGGGAAAGCGGCGGCCGGCACCCCTGGGGGCATGTACCCTACGTGTCGCACCGACGGGGTGTGGCGCAGCTTGGTAGCGCGTCCGCTTTGGGAGCGGAAGGTCGTCGGTTCGAATCCGGCCACCCCGACCAGCAAGATCACATTGTGGGGCCCCTCGTGCGTGCGGTTACTATGCAAGCTGCGCGTCTGTGTGTCTCTGTACCGGGCGCGGTCCGCTGATCAGCAACATCCGCCGGTCAGCAGAATCCCAGAAGTCAGCCCCAAGGAGACCGAACCGTGAAGAGCGCCGTGGAGACCCTGAACCCGACTCGGGTTCGGCTCACTGTCGAGGTGCCCTTCGAGGAGCTCAAGGCCAGCCTCGACGCGGCGTACAAGAAGATCAACCAGCAGGTCACGGTGAAGGGCTTCCGCAAGGGCAAGATCCCGGCCCGTGTCATCGACCAGCGTTTCGGCCGTGGCGCCGTGCTGGAGGAGGCCGTCAACGACGCGCTGCCGAAGTTCTACACGGAGGCCGTCAACGAGGCCGAGCTGAACCCGCTGGGCCAGCCCGAGGTCGACATCACCGAGCTGAAGGACGGCGAGCTGCTCTCCTTCACCGCTGAGGTGGACATCCGCCCGGCGCTGGAGATCCCGGACTACTCCGGTATCGAGGTCACCGTCGACGCCGTCGAGGTCACCGACGAGGACATCGAGAAGTCCGTCGAGCAGCTGCGTGAGCGCTTCGCCACCACCTCCCCGGTCGAGCGCGCCGCCGCCGAGGGCGACATCGTCACCGTCGACCTGGAGGCCAAGGTCGACGGCGAGGTGCTGGAGGACGGCGTCGCGTCCGACGTCGACTACACCATCGGCTCCGGCCAGCTCCTCGACGGCATCGACGACGCCGTGAAGGGCCTGGAGGCCGGTGGCTCCGCCACCTTCACCTCCGAGCTGAAGGGCGGCTCCGCCGAGGGCAAGGAGGCCGAGATCTCGGTCACCGTCAAGTCCGTCAAGGCCCGTGAACTGCCCGAGCTGGACGACGAGTTCGCCCAGATGGCGAGCGAGTTCGACACCCTGGACGAGCTCAAGGCCGACAGCCGCAAGCGCCTCGAGCGCATGAAGAAGTTCGACCAGGCCACCCAGGCCCAGGAGAAGGTCCTGGAGGAGCTGCTGAAGCTCGTCGAGGTCCCGATGCCCGAGAAGCTGCTCGCGGACGAGGTCAACACCCGCAAGCACAACCTCGAGCACCACCAGCTCGGCCAGATCGGCATGAACCTCGAGAAGTACCTCGAGATGCAGGGCAAGACGGCCGAGGAGTTCGAGGCCGAGCTCAAGGAGCAGTCCGAGAAGGGCATCAAGACCCAGTTCGTGCTCGACGAGATCGTCAACAAGGAGAAGGTCTCCGTCGGCCAGGACGAGCTCACCGAGCACCTGGTGCGCCGCGCCCAGTCCTCCGGCATGGCCCCCGACCAGTTCGCGCAGGCCGTCGTCGAGCAGGGCCAGGTCCCGATGCTCGTCGGTGAGGTCGCCCGCGGCAAGGCCCTCGCGACGGTCGTCGAGGCCGCCACGGTCAAGGACTCCAAGGGCGAGGTCGTGAACCTCGAGGACGACGAGGACGAGGTCGAGGCCGCCGTCGAGACGGTCGAGGCCGCCGAGGGCACCGAGGCCTGAGCCTCACCCCTTCCCGGCCGGGGTTCCCCGGCCTTCCCTCCGACGGACCCGTACGACCCCCGTATGGAGTCGCCGGGGGGAGCTCGCAGGAGCGCTTGACGACGGGCCCGGACGTGCCGGTCCCCGCCATTCGGCGGGGCCGCGCGACGGGCCCGTCGCGCACCCCCGGGCGGCCCCTGCGCGGCCCGCGCGCGGCCTGTGCGCGCGGGGGAACCTGCGCTCAGAGCGAACAGTTCCTGATGCGGGATGGCGCCTGCCGACCAGCGCGTTAGGGTCCGTAGATACGAGGGCAGGGGAGACATGGCAGCGCGCCGACGCGTACCGGCCACGCCACCCCGGTCCCCAGAGAAGACGCGGAGACGGCCCGTTGCCGTCAGAGACGAGCAGGTGGATACGTGACGAATCTGATGCCTTCCGCCGCCGGTGAGATCGCCATCGGTGGTGGCCTCGGCGACCAGGTCTACAACCGGCTGCTCGGGGAGCGGATCATCTTCCTGGGCCAGCAGGTCGACGACGACATCGCCAACAAGATCACCGCGCAGATGCTCCTCCTGGCCGCGGACCCGAGCAAGGACATCTACCTCTACATCAACAGCCCCGGTGGCTCGGTGACGGCGGGCATGGCGGTCTACGACACCATGCAGTACATCCCGAACGACGTGGTCACCATCGGTATGGGCCTCGCGGCCTCCATGGGCCAGTTCCTGCTGACCGGCGGCACCCCGGGCAAGCGCTTCGCGCTGCCCAACACCGACATCCTGATGCACCAGGGCTCCGCGGGCCTCGGCGGCACCGCCTCGGACATCAAGATCCAGGCCGAGCAGCTGCTGCGCACCAAGAAGCGCATGGCCGAGATCACCGCCCAGCACACGGGCCAGACGGTCGAGACGATCATCCGTGACGGCGACCGCGACCGCTGGTTCACCGCGGCCGAGGCCAAGGAGTACGGGATCATCGACGAGATCATCACGCACGCCTCCGGCGTTCCGGGCGGCGGCGGCACCGGGGCCTGACCGCTCCGGCAGGACCGTCCGCCAGCCGTACCCCAGCCCACAGACCGCCACCAGGAGTGACACCCGCATGAACATCTCGTCCGCCAGCGGCCTCTACACCGGCCCCCAGGCCGAGGCCCGTTACGTCGTTCCGCGCTTCGTCGAGCGCACCTCGCAGGGCGTGCGCGAGTACGACCCGTACGCGAAGCTCTTCGAAGAGCGTGTGATCTTCCTCGGCGTCCAGATCGACGATGCCTCCGCCAACGACGTCATGGCGCAGCTGCTGTGCCTGGAGTCGATGGACCCCGACCGCGACATCTCGATCTACATCAACAGCCCGGGTGGCTCGTTCACGGCCCTCACGGCCATCTACGACACGATGCAGTTCGTGAAGCCGGACATCCAGACGGTCTGCATGGGCCAGGCCGCGTCCGCCGCCGCGATCCTCCTCGCCGCCGGCACCCCCGGCAAGCGCATGGCGCTGCCCAACGCCCGTGTGCTGATCCACCAGCCGTCCAGCCAGACGGGCCGCGAGCAGCTCTCCGACCTGGAGATCGCCGCCAAGGAGATCATGCGCATGCGCACCCAGCTGGAGGAGATGCTGGCCAAGCACTCCACCCAGCCGATCGAGAAGATCCGCGACGACATCGAGCGCGACAAGATCCTCACCGCTGAGGAGGCGCTCGCGTACGGTCTGGTCGACCAGATCGTCTCGACGCGCAAGTCGTCCGTGACCGTCTGACCGCATCACTCGGTCCGACCGGTCCCAGCCACCACCGCGCCGCCGACGACGGGCTCTCCCTTGGCCGAGTAGGGCCAAGGGGGGCCCGCGCGGGGGGCCCGGCAAGGTACCGTCGATAGGCAAGCACTCGGGTTCGCAGAGCAAGGCGGATCCCAGGCGAAGGGGAAGCACCTCGTGGCACGCATCGGTGACGGCGGCGATCTGCTCAAGTGCTCGTTCTGCGGCAAGAGCCAGAAGCAGGTGAAGAAGCTCATCGCGGGTCCTGGTGTGTACATCTGCGACGAGTGCATCGACCTCTGCAACGAGATCATCGAGGAAGAGCTCGCGGAGACGAGCGAGGTGCGCTGGGAGGAGCTTCCCAAGCCCCGCGAGATCTACGAGTTCCTCGAGGGCTACGTCGTCGGCCAGGAAGCCGCCAAGAAGGCCCTCTCCGTCGCCGTCTACAACCACTACAAGCGGGTGCAGGCCGGCGAGACCGGCGCGCACAACCGCGACGACGGCATCGAACTGGCCAAGTCCAACATCCTGCTGCTCGGCCCGACGGGCTCCGGCAAGACGCTGCTCGCCCAGACCCTGGCCCGCATGCTCAACGTCCCCTTCGCCATCGCCGACGCGACGGCCCTGACGGAGGCCGGCTATGTCGGTGAGGACGTCGAGAACATCCTGCTGAAGCTGATCCAGGCCGCCGACTACGACGTCAAGAAGGCCGAGACCGGCATCATCTACATCGACGAGATCGACAAGGTCGCCCGAAAGAGCGAAAATCCGTCGATCACACGGGATGTGTCGGGTGAGGGCGTCCAGCAGGCGCTGCTGAAGATCCTCGAGGGCACGACGGCCTCCGTCCCGCCCCAGGGTGGCCGCAAGCACCCGCACCAGGAATTCATCCAGATCGACACGACGAACGTCCTGTTCATCGTGGGCGGCGCCTTCTCCGGCCTGGAGAAGATCATCGAGTCCCGCGCGGGCGCGAAGGGCATCGGCTTCGGCGCCACGATCCGCTCCAAGCGCGAGATCGAGGCCAGCGACCAGTTCCAGGAGGTCATGCCCGAGGACCTGGTGAAGTTCGGGATGATCCCGGAGTTCATCGGCCGTCTCCCGGTCATCACCTCCGTCCACAACCTCGACCGCGAGGCCCTCCTCAAGATCCTCGTCGAGCCGCGCAACGCGCTGGTGAAGCAGTACCAGCGCCTCTTCGAACTCGATGGCGTCGAGCTCGACTTCGACCGCCCGGCCCTGGAGGCCATCGCGGACCAGGCCATCCTCCGGGGGACCGGCGCGCGGGGTCTGCGCGCCATCATGGAAGAGGTCCTGATGTCGGTGATGTACGAGGTCCCGTCGCGCAAGGACGTCGCCCGGGTCGTCATCACGGCGGACGTGGTCCAGTCGAACGTCAACCCGACGCTGGTGCCGCGCACGCGCGGCAACGAGCCGGGGGAACGGCACGAGAAGAGCGCGTAGGTTTTTACGCACGGAGGGGGCGCCCGGCCGGTTGGCGGGGCGCCCCCTCAGGCGCAGACCGGGGCTCAGTAGCCGTTGGTGAAGATTTCCTCGGCTGTGGAGACGGTGACGGCGCGGTCCAGCCACTGTCCCAGCGTGTCCAGGTAGGTGCACGTCAGGATGCGCTCACGAACCTCGGGGGACACGGGGATCTTCCGGTGCTCCAGTACGCGGACCACCGACTCGGCGCGTTCCTTCAACCGGCCCTGGGCCTCGCCTTCCAGCCACGTCTGCTCGATGAGGGTGCCACGGCCGGGGAAGTAGGTACGCGGCATGAGGTTCCTCCAGATGTCTCGCGCCGGGGAGTTTCCCAGGCCGATTTCTAGCGGTTCCGACTAGTAGGCGATGGACTCCGGGTCGGCGGTGTTCAGAGCACGCGCCAGTGCTTCCAGTATGGCCGGGGCTTCCTGGTCGCTGCCATGTGTGATGGCGGAGAACGTCGCCAGCGCCAAGTTCCGGGCGGCCCGGTCCGGGGCAGTGATCACTGGGACGTTCGCGGGGCTCAGAACGAGTGGGTGCACCGACAGGGCGGTCCAGCCCTCAGGCCCCAGACGGAAGGGGCCGGCCGCCCAATCGGCAGTCGCCTTGTCCTGACAGACCACGATGAGCAGTGCCGGGCACTTGTACTTCGCCTTCAGATACGACAGGTAGTACGCCCAGCTGACCGCCTTGTCCGGATCGCGGCGCCCCTGGGCCTCGATGGCGAGGATGAAGCCCCCGCTGCTGTCCGGTGGCTCGATGCGCAGCACGCTGTCCACGCGCCGTTCCAGCGGCCGGATTTCGGTGACGTCCGCTGTGAGGACTTCGACGGATGACTTCTCCGGCAGCGGAACGCCCAGGATCCGGAACACGGGGTCGAGGAGCTCAGGACGGTCCTGGAATATCCGGTGAGCCGCCTCGTGGTGTGAAGTAACCATGGCCCGAAGCTAGGAGCGGGAACGCCTGTGCTTCCGACTATTGGCGAACGATCACTCGTTCGGGCGGTCTTATGTGGTGATTTCCGCTGGCGCAACGCAACGGCCGCCGCGATGCCGGTGGGCATGCGCGGCCGTCACATGCAAGGAGGCGCCCCGCCGGACGCCCCTTTTCGGCCTCCCGGAAGCTGGGGGATCACCCGATAGCGCGGGAGGCGTATGGCGAATCGATTCGCTTCACGCGGGACCACCCGATCGTGGCTATCGTGGCTGCGGGGGCGGTTGCCGCCCGGGATGCTGGGCCTGGAAGGAGGCGCCGCGATGACCCTGACGGACCACGACGTTGCCGAGGTTGTCTTGCGAGGCAAACCCGATCACGACCTGCTGCGCTTTCTGGACAGGATCCCCGAGCTCGACGTATTCAAGATCGAGCTCATCGACGGAAAGATCGTTATGCAGGCATCGGCAGCACCGCTGCACAACAGCATTGTGATCAAGCTGGCCACCCAGTTCGTCGCGAACGGCTGGGAGGCTCTCGGTGAGCAGGCCCTCATCTCGGAGGTCCAGGGTTTCGAGCCCAAGCCGGATCTCGCCATCACGACTGTTGAGGATGTGGCGGACAACCGCAACCCGTTCCCTACGGATCGGGTTCGTATGACTGTCGAGGTGGTGTCCTCGGACAGGAACAGCGACTATGCCAAGAAGAGTCTCTGGTACGCCATGAGCAAGATTCCGCTGTATCTCCTCGTCGACCCCTACGACGGCATCTGCAAGCTGCACTCGCGACCGCAGGGCCCGGCGTACCGGACCGTCGACACGTACGAGTTCGGCGAGTCGATCAAGCTCGGTGAGCCGTTCTCGTTTGCTCTGGACACGTCTGCGTTCAAGCCGTACCCGCCGAAGTTGCCGTGAGGCATGGGAAGCGGGTGCCGTGTGTCGCGCACGATGGTGAAGCCATGGCCTTGCCCAGGCAACGTGGCGGCTGCCGAACGTTGACCCCAGCCTCATTCGGGCTGGGGCAGCTTTTTAGGCGTGCTCGATGTCAGCGCGTGTTGCAGGAAAATCCGAAGTGCTTTTCCTTGACGCCGAGCTTTTGAAGCTTATCCATGCATACAAGCCGGGCCGGGATCGTGGCGCCAATCCCGCCAGCCCCGCCAACATTTCCGTCGTACGCGTAGCTGCACGCATCCTCCACGCCCGACCCTATTCGGTATCCGTAGGTGCTCAAGTACGTTCTACACTGGGCGGGGCTGGCCTCGGCCGGAGTTGTCGTAGCAAGCTGAAGTGTGCCAGCCGCCATGATGACGCCAGCGGCTGCTGCCGCTCGACGGATCGCCTTGCGCATCAAGCTGCCCATTCCTGTGTTGCCGCCCAGTGGTTACCCATCGGGCGTTCGCTTCTTGATCAACGTCGATACGCTACTAACCATTGGCTAGCGCTTGACAGGTTTGATCAAGGCAAAAATGGCTCGTACTGGCGGTGCGGCGAGCGATGGCGGCTGAATCCATACTGGAGCGAGGTGCCTTTAGGCCGAGGCCCTTAATAAGAGGAAGGCCACCGCGACGCCAGGAGGTGGCGTTCGTGGTGGCCGTTTAGGGGTGAGTCCGCTTGAGTTACTTCTCCTTGCGGACCTGGTTGCGGATCTTCGCGGTCGCGTCGGAGAGTTCCTGGGCGGACATCACGTTGCCGGTGGACGCGGTGGCGCTGCCATAGGGGTTGTTGCTCTTCGAGATCTGGTGCTGGACGATGCCTACGGCGCTTTTGTCGCCCCAGACGCAGGCGGAGGTCTCGGACTCGGAGGAGAAGTTCCCGTAGGAGCTGGTGGTCTTCTGCGTCCGGCACTTGAGCACCGCGCCGTCGAAGCCACTCGGCGAGAAGTCCGTCCAGGGCGCGGTCGTCTCGATCTTGGCGCCGACCTTCGACGCGAGCTGCGACTGCTGTTCGTCCGACTGGGCGATCAGCGCGTCAACGGTCTTCTTGGGATCGGCGATCGTGCCGTAGGTGCCGCCGACCGACAACGCCTGCTTCTCGGCGTTGGTGTAGCCCTTGCTCACCGACTCGCCGTTCTCGATGCCCGCCGCCTTCGCCTTCGCATTGTCGGCGAGGCTCTGCGGCTGGTTCTGCTTCCCCGCGGCGGTCGGTGCCTCGACGAACTTCCCGTCCAGCACCGAGACCGGCAGGTCGATCGTGTACGGCTTCACATCACCGTCACCACCGCCGCCGTTCATGAACAGCACGCCGCCCACGATCGCGCCCACCACGACCAGTACGCCCACCGTGATGCCGATCGCCTTGCCCGCCCCGCCGCCGCTCGGCTGGGCCGGGGGCGGGTAGCCGCCCGGCATGCCCGGCTGCTGGCCATAGGGGTCGGGCTGGCCATAGGGGCCGGGCTGGCCGTAGGGCCCCGGCTGGCTGTACGGGTGAGCCTGCGGGTGCGGGTAGCCGTAGGCGCCGGCGCCGTACGGGCCGGCGGCCGGTGCCTGCGCGGGCTGCTGCGGGTAGCCGTAGCCGGGCTGGCCGTAGGGGCTGGGCTGCGGCGGCTGGCCGTACGGTCCCGGCTGGTGATGGCTCATCGTCGCTCTCTCGCGTACTGGTCGTGCCTGGGTCAGGTGCACGTCATCTTTGTCGATCGCTTATTCGAGCCATGCGGCGGGGCGGAAACGGGTTCGTGAGCTGTCGGCCCCTCCCCGTAGAATTCGGTCCGTGACCGAGAACACTCAGCAGAGCC
Organism: Streptomyces sp. UNOB3_S3; assembly: GCF_020740895.1. Lineage (GTDB taxonomy): Bacteria > Actinomycetota > Actinomycetes > Streptomycetales > Streptomycetaceae > Streptomyces. The sequence goes on along the minus strand of NZ_JAILXP010000006.1, from coordinate 43,189 downwards.
CCGACCGCGGGCCGAACGACAGCAACCCCGAACTGCCGACCCAGTACGCGCCGGCCGAGGTAGAGGGGCCGCTGTACGAGCGCTGGGTAGAGCGGGGCTACTTCGAGGCCGACGCCAAGAGCGACAAAGAGCCGTACACCATCGTCATCCCCCCGCCGAACGTCACGGGCTCCCTCCACCTGGGCCACGCCTTCGAGCACACGCTGATCGACGCCCTCACCCGCCGCAAGCGCATGCAGGGCTACGAGGTCCTGTGGCAGCCCGGCATGGACCACGCCGGTATCGCCACGCAGAACGTGGTCGAGCGCGAGCTGGCCAAGGAGGGCAAGTCCCGTCACGACCTCGGCCGTGAGGCGTTCGTCGAGCGTGTCTGGCAGTGGAAGGATGAGTCCGGCGGCCAGATCTCCGGGCAGATGCGTCGTCTGGGTGACGGCGTGGCGTGGTCGCGCGAGCGCTTCACCATGGACGAAGGCCTGTCCAAGGCCGTCCAGACGATCTTCAAGAAGCTCTACGACGACGAGCTGATCTACCGCGCCGAGCGCATCATCAACTGGTGCCCGCGCTGCCTGACCGCCATCTCCGACATTGAGGTGGAGTACCAGGACGACGACGGCGAGCTCGTCTCCATCCGCTACGGCGAGGGTGACTCCTCCATCGTCGTCGCCACGACCCGCGCCGAGACGATGCTCGGCGACACCGCCGTGGCCGTTCACCCCGAGGACGAGCGCTACAAGCACCTCGTCGGCACCGAGATCGAGCTGCCGCTGACCGGCCGCCGTATCCCGGTCGTCGCCGACGAGCACGTCGACCCCGAGTTCGGCACGGGTGCCGTCAAGGTCACCCCCGCCCACGACCCGAACGACTTCGAGATCGGGCGACGGCACGACCTGCCGTCGATCACCGTCCTCGACGAGCACGGCGTGATCACCGCCCACGGGCCCTTCCTCGGCCTGGACCGCTTCGAGGCCCGCTCCGCGATCGTCGGCGCCCTGCGCGCCGAGGGCCGGATCGTCGCCGAGAAGCGCCCGTACACCCACTCCGTGGGCCACTGCTCGCGCTGCAAGACAACGCTGGAGCCGCGTCAGTCCATGCAGTGGTGGGTGAAGACCGCCCCGCTGGCCAAGGCCGCCGCCGACGCCGTCCGCGACGGCCAGGTCAAGATCCACCCGCAGGAGATGGAGAAGCGGTACTTCGACTGGGTCGACAACCTCCACGACTGGTGCATCTCGCGTCAGCTGTGGTGGGGCCACCGCATCCCGGTCTGGTACGGCCCGGACGGCGAGATGGTCTGCGTCGGCCCGGACGAGCAGCCGCCCGCCGGCGAGGGCTGGCACCAGGAGACCGACGTCCTCGACACCTGGTTCTCCTCCGGCCTGTGGCCGTTCTCCACGCTCGGCTGGCCCGAGAAGACCGAGAGCGTCGAGAAGTTCTATCCGAACTCCGTCCTCGTCACCGGCTACGACATCCTCTTCTTCTGGGTCGTCCGGATGATGATGTTCGGCCTGTACGCGATGGACGGCACCCCGCCGTTCCACACCATCGCCCTCCACGGCATGGTCCGCGACCAGTTCGGCAAGAAGATGTCGAAGTCCTTCGGCAACGCGGTCAACCCGCTGGACTGGATGGACAAGTACGGCTCCGACGCCGTCCGCTTCACGCTCGCGCGTGGTGCCAACCCCGGCGTCGACGTGCCGATCGGCGAGGACTGGGTCCAGGGCTCGCGCAACTTCGCCAACAAGATCTGGAACGCCACGCGCTTCGCGATGATGAACGGCGCGACGGTCGAGGGCGAGCTGCCGCCGGTCGAGCAGATGTCGGCCACCGACCGCTGGATCATGTCGCGCCTCAACGCGACGGTCGCCGAGGTCGACGCCTTCTACGACGACTACCAGTTCGCGAAGTTGTCCGACTCCCTCTTCCACTTCGCGTGGGACGAGGTCTTCGACTGGTACGTCGAGCTGTCGAAGACGACCTTCATGGCGGGCGGCGAGCAGGCCGAGGTCTCCGCGCGCGTCCTCGGCGAGGTCCTGGACGTCACCCTCAAGCTCCTCCACCCGGTCGTGCCCTTCGTCACCGAGACGCTGTGGACCACGCTCACGGGCAAGGAGTCGGTCGTCGTCGCCGACTGGCCGAAGGACTCGGGCTTCCGTGACGCCGCCGCCGAGGCCGAGATCGAGAACCTCCAGCAGGTGATCACCGAGGTCCGCCGCTTCCGCGCCGACCAGGGCCTCCAGCCCGGCCAGCGCGTCCCGGCGAAGCTCGACCTGTCGGGCACGACGCTCGCCGCCCACGAGGGCGCGATCCGTCAGCTGCTGCGCCTCCAGCCCGCCGAGGACGGCTTCCACGCCACCGCGACCCTCCCGGTCGCCGGTGCCACGGTCGCCCTCGACCTGTCCGGCACGATCGACGTCGAGGCCGAGCGCAAGCGCCTGGCCAAGGCGCTGGCCGCGGCCGAGAAGGAGAAGGCGCAGGCCACGGCCAAGCTGGGCAACGAGGCCTTCCTGGCCAAGGCCGCCGAGGTCGCCGTGGAGAAGATCCGTACGCGGCTGGCGACGGCCGAGGCCGACATCGAGCGGATCAGCGCTCAGCTCGCGTCGCTCCCGGGCGCCTGACGCCCGACGCCCGAGGCCTGAAACAGCGCGGCCGGGTCATCCCCACACCGGTGGGGGTGACCCGGCCGCGGCCGTATGCCATAAGGAACGGGATCAGCGCTCGGTGATCGGCCGTGCCTCCCACGGCCTCGTCCGTCCCGGGTCCCACATGGGCCCCCACGGTCCCTCCAGGGGCTCCTCCTCCACCCGGTCGAGGAGTCTGTGCTGATTGCGGTCCCGCCGGTCCCGTACGGGGGCGAGGAGCACATACGCCGTGGACACCACCACGAAGCCCAGCCGGATCAGGCCCTTGGCCGACTCGTCGGGCACCACGAACACGCTGCCGTAGAGCACCAACAGCGCGATCCAGCTCCACCACGGCACCAGCCGCCGCTGGCCGCAGACGTCCCACAGCAGGGTGCCGAGCAGCACGGAGGCCGTGTAGTAGGTGTAGACGCTGGGGTCGAGGACGATCCGGGCGTTGGCGCCCAGCAGGATGACGGCCGCCCAGCGGCCGCGCCAGACGGCGATCGCCCCCAGGGCGAGACCGAGCGCGGCCTGGGCGGGGCGGGCCCAGTTCGGGGTCTCGGGTGTGTTGCCGCCCAGCCAGCGCAGCGCGGAGGCCGGGCTGTTGGGGATGGTGAACTTCGCGGCGGCGAAGGAGTGCGGGTCGACGAGGAAGAACGGCAGCCAGGCGACGGCCACCAGACCCACGCACCACAGTCCCGCGCGCAGCCACCGCTCCTTGGGCAGCGCCAGCAGCAGCGGCAGGAAGGCCAGCGCGGTCGGCTTGGAGTCCAGGGCCAGGGCCATGCAGATGCCGGTCGCGGCCGCGTTGCAGTGCGTCAGGTAGTACACCGCGAGCGCGGTGAAGAAGAGCGCGAGGACGTCGTCCAGATGCGCGAAACGGACCGAGACCTCGATCCACATGGGGATGAAGGCCAGGCCCGCGATGAGGACCCGCTGCCGCAGCCGCTGGTGGTTGGTGCCGGTGCCCAGGAGGTGCCGGGCGGCGCTGCGGCCCGCCAGGACCAGGATCACCAGGCCCAGCAGGGACATCAGGGCCTCGGCCAGCACCTGGCCGACCATGGCCGGGAAGGGGTTGAAGAGGCCGGCCACCAGGAAGCTGACGGGGCCCATCTGGAGCTCGGGGTGGCGCGCGTAGAGGTTGAGGCCGCCGTCGCCGGACGTGCCCCCGTCGTAGATCAGTTCACCGCCGGTGCGCAGATAGTGCCAGGAAAAGCCGCCGCTGGGCTCCACGACGATGAACCAGAGCACTGCCCACCCCGTGAGCAGCAGCAAATGCGTTCTGTTGCTGAGTTGTGGTGTGCGCACAACGCTCCGTTCCGCCACCCGGAACCGTTCCGGGCATAAATATCACCGGCGGTCAGATGGCGGAACGGAGCGGAAGGTTGCCTCATCGGTCGGTTCTGTGACCGAACTCATGGTTTCGCGCGGAGTGGTGTCGCGCGAGGGCGGCTCAGGCCTCGATGGCCACCGGGCCGGAGGTGGTGCTCTCCGCGTTGCGGCGGGTCTTGGCCCAGCCGTTGCGGCCGCGCAGCATCCGGACGAAGCCACGGGCGGACGCCGGGAAGAGATGGTAGGCGTACAGCCACAGCGCCAGGCCCCACAGCAGGGTGGTCAGCAGCGAGCGGTCGGCGGCGCGGTCGCGGCGGTAGACCGGGCCCCACAGGACGAACGGGGTCACGGAGACCACGGCCAGGGCGATCACCAGCGGCCACAGGGCCAGCATGCCGCCGAACGCCTCGCCCACGCCGTCCTCGGCGGCGGTGATGCCCAGCAGGGTGAACATGACCGCGCACAGCGCGAGGGTGACCAGGTGGGCGACGGGCTGGAGGAAGGTGTAGAGCGTCTCCAGGACGCCCTTGCCGCCGTAGTGGCGGGAGGAGACGATGCGCGGCGCGTAGCGGACGCACTGGAGGTTGCCCTGGGCCCAGCGGGTGCGCTGGGTGAGGAACCGGCGGCCGTGGGGGAGGCCCTCCTGGGAGACCCAGGTGTCGGCTATGTGGGATATCCGGTCACCGTTGAGGATCATGTGCAGGCCCAGCTCGTAGTCCTCCAGCAGCGCGCCGCGCTGCCAGGGGCGGCGCTCGGCGGCGGCGATGCGGTCCAGGGAGGCGAGGCGGGTGAACTGGCCGTTGCCGCCCAGGCCGACGGAGCCGGTGCGGCCGCGCAGCAGCTGCATGCCGGCGTTGGAGACGGAGAACTCCATGTCCTGCATGCGCACCAGCAGACGGGCGAAGGCGTTGGCGATCCGGCCGCGGTCGGGCAGCGGGCGCGGGTCCTCGGTGTTGCGCATCCGGACGCTGACCTGGACGCCGCCGGTCTCGGGGTCGCCGAAGCCCTGGGGGCCGCTGACGCGGGCGAGGGCGTGCGGGTCGAGCTGGCCGTCGGCGTCGATGACGCACACGACGACGCGCTCGCGGTCGGCGTCCTCGGACAGGAACTGGTTCAGCTCGTCGTACGCGGCGTTGAGCGCGGCGCCCTTGCCCTGGCGGGCGTTGGGGCGTCGCCGGCTGACGAGGTGGACGCGGCGGTCCTCGTCGGCGAGGGCGGCGACGATGGCGCCGGTGCGGTCCTCGCTGTCGTCGTCGATGACCCAGACGTGCGCGCCCGGGTGGTCGGCGCGCAGCCGTGCGACGGTGGTGCCGACGACGGCCTCCTCGTCACGGCAGGGGACGAAGAAGTGCCAGTCGAAGGCGTCGGGGCTGCCGTTCTCGACGGCGGGGCGCCGGGTGTACGCGTGGCGGGCGCCGGCCCAGTAGAGCAGGAAGCAGACGAGGAGGAAGAAGGGGAAGGCGAGGAGGAAGGGGCTGGAGAACATGCGGGGGTACGGCTCCGGGCGTGGGTGGGTGCGGGCTTGCTGCGGGGGCGTCGCGTGCCGGGGCGTCGCGTGCGGGGTGCGTCGCGCGCGGCGGTGCCGCTACGCGGCGGCGGCCAGTTCCGCGGGGGCCGCCACGGCGGCCAGCAGTGCCACGATGCGGTCCGACGCCAGCCCGTCCCCGAACGGGCTCGGCAGGGCGGCCAGGCGGGCGAGGCCCTCCGGGCCCTCCGCGAGGCGGCGGCGCGCCGCCTCGCCGATGGCGCGGCCCGGCTCGACCAGGTCCGCGAAGTCCGTCATGGCCTCCGGGCGCTCGGTGGAGCGGCGGACGACGACCAGCGGGCGGCCGAGGACCGTGCACTCCTCCTGGATGCCGCCGGAGTCCGAGACCAGCAGGGCGGAGTGCCGGGCGAGGGCCAGGAACTCGGAGTAGCCGAGCGGTGCCGTCACCGTCAGCGGGGCCAGCAGGTCCAGCAGGCCGGCGGCCTCGATACGGGCGCGGGTGCGCGGGTGGAGCGGCAGGACGACCGGGCGGCCGGGGGCCGCGAGGGCGGCCAGCTCGGTCAGGATCGCCCGCAGGGCCTCGGCCGAGTCGGTGTTCTCCGGCCGGTGGACGGTCGCCAGGACGTAGCCGTCGGCGGTCAGCCCGTGCCGGTCCAGCAGCGCCGCGCGCTCGTTCGCGCCGGGGAGCTGGTTGTGGACGGCCTCGACGACGGTGTTGCCGGTGAGGGCGATCCGGGAGTCGGCGACGCCCTCGGCGAGGAGGTTGGCGCGGTTGTCCTCGGTGGCGGCGCAGAGCACGTCGGCGATGCTGTCGATGAGCACCCGGTTGTGCTCCTCGGGCATGTTGCGGTCGTGGCTGCGCAGACCGGCCTCGACGTGCAGCAGCGGGATGTCGCGGGCGTTGGCGGCCAGCGCGCCGGCGAGGGCGGCGTTGGTGTCGCCCTGGACGACGACGGCCAGCGGCGGCTCGGCGGTGAACAGCTCGTCGAGCTGGGCGAGGGCGGCGGATATCTGCACGGCGCGCGGCTGCCCGCCGACACCGGTGAGGAAGGTCGGCTCGGGCAGGCCCAGCTCGGTCAGGAAGCGGCCGGACAGCTCCTCGTCGTAGTGCTGACCGGTGTGCACCAGGTGAGCGGCAGGTCCCAGGAGGCGCACAAGGTCGGTGAGCTTGACCAGCTCGGGGCGCGTACCGAGAACGATCGCGATGCTGCGGGGCGGCAGGGACATGCGGGGCTCCTGGGGCTGTCGGGGGCGGTGACAGTTCCAGAGAGTGGGTTGTCTTGGTTGCCGGGTTGGATGGGGTTTGGTTGCGGGACGGTAGCGAACGGATTTCGGGACTTTGGTCCCGGAGCGGGCTGGAATCGGCCCTTCACGCCCGGTAGCGGTAGCCCAGCCCCCGGACCGCCTCCAGGGGGTCCGCCGCCTCGTCGCCCGCCGCCTGCCGGAGCTTGCGCCGCAGCCGCAGCACCGCGAACTTCACCCGCTCCCGGCCGGTGCCCTCCGGGTCGTCCCAGACGCGGTCGAGGAGCTGATCGGTGGTGATCACCCGGCCCCGGTTGCGGACGAGGACCTGGAGCAGGCGGTACTCGATGTCGCTGAGCCGGGTCTCGTGGCCCTGCCACACCGCCGAGCGGCGCTCGGGCACCAGGCGCAGCCCGTCGTCGCCGAAGGAGTCGCCGGCCCAGCGGGTGGGCGCGCTGCGGCGCAGCAGCGCCTCGACGCGGGCGAGGAGCTCCTCGTTGCCGAAGGGCTTGGGGAGGTAGTCGTCCGCGCCGGCGCGCAGGCCGCGCACGCGGTCGCTCTCGGCGCCCCGCGCGGTGAGCAGGAGCACGGGCAGGTCGCTCATGTCCCGGGTGCGCTCCAGCACCTCCCAGCCGTCGAGGCCGGGCAGGCCGATGTCGAGGATCATCAGCGCGGGGCGTTCGGCGAACAGCAGCCGCAGCGCCTCCCTGCCGTCGTCGGCGGCCACGACCTCGTAGCCGCTGCGGGTGAGCAGGACGCGCAGGGCGAGGGCGAGGTCGGGGTCGTCCTCGACGACCAGGACGGGGGTGGTCATGGCATGACGCCCGCGTCGTCCGGAGCGTCCGGCGGCGGGCCCGCGATCGGCAGCCGGATGCGGAAGACCGCGCCCTCGCCCTCGCGGCCGCCGACGGCGATCGTGCCGCCGTGCCGTTCGACGACCGTGCGGCCGATGGCGAGGCCGAGGCCGGTGCCGGGGTAGCCGCCGGAGCGGGCGTTGGGGGCGCGGACGAAGCCGGTGAAGATCTCGTGGCGGTACTTCTCGGGGATGCCGATCCCGGTGTCGGCGACCTCGATGTCCCAGTGGACGCCCCGGGGCGCGGCCGTGATGCCGACCCGGCCGCCGGCCGGGGTGAACTTCGCGGCGTTCTCCAGCAGATTGCCGATCACGTGCCGGAGCCGGTGGCGGTCGCCGCGCAGGGCGGGTCCGCCCTCGCAGTCCAGGACGGCGAAGACGCCCGCCGCCTCCAGCTCCCCCATGTGGTCCAGCAGGGCCTCGGCCAGCATGTCGGGCACGTCCACGGGGGCGAACTCCAGCTCGGGCCCGACCGCCCGCATCCGGGTGGTCAGCAGCAGGTCGGAGATCACCCGCTGCATCCGTCCGGCGTTGCGCCGGATGGCGTCGAGGAACGAGGCCTGCTCGTCGGTGAGGGTGCCGAAGGCGGGGTCGGCCAGGAGTTCGCCGAAGCTGCTGATGGAGGTGAGCGGGGTGCGCAGCTCGTGGGAGGCGGCGGCGGTGAAGGCGTTGCGCTGGCGGGCCAGCTCGGTCAGCGCGGCGTTGTCGCGCTTCAGATCGCGTTCGCGCCGTTTGACGTCGCTGATGTCCGTGAACGTCCACAGGGCGCCCAGGTAGGTGCTGTTCCTGCGCAGCGGCTCGATCCGGCGGCGGATGGTCCGTCCGTCGGCCAGCGGGATCTCGGCGACGCGGTGGACGTGGCGGCGGGCCAGGATCTCGTCCGGGGTGTGGGGCAGGGAGACATCGGTGGTGTAGAACGCCCGGACGAGCGGGACGACCGGCCGCATGGGGGCGCCGGGGGAGAGATCGGCCTTTCCGTCGAGGTCGAACATGGCGACGAACCGGCGGTTGACGGCGAGCACCTCGTCGGCCGGGCTCTGGAGGAGCGCGCCGGACGGCAGGGCCTCCAGGACGGCCTGGAGGCGGTCCCGGTCCACCGAGGACATCATGGCTCTCACCTCCATAACCTCGCTTAACGGATCTTCAGGAAGAACCGTATGACAAAGCGGATGCGCCCGCTCCCATCGTGGGCCGGGCGCCGGTGGCGACGCCCCGGCCCTTCGCGCGCCCCCGGTCCGTAGACTGGGCCGCGTGAGCGAGCGCCCCCTGAATGACGAGAACGGCGATCTCGAACCCGGCGAGACCGGTGCATCCGGTGCTGCCGACGAGTTCGAGGAGATCGTCGAAGCCGAGACCGACAGAGACCCCGACCTCGCCGTGATCGAGGCGGGCAGCCGCACCCTGCGCACCCAGTCGGGCCCGCCGCAGGGCGACGACGTGCCCGCGCGCCCCGAGGACCCGGAGGTGGACCGGGCCCTGCGCGAGGTGGAGGCGGAGCTCGCGGGCCGCTGGGGCGAGACCAAGCTGGACCCGTCGCTGGTCCGCGTGGAGGCCCTGATGGACATCCTGGGGCAGCCGCAGCGCGCCTACCCCGCGATCCACATCACCGGCACCAACGGCAAGACCAGCACCGCCCGCATGATCGAGGCCCTGCTGGCCGCCTTCGACCTGCGCACCGGCCGCTACACCAGCCCGCACGTCCAGTCCGTCACCGAGCGGATCAGCCTGGACGGCGCCCCCATCGCCGCCGAGCGCTTCATCGAGACGTACCGGGACATCAAGCCGTACGTCGAGATGGTCGACGAGCGCGAGGAACACCGGATGTCCTTCTTCGAGGTCATCACGGGCATGGCCTTCGCCGCCTTCGCCGACGCCCCGGTCGACGTGGCCGTGGTCGAGGTCGGCATGGGCGGCACCTGGGACGCCACCAACGTCGTCGACGGCACCGTCGCCGTGGTCACCCCGATCGCGCTCGACCACACCGACCGGCTCGGCTCCACGCCCGGCGACATCGCCACCGAGAAGGCCGGGATCATCAAGTCCGGCGCCACCGTCGTCCTGGCCCAGCAGCCGGTGGACGCGGCGCAGGTGCTGCTCAAGCACTCCGTCGAGGTCGACGCCACGGTCGCCCGCGAGGGCATGGAGTTCGGCGTGGTCGGCCGGGAGGTCGCCGTCGGCGGCCAGCTGCTGACCCTGCGCGGCCTGGGCGGCGAGTACGAGGACGTCTTCCTCCCGCTGTACGGCGCCCACCAGGCGCACAACGCCGCCGTCGCCCTGGCCGCCGTCGAGGCGTTCTTCGGGATCGGCTCGCAGCACGCCCGTCCGCTCGACATCGACGTGGTCCGCCGCGCCTTCGCGTCGGTCACCTCGCCGGGCCGGCTGGAGGTCGTGCGCAGCAGCCCCACGGTGGTGCTGGACGCCGCGCACAACCCCGCGGGCGCCCGTGTCACCGCCGACGGCATCACCGAGGCGTTCGGTTTCAGCCGCCTCATCGGTGTCGTCGGCACCAGTGGCGACAAGGACGTCCGCGGGCTGCTGGAGGCCTTCGAGCCGATCTTCGCCGAGATCGTCGTCACCCGGAACTCCACCCCGCGCGCGATGGACGTCGACGAGCTCGCCGGCCTGGCCGTCGAGGTCTTCGGTGCCGAGCGGGTGCAGGTCGAGCCGCGCCTGGACGACGCCCTGGAGGCCGCGATCACCCTCGCCGAGGAGGAGGGCGAGTACTCCGGCGCGGGTGTCCTGGTGACCGGTTCGGTGATCACCGTGGGTGAGGCCCGGCTGCTGCTGGGGAGGCGCTGACATGCGGACGCTGTGCGCCAGCACCCTGATCGGCGAGTTCTTCGTCATCGGTTTCGCCGGCCTGGTCGCCATGCAGACCTCCGACCTGTCCACGGGCACGATCTGGGCCGTCAGCGGCACCGCCATGGTGCTGAGCGTGCTGCTGTGCGGCATGCTCACCCGGCCCGGCGGCGTCCAGCTGGGCTGGGCGCTCCAGCTGGGCCTGATCGCCAGCGGCCTGGTGGTCCCGGTGATGTTCATCCTGGGCGCGGTCTTCGCCGGTCTGTGGTGGGCCTCGGTCCACTACGGCCGCAAGGTCGACGAGGCGAAGGCCCGCTTCGCCCGGCTGACGGCGGAGGCGGAGGCGGCGGAGGGCGCCGCCTGAGCCCCGGGCCGTGCCAGGGCCCGCCCCCGCGGCCCCTCCGGGCCGAGTACCGGCGGGCCCTGGCGGGCCTGTAGCCTTCGCCCCACGCATCCGATCGCCTGCCCGCTAGGAGCCCGCAGTATGAGCCAGCGCACCCTCGTCCTCCTCAAGCCCGACGCGGTCCGCCGCGGTCTGGTCGGTGAGATCATCGGCCGTATCGAGCGCAAGGCCGGCTGGACGATCGGCGCGCTGGAGCTGCGCACCCTGGAGCGCGCCACCCTGGAGCAGCACTACGCCGAGCACGTGGGCCGCGACTTCTACGAGCCGCTGATGGGCTTCATGTCCTCCGGCCCGGTCGTGGCGCTGGTCGTCGAGGGCGAGCGCGTCATCGAGGGCGTCCGCGCGCTGGCCGGCCCGACCGACCCGATCTCGGCCGCTCCCGGCTCCATCCGTGGTGACTTCGGCACCATCACGCGCGAGAACCTCATCCATGCCTCGGACTCGGAGGAGTCCGCGGAGCGGGAAATCAAGATTTTCTTTCCCGGTCTCGCCTGATACCGGACCTGATACCGGATCAACCGGATCAGCCGAACAGGCATTCTGATCAGGGCGGTCGATTAATCCCTTCGGCCGCCCTTGGCATATGCGCGCCGATCGGGGGAACCTCTCACTCCGACACGACGTCACCATTACTGGGGCCAGCTCGTGTTCCGCCGACAATGGCGGAGGAACCCTCGCGCCACGTTCGAGTGGGCGAGACTACGATGAAGCTTCCGCGCCCGCAGTGCGCACCACCTGCCGACCTCGAGTAAGCATTCGCCCAAACTGGGAAGGCCAGACGTATCCTCATGGGGAACAACATGTCGTTCATCGGCCGTGACATGGCTGTCGACCTCGGGACCGCCAACACGCTGGTGTACGTCAGAGGCCGCGGGATCGTCCTCAACGAGCCGTCAGTCGTCGCGATCAATACCAACACCGGTGGCATCCTCGCGGTCGGCGCCGAAGCCAAGAAGATGATCGGCCGAACTCCGGGGAACATCGTCGCGGTGCGTCCTCTCAAGGACGGCGTCATCGCCGACTTCGAGATCACGGAGCGGATGCTCCGCTACTTCATCCTCAAAATCCACAAGCGCCGCTGGATGGCCCGCCCGCGTGTCGTGGTCTGCGTGCCCTCCGGAATCACCGGCGTCGAGCGCCGCGCCGTCATCGAGGCCTCCACCCAGGCCGGCGCCCGTCAGGTGCACATCATCGAGGAGCCCATGGCCGCCGCCATCGGCTCCGGCCTGCCCGTCCACGAGGCCACCGGCAACATGGTCGTCGACATCGGCGGCGGCACCACCGAGGTCGCCGTGATCTCGCTGGGCGGCATCGTCACCGCGCAGTCCATCCGCGTCGCCGGCGACGAGCTGGACAACGCGATCATCCAGCACATCAAGAAGGAGTACAGCCTCCTCCTCGGTGAGCGCACCGCCGAGCAGATCAAGATCACCATCGGTTCGGCCTACGACCTGGAGCAGGACGAGCACACCGAGATCCGCGGCCGCGACCTGGTCAGCGGGCTGCCCAAGACCGTGGTCATCTCGGCCGCCGAGGTCCGCAAGGCCATCGAGGAGCCCGTCAACTCCATCGTCGACGCCGTCAAGACCACCCTCGACAAGTGCCCGCCCGAGCTGTCGGGTGACGTCATGGACCGCGGCATCGTTCTCACCGGCGGAGGGGCGCTGCTGCGGGGCCTGGACGAGCGGCTGCGCCGCGAGACCGGGATGCCCATCCACATCGCCGAGGACCCGCTGGACTCCGTGGCCCTGGGCTCCGGCAAGTGCGTCGAGGAGTTCGAGGCGCTCCAGCAGGTCCTGGACGCCCAGCCCCGCCGGTGAACAGGCCATGACCGTCCGGGCCCGCAGCCGGACGGTCCGACGAGAAGGGCACGCCGCCGCACGTGAGGGACACACGAGAGAGCCGGCTGCTGCTGGTCCTGCTGATCGCGATCGCCTTCGCGCTGATCACGGTCGACATCCGTGGCGGTGAGCAGTCCCCGCTCGACGGAGTGCGCCACGCGGCGGCCTCGGCCTTCGGACCGGTGGAGAAGGGCGTCGCCGCCGCGGTCGACCCGGTCGGCGAGGCCGTCGCCGCCGTGCGCGACTCGGGCGACCGCAGCAGCCGCATCGCCGAGCTGGAGCGCGAGAACACCGCCCTCAAGCAGCGCCTGGGCAGCGACGACCGCAACCGCGGCCGGCTCCGCGAGCTGGACGCCATGCTCAAGACCGCCGGCCGCGGCCAGTACGGCATCAAGGGCGCGCAGGTCATCGCCATAGGAGCCGCGCAGGGCTTCTCCTGGACGGTCACCATCGACATCGGCGCCAACGACGGCGTCCGCCGCGACATGACCGTGCTCAACGGCGACGGGCTCGTCGGCCGCGTCACCACCGTCGGCCCCGGCACCTCCACCGTCCTGCTCGCCAGCGACCCCAAGTTCACCGTCGGTACCCGCATGGAGAAGACCGGCGAGATCGGCTTCGCCAACGGCCAGGGCGACAGCTCCCTGCGCGTCGAACTCCTCAACGGCAAGGCCACCGTCCGCAAGGGCGACCGGCTGGTCACCTTCGGCTCCAGCCGGGACAAGCCCTTCGTGGCCGGCGTCCCCGTCGGCGAGGTCACCCATGTCGAGCCGGCGGGCGGCGGCCTCACCCGCACCCTCCTGGTCCGCCCCTTCGTCGGCTTCAGCAAGCTCGACCTGGTCGGCGTCGTCGTCCAGGCGCCCCACGAGGACCCGCGCGACACCGTGCTGCCGCCCAAGCCCGAGGCCCCCAAGCCCGCCCCCACCGTGACCGTCACCGTCACCCCCAGCCCGAGTGCCAAGCCCCAGGACTGAGACCGATGCGCCTGAACCGGATCCTGCTCTCGACCGCGCTCGTGGTGGTGGCCCTCGTCGTCCAGGTGAGCGTCCTGGCCCGGCTCCACCTCCCCGGTGCCGTGCCCGACCTGATGCTCCTCGTCGTCGTCGGCCTCGCCCTGGTCTACGGCCACACCACCGGCTGCCTCGTCGGCTTCGGCGCGGGCCTCCTCGCGGACCTCGCGCCCCCCGCCGACCACGCCACCGGGCGCTACGCCCTCGTCCTCTGTCTCATCGGCTATCTGGTCGGCCTCGCCCGGCCGGAGAGCGGCCGGGTCCGCTCGGCCACCGTCCCCATGGTCGCCGTCGTCGGCGCGGCCGTCCTCTCCACGCTGCTCTACGCGGGCGTGGGCTCCCTCGTCGGTGACACCGCCGCCCGCCACGTGGGCCTGAGCGGCCTGGTGGCCACCGCCGCCTGCTACGACCTGCTGCTGGCGCCCTTCGTCGTCCCGCTCGTCATGGCCATGGCCCGCCGCACCGTCTCCGACCCGCTCGCCGGCGACGGCACGGCCGTCACGGGCGGCGGCGACGGGGCGTACGGGCGGACGACCAAGGGCAGCTTCCGCATCGGCCGGATGAGCCGCAGGAACCGGCTGGGCGGCCGGGGCCGGGGCGGCCGCCTGGGGGTCCAGCACGGCGGCCTGCTGCCGAGGGCCGGGCGCCGGCAGCCGAAGCTCAAGGGAGTGAAGCGCCTGTGACCACTCTTCCCGAAGGGGGACGGACCTCCCGGGTGACGATCCGGCTGATCGTCATTCAGATCCTGGTCTTCTCGCTGCTGCTCACCCTCGCCGGCCGCCTGTGGTACCTCCAGATCCGCAACGGCGACCAGTACACCGCCGAGGCCGCCAGCAACCACATCCAGCAGGTCGTCGCCCCCGCCACCCGGGGCTCGATCCTCGACGCCCGGGGCGTGCCGCTCGCCGACAACGAGACCCGGCTCGTCGTCTCCGCGAACCGCACCGACCTGATGAAGATGAAGGACAAGGGGAAGACCGTCCTCACCCGCCTCGCGGGCGTCCTCAACCTCAAGCCCGAGGAAGTCTCCGCCAAGGTCCGGCTGTGCGACGCCAAGACCCCCAAGCCCTGCTGGGCCGGCTCGCCCTACCAGCCCATCCCCATCACCGACGAGGCCACCACCCAGCAGGCGCTCCAGATCCGCGAGCGCCAGGAGGACTTCCCCGGCATCACCGCCGAGCCCACGGCCGTGCGCCGCTACGCGGGCCCCGGCGGCTCCAACACCGCCCAGGTCCTCGGCTATCTCTCGCCCGTCACCGACGCCGAGATCACCAAGGCCAAGGACTCCCGCACCCCGCTGCTCCGCTCCGACCAGGTCGGCCGCTCCGGGCTGGAGCGGCAGTACGACTCCGAGCTGCGCGGCAGGGCGGGCGTCACCCGTTACGAGGTCGACAACCTCGGCCGCGTCATCGGCAAGGCCAAGAGCGACAAGGCCGTCCCCGGCGCCAACATCGTCACCAGCATCGACGCCCGTGTGCAGGCCATAGCGGAACGGGAGCTGGACCAGGCGATGAAGGACGCCCGCAAGGAGCTCGACCGCAACACCGGCGTCAACTACAAGGCCGACGCGGGCGCCGTCGTCGTACTGGAGTCGAGGACCGGCCGGGTGGTGGCCATGGCCTCCAACCCCACCTACGACCCCAACGCCTGGGTCGGCGGCATCTCCGGCAAGGACTACAAGGCCCTCACCGGCGAGGACTCCAACTACCCGCTGCTCAACCGGGCCATCCAGGGCCAGGCGGCACCCGGCTCCATCTTCAAGGTCATCAGCACCACCGCCGCCGTCAAGGCCGGCTACGGCTTCACCGACCACTACAACTGCTCCAGCGCCTACAGCATCGGCAACCAGGTCTTCAAGAACTACGAGTCCAAGGGCTACGGCGCCATCGACCTCGGCCAGGCGCTGGAGGTCTCCTGCGACACCGTCTTCTACGACCTGTCCTACCGGCAGTGGCAGAAGGACGGCGGCAACAAGCCCCAGCACCCGGCGGACTGGTTCTACAAGACCGCCCACCAGTTCGGGCTCGGCAAGGAGACCGGCATCGACCTGCCCAACGAGGTCCGCGGCCGGGTCCCCGACCGGGAGTGGAAGAAGCGCTACTGGGACGCCAACAAGGACGTCTGGTGCAAGCAGGGCGACAAGGACGACAGCTACGCCGGGAAGATCGCCAAGGAGAACTGCGAGTCCGGCATGCGGATGCGCGCCGGTGACTCCGTCAACTACTCCATCGGCCAGGGCGACACCCTCGTCACCCCCATCCAGATGGCCACCATCTACGCGGCCATAAGCAATGGCGGCACCCTCTGGAACCCCACCGTCGGCAAGGCGGTCATCAGCCCCGACGGCAAGCGCGTCCAGGAGATCAAGCCGAGCTCCCACGGCCGGCTGCCCGTCGACCGCACCCTGCGCGACCAGATCGACGGCGCCCTCGCCGGCGTCGCCACCAAGGGCACCGCCGCCTGGCGCTTCCAGGGCTGGCCGCAGAACCAGATCCCCATGCACGCCAAGACCGGCACCGCCGAGGTCTACGGCAAGCAGACCACATCCTGGTTCGCCACTTACACCTCCGACTACACGGTCGTCATGACGATCGCCCAGGGCGGCACCGGCTCCGGCGCCTCCGGCCCGGCCGTGCGCAACATCTACAACGCGCTCTACGGCGTCGACGAGAAGGGCAAGGTCGACGACTCGAAGGCGCTGCTACCGCACCCGGAGAGCGGACTTCCCAGGATCGAGAAGGACGGCACCATCGAGGCGCAGCCCATCCCCACGGCCCCGCCGTCGCCCTCGTCGTCCAGCTCCGACGGCGCCTCGCCCCTGCCCTCGGCGTCCCCCGCGGACACCGGGCTCCCGTCCCCTCCGCCGGAGACCCCGACCGAGCCCGCGACCCGGCGGGAGGAGCAGAACCGATGAGCACCGCCCAGGGCTACCGGGTCCGCCGCTTCACCCCCGAACGCGGCGCCTGGTCCCGCCTCACCGCCCGTGACTCCGTGCTGCGCCGCCTCGACTGGGTGATGCTGCTCGCGGCCCTCGCGCTGTCCGGCATCGGCACGCTGCTCGTCTACTCGGCGACCCGCAACCGCACCGAGCTCAACCAGGGCGACCCGTACTACTTCCTGCTGCGCAACCTGCTCAACACCGGCATCGGCCTCGCCTTCGCCATCGGCGCGGTCTGGGTCGGCAGCCGGGCGCTGCGCGGCGCCGTCCCGATCCTCTACGGCATCTCCTGCCTCTTCACCCTGGCCGTGCTCACCCCGCTGGGCGCGACCATCAACGGCGCGCGCTCCTGGATCCAGCTCGGCGGCGGCTTCTCCATCCAGCCCTCCGAGTTCACGAAGATCACCATCACGCTGGGGATGGCGATGCTGCTGGCCGGCAAGGTCGACGCGGGCGACCGCCGCCATCCCGACCACCGCACCGTGATGCAGGCCCTGGGCCTGGCCGCGCTGCCGATCGTGATCATCCTGCTGATGCCCGACCTCGGCTCGGTCATGGTGCTCGTGGTGATCGTGCTCGCGGTGCTCCTCTCCTCCGGGGCGTCCAACCGCTGGATCGCGGGGCTGGTGGGCACCGGCGTCCTCGGCTGCGTCCTCATCTGGCAGCTCGGGGTCCTCGACGAGTACCAGATCAACCGCTTCGCGGCCTTCGCCAACCCCGCCCTCGACCCCTCCGGCGTCGGCTACAACACCAACCAGGCCCGGATCGCCATCGGCTCGGGCGGGCTGTCCGGTTCCGGCCTCTTCCACGGCTCGCAGACCACCGGCCAGTTCGTCCCCGAACAGCAGACCGACTTCATCTTCACCGTGGCCGGCGAGGAGCTCGGCTTCATGGGCGCCGGGACGATCATCTTCCTGCTCGGTGTGGTGCTCTGGCGGGCCTGCCGGATCGCCCGCGAGTCCACCGAGCTCTACGGCACCATCGTGGCCGCCGGGATCATCGCCTGGTTCGCGTTCCAGAGCTTCGAGAACATCGGCATGACCCTGGGGATCATGCCCGTCACCGGACTGCCGCTGCCGTTCGTCTCCTACGGGGGGTCGTCGATGTTCGCCGCCTGGATAGCGGTGGGACTCCTCCAGTCGATCAGGGCGCAGCGGCCGGTTTCCGCATAAACGGTTTTCGCACAAGCGGTTTCCGCGCAAGCGGGCCGGTTTCCGGACGGCCGGGCGGCGGGGGACTGCCGCCCGCGCCGTTCGCGCACTAGATTCGGCGTCATGGCGGACACCGTGAGAGAGATCGAGCGGAAGTACGAAGCCGGGAAGGATACGGGCGCGGCCCGCCTCCCCGACCTGAGCGGGGCCGCGGCCGTCGCGACCGTCACCGACGAGGGCGTGCGCGAGCTCGACGCCGTCTACTACGACACCGCCGATCTGCGCCTCGCCGCGGCCGGCATCACCCTGCGCCGGCGCACGGGCGGCCCGGACGAGGGCTGGCACCTCAAACTCCCGGTCGCCGCACCGGCCGTCCCCGGGGCGCGCGACGAGATCCGCGCGCCCCTGACCGTCTCCGCGATACCGCGCTCGCTCATGGCGCTGGTCCGCTCCCGGACCCGGGACGTCCCGCTGGTCCCCCTGATGCGGATCGCCTCGCGCCGGGAGGTCCGCCAACTGCTCGCCGCGGACGGCACCCCGCTGGCCGAGGCGAGCACCGACACGGTCACCGCCACCCGCCTCACGGGCGACGAGCCGGACGGGAAGGCCACCGCCCACTGGACCGAGATCGAGATCGAGCTCGCCGAGGGCGCCGACCCCGCCCTGCTGGACGCCCTCGACCCCCTGCTGCGCGCGGCCGGCCTGAGACCGTCGAAGGCGCCCAGCAAGCTGGCCCGGGCGCTGCGCGAGACCGGCCTGGGCAAGCCCCCGCGCCGCCCCGCCGCCGGCCTGCCCGCCAAGGCCCGCGCGGGCGACCACGTCCTGGCCTTCCTGCGCGGGCAGGTCGAGGCCGTCGTCGCCCTCGACCCCGGCGCCCGGCTCGGCACCGAGGACGCCGTCCACCAGATGCGAGTCGCCACCCGCCGGCTGCGCGGCTCCTTCCGCAGCCACGCCAAGGTCCTCGACCGCCGGGTGACCGACCCCCTCGCCGAGGAGCTGAAGTGGCTCGCCGCCGAACTGGGCGTCGACCGCGACCGCGAGGTCCTCGCCGAACGGCTGCGCGAACGCCTCGACGAGCTCCCGCGCGCCCTCGTCCGCGGCCCCGTCCGCGCCCGGCTGCGCGGCTGGTCCGCCGCCGGCCGCCGGGGCTCCCGGAAACGGCTGTCCGGCGTGCTCGACAGCGCCCGCTATCTGACCCTCCTCGACCGCCTCGACGCCCTCCTCGCCGACCCGCCCCTGCGCGACGCCGCCGCCGGGCCACCGCGAGCGGTGCTGGCCAAGGCGATGCTCCGCGACTACGGCCGGCTGGCCGGCCGTGTCGAGCACGCCCTCGCCACCGCCCCCGGCCACGACCGCGACACCGCCCTCCACGACGCCCGCAAGGCCGCCAAGCGCGCCCGCTACGCCGCCGAGGCCGCCACCCCGGCGCTGGGCAAGGGGGCGAAGCGCTTCGCCCTGCAGATGAAGTCCGTCCAGAGCCTGCTCGGCGACCACCAGGACAGCGTCATGGCCCGGGGCGCCCTGCGCGCGATCGCCGCCGAGGCGGAGGGCGCGGGGGAGCCCACCTTCACCTTCGGGGTGCTCTACGGGCGCGAGGAGCGCCGCGCCGAGCAGGACGAACGGGAGCTGCCGGGCCTGTGGGAGCGGGTGACGGACCGGGTTTCGGCCCTCCCACCGCGCTGACCTGCGAAGATCATGGCGGACGGGGCTCCTCGCGCGGCACGTTACGCTAGAGAGTCGCACTGTGCCCGCTCACGAAGGTTCGCCCAGATGACTGCCGAATCGGTCTTCCCACAGCTCGAGGCCCTGCTCCCGCATGTGCAGAAGCCCATCCAGTACGTGGGTGGCGAGCTGAACTCCACCGTCAAGCCGTGGGAGGAGTGCGACGTCCGCTGGTGCCTGATGTACCCGGACGCCTACGAGGTCGGGCTCCCCAACCAGGGCGTCATGATCCTCTACGAGGTCCTCAACGAGCGTGAGGGCGTCCTCGCCGAGCGCACCTACAGCGTGTGGCCGGACCTCGAGGCCCTGATGCGCGAGCACAAGGTGCCGCAGTTCACCGTGGACAGCCACCGGCCGGTCAAGGCGTTCGACGTCCTCGGCCTCAGCTTCTCCACCGAGCTCGGCTACACCAACATGCTCACCGCCCTGGACCTCGCCGGGATCCCGCTGGAGTCCAAGGACCGCACGATCGACGACCCGATCGTCCTCGCCGGCGGCCACGCGGCCTTCAACCCCGAGCCCATCGCGGACTTCATCGACTGCGCCGTGATCGGCGACGGCGAGCAGGCCGTGCTGGAGATGACCGAGATCATCCGCGCCTGGAAGGCCGAGGGCCGTCCCGGCGGCCGCGACGAGGTGCTGCTGCGCCTCGCGAAGACCGGCGGCGTGTACGTCCCGCGCTTCTACGACGTCGAGTACCTGCCCGACGGCCGTATCGCCCGTGTCGTGCCCAACCAGTCGGGCGTGCCGTGGCGGGTGTCCAAGCACACCGTCATGGACCTCGATGAGTGGCCCTACCCCAAGCAGCCGCTGGTGCCGCTGGCCGAGACCGTGCACGAGCGGATGTCCGTGGAGATCTTCCGCGGCTGCACCCGCGGCTGCCGCTTCTGCCAGGCCGGCATGATCACGCGCCCCGTGCGCGAGCGCAGCATCACCGGCATCGGCGAGATGGTCGAGAAGGGCCTCAAGGCGACCGGCTTCGAGGAGGTCGGCCTGCTGTCGCTGTCCTCCGCCGACCACACCGAGATCGGTGAGGTCGCCAAGGGCCTGGCGGACCGGTACGAAGAGGACAAGATCGGTCTGTCCCTGCCCTCGACCCGCGTCGACGCGTTCAACGTCGACCTGGCGAACGAGCTGACCCGCAACGGCCGCCGTTCCGGTCTGACGTTCGCCCCCGAGGGCGGCTCCGAGCGCATGCGCAAGGTCATCAACAAGATGGTCTCGGAGGAGGACCTCATCCGGACCGTCGCCACCGCCTACGGCAACGGCTGGCGCCAGGTGAAGCTGTACTTCATGTGCGGCCTCCCCACCGAGACCGACGAGGACGTGCTCCAGATCGCCGACATGGCGACGAGCGTGATCGCCAAGGGCCGCGAGGTGTCGAAGTCCAACGACATCCGCTGCACCGTCTCCATCGGCGGTTTCGTGCCCAAGCCGCACACCCCCTTCCAGTGGGCGCCGCAGCTCTCCGCCGAGGAGACCGACGCCCGCCTGCAGAAGCTGCGCGACAAGATCCGCGGCGACAAGAAGTACGGCCGTTCCATCGGCTTCCGCTACCACGACGGCAAGCCCGGCATCGTCGAGGGCCTGCTCTCCCGCGGTGACCGCCGTCTCGGCGCCGTCATCCGCGCCGTCTACGAGGACGGCGGCCGCTTCGACGGCTGGCGCGAGCACTTCAGCTACGACCGCTGGATGAAGTGCGCCGAGGCGACGCTGCCGGAGCGCGGCGTCGACGTCGACTGGTACACCACGCGCGAGCGCACCTACGAGGAGGTCCTGCCCTGGGACCACCTGGACTCCGGTCTCGACAAGGACTGGCTCTGGGAGGACTGGCAGGACGCGCTCGACGAGACCGAGGTCGAGGACTGCCGCTGGACCCCGTGCTTCGACTGCGGCGTCTGCCCGCAGATGGACACCCACATCCAGATCGGCCCGACGGGCAAGAAGCTGCTGCCGCTGTCCGTGGTCAAGTGAGCCCCACCCGGTGAGGGGGCGCGGGGCGAGGGCCCCGCACGCCCCCTTACGGCCGGGCCGGCGCGCGTACGCTGGGCAGCAGCACGACCGCACTCAATGAAGGACTGAAGAACACTGGGCAAGCGACAGCCCGAAGGACCGCCGCCCGCACCCGCAGTGCAGCGCATCCGACTGCGCTACACCAAGCGCGGCCGCCTTCGGTTCACCAGCCACCGCGATTTCCAGCGCGCCTTCGAGCGGGCGCTGCGGCGCGCCGAGGTGCCCATGGCGTACTCGGCGGGCTTCACCCCGCACCCCAAGGTCTCCTACGCCAACGCCGCCCCCACCGGCACGGGCAGCGAGGCCGAGTACCTGGAGATCCAGCTCGCCGAGGTCCGCGAGCCCGCGCACCTGCGGGCGCTCCTCGACGAGTCGCTGCCGGCCGGGCTCGACATCGTCGACGCGGTGGAGGCCCACACGTCCTCGTTCGCCGACCGCCTTCAGGCTTCCGTGTGGGAGCTGAGGCTCGACGGCGTCGAGGCCGCGGACGCCCGGCGCGCGGTGGAGGCGTTCCTGGCCGCGGAGACCGTCGAGGTCCAGCGCCTCACCAAAAACGGGTTGCGCACCTTCGACGCACGTGGCGCGGTGTCCCGACTCGAGGCCCTCGACGCCCCGGCCGATAGGCCGGGCGACGGTGCCTGTGCGATACTGCGGCTGGTTGTTCGGCACGTGACACCTGCCGTACGACCCGACGACGTCCTGTCCGGTCTCCGCGCTGTGGCCGACCTGGCGCCGCCGGTCCCCGTAGCGGTGACCAGGCTGGCGCAGGGGCTGCTCGATGAGGAGTCCGGCAGGGTGACCGACCCGCTCGCGCCCGACCGCGACGCCGCCCCGGCCGCCCCACCAACGGCCGCCGGGCCCAGCGCCGCGCAGCAGGTGCCGGAAGGTCCCCGTTAGGGACGGCCGTCGCCGCGCCGCCGCGCCACCAGGGAGCCACCCGGTCCGGCAGGTGCACTGACCAGGAGACTTTCGCCGGGGCCGTGACACTCGGAACCGGCGAGCGAGACGACAGCTCCCGTGCGGCGATCGCGCCCCGGGCCGCGGTACCGCGCTCATCACGCGGTGCCGTGGCCGGAAACCGGCGCGACGCCCGGGAGCGTGACGGGAGAACCGCCCGCATGCTCGAATCCATTGAGCCCACGGAGCCGGGGGCCGCGCAGAGCGTTCCCGGCAACAACACTGACAATTCGCCCAGCGACACGCTGCCGCCGCGCCGCCGTCGCCGAGTGGCGTCCCGCCCCGCGGGTTCGCCCGTGGCCTCCGGCGCGTCCGGGGCCACGGACGGGACCGCCGCCCCGGCCGCCGAGGCCGCCGCCCCGGAGACGCCGGCGCGCCCGCGCCGCCGCGTCACCCGCAAGACCGCCGCGTCGGCCGCCACCGAGCCCACGACGGCCGAGGCCGTCCCGGCCGAGGAGGCACCCACCCGCCGCCGCGCCACGCGCAAGGCGACGGCTCCGGCCGGCGCGCCGCAGGCCGCCGAGGCCGCTGCCGCCGAGCCGGTCGCCGAGGAGGCGCCCGCCGCCGAGGCCGCCGCCGAGGCGCGTCCGGCCCGTACGCGTCGTCGTGCCACCCGTAAGGTGTCCGCCCCGGCGGGTGCCCCGCAGGCCGCCGAGGTCGAGGCCGAGGCCGTCGTGCCCGCCGCCGAGGCCGAGGTCGAGGCTGAGGTCGAGGAGGCTCCGGCCGCCGCTCCCGCCCGTACGCGTCGTCGTGCCACGCGCCGCGCGTCCGCCCCGGCCGGTGCGCCGAAGGCTGCCGAGGTCGTCGAGGCCGAGACCGTCGTGCCCGCCGTCGAGGCCGTGACCGAGGTCGAGGTCGAGGAGGCCCCGGCCGCCGCCCCCGCCCGTACCCGTCGTCGCGCCACGCGCCGCGCGTCCGCCCCGGCCGGTGCGCCGCAGGTCGCCGAGGTCGTCGAGGCCGAGACCGTCGTGCCCGCCGTCGAGGCCGTGACCGAGGCCGAGGAGCCCGAGGCCGCCGCCGAGGCGCGTCCGGCCCGTACGCGTCGTCGTGCCACCCGTAAGGTGTCCGCCCCGGCGGGTGCGCCGCAGGCCGCCGAGGTCGCCGCCCCGGCCGAGGAGGAGCCGGAGGAGGCCCTGGAGGCCGCCGCCGAGCCCGTCGTCGAGGAGGCCCCGGCCCGTCCCGCCCGTACGCGTCGCCGCGCCGTGCGCGCGGCCGGCAGCGCCGGTGCCGCGGAGCGGGCCGCCGAGGAGGCCCCCGCCGCCGAGCAGGCCCCCGCCGAGGGCGGCCGTCCGCGCCGTCGTGTCGCCCCCGCCGAGGAGGCCCCGGTCGAGGAGCGCGGCCGTCGCCGCCGTGCCGTCCGTCCGCCGACGGCCGTCTTCCAAGCGCCGGTCTTCGCCGAGCCGATGTTCCAGACGCCGGAGACCGCTGCCGCCGCCGCTGCGGCCGAGGCCGCCGTCGAGCGCACGGAGGAGGTCGTCGAGGAGGCCCCCGCCGAGGAGCGCGGCCGTCGTCGCCGTCGCCGTCGTGGCGAGCCCGCCGAGGCCGTCGCCCCGGTCGCCCCGGCGGTCGAGGAGGAGCCCGAGGCCCTGGAGGAGGAGGCCGAGGAGGCCGTCGCCGAGGACGAGGAGCAGGGCGAGCGCCCGTCGCGCCGCCGTCGTCGCGGTGGCCGCCGTCGCCGCCGTGGCGAGGCCGCCGAGGCCGAGGGCGCCCTGGAGGAGGCTCCGGCCGAGGAGGCCGCCGAGCCCGTCGAGGAGGAGCCCGAGGACGAGGAGGAGGCCGAGGAGGCGTTCTCGTCCGCCGGCAGCCGTCGCCGCCGCCGTCGCCGTCGTCGCAGCGGTGAGACCCTGGAGGCCGAGCCGGGCGCCGACGAGCCGGAGCGCACGGTCGTCAAGGTCCGCGAGCCGCGCGAGCGCGCCTCCCGTACCGAGGGCGGCACGGGCTTCGACGAGGTCCAGTCCATCAAGGGCTCGACCCGTATGGAGGCGAAGAAGCAGCGCCGCCGCGAGGGCCGCGAGCAGGGCCGCCGCCGGGTGCCGATCATCACCGAGGCCGAGTTCCTGGCCCGCCGCGAGGCCGTCGAGCGGGTGATGGTCGTGCGTCAGCACGGCGACCGCACGCAGATCGGTGTGCTCGAGGACAACATCCTCGTCGAGCACTTCGTCAACAAGGAGCAGGCCACCAGCTACGTCGGCAACGTCTACCTGGGCAAGGTCCAGAACGTGCTGCCGTCGATGGAGGCCGCCTTCGTCGACATCGGCAAGGGCCGCAACGCCGTCCTGTACGCGGGCGAGGTCAACTTCGAGGCGCTCGGCATGGGCAACGGCCCGCGCCGCATCGAGACCGCGCTGAAGTCCGGCCAGTCCGTGCTCGTCCAGGTCACCAAGGACCCGATCGGCCACAAGGGCGCCCGGCTGACCAGCCAGGTCTCCCTGCCCGGCCGCTACCTGGTCTATGTGCCCGAGGGCTCGATGACCGGCATCAGCCGCAAGCTGCCCGACACCGAGCGCGCGCGTCTGAAGCAGATCCTCAAGAAGATCGTCCCCGAGGACGCGGGCGTCATCGTGCGCACCGCCGCCGAGGGCGCGAGCGAGGACGAGCTGCGCCGTGACGTGGAGCGTCTCCAGGCGCAGTGGGAGGACATCAAGAAGAAGTCCAAGCAGATCTCGACGAGCGCGCCGAGCCTGCTGTACGGCGAGCCGGACATGACCGTCCGTGTCGTCCGCGACATCTTCAACGAGGACTTCTCCAAGGTCATCGTGAGCGGTGACGAGGCGTGGGGGACCATCCACGGCTATGTCTCGCACGTCGCCCCCGACCTCGCGGACCGGCTCCAGAAGTGGACGTCCGACGTCGACGTCTTCGCCACGTACCGGATCGACGAGCAGCTCGCGAAGGCGCTGGACCGCAAGGTCTGGCTGCCCAGCGGTGGCTCGCTGGTGATCGACCGGACCGAGGCGATGGTCGTCATCGACGTCAACACCGGCAAGTTCACCGGTCAGGGCGGCAACCTCGAGGAGACGGTCACCAGGAACAACCTGGAGGCGGCCGAGGAGATCGTGCGCCAGCTGCGGCTGCGCGACCTCGGCGGCATCATCGTGATCGACTTCATCGACATGGTGCTGGAGTCCAACCGGGACCTGGTGCTGCGGCGCCTGCTGGAGTGCCTGGGCCGGGACCGTACGAAGCACCAGGTCGCCGAGGTGACGTCGCTGGGCCTGGTCCAGATGACCCGCAAGCGGGTGGGCCAGGGCCTGCTGGAGTCCTTCTCCGAGTCCTGCGTCCACTGCAACGGTCGCGGTGTGATCGTCCACATGGAGCAGCCCACCTCCGTGGGCGGTGGCGGCGGTGCCGTCGGCGGCAAGCGCGGCAAGAAGAAGGGCAAGGCCGCGGCCGAGCCGGTCGTCGAGGCCGCTCCGGTGGAGGCCGCCCCGGCCGCCGCCGAGGCGCCCGAGCTGGAGCCGGTGCCGGTGGCCGAGGCGGAGCTGGTGCCCTCGGTCGGCGGTGACGAGGAGTGGTTCGGCAGCCCGGCCGAGGCCGAGGCGGCCGCCCGCCGCGGTGGCCGTACGCGCCGCCGGGCGACCCGCAAGGCGTCCGCGCCGAAGCCGGAGGCCCCGGCCGAGGCGGAGGTCGTGGTGGTGAAGGCCGCCCCGGCCGAGCCCGCCCCGGAGCCCGAGGCGGCGCCCGCGCCGGTCGTCGAGCCCGAGCCCGAGGCCGTCGTCGTGCCCGAGGCCGCCGCGCCGGTGGCCGAGGAGGCCGCCCCGGCCCGTCCGCGCCGCCGTGCCACCCGTAAGGCGTCCGCTCCGGCGGGTTCGCCCGCCGGGGCCGAGGACACCGCGGTGGTCGTCGTCGCGCCCGCCGAGCCCGTCGCACCGGAGCCCGAGGCGCTGCCCGCCGAGGAGCCCGTGGTGATGGCCGAGGCCGACGTCGAGGTCATGGCCGACGCGGAGCCCGAGGCCGCCCCCGCCAAGAAGACGGCCCGTAAGACGGCCGCCAAGAAGGCGCCGGCGAAGAAGGCGGCCACGGCCAAGAAGGCGGCGGCGAAGAAGACCACCACCGCCAAGAAGGCGACGGCGAAGAAGACGGCCACCAAGACGGCCGCCAAGAAGGCGCCCGCCAAGCGGACGACGAAGAAGGCCGTGGCGGCCGAGCCCGCCGCGGAGGACTGAGTCACCCCCGCCGGGGCGGGCCCTTGACGGCCCGCCCCGGCGAGGGGGTCGGTTTGACCCCCTGGTCAAGGCCCCGTAACCTTGACCGTCGGTGTCTGTGCAAACCTGTGCGATGCCGAAACCCCTGAGCAAACACCCCCTGGCCACGCCGGGGGAGGCCGCTCGTCCTTTCAGGACCGTCATGGGCCCCGCCCGTGCGAGCGGCTGGCATCAGAGGTCCGTTCCTAGCGAGAGAGAGTTCCGCGTGTACGCGATCGTGCGCACCGGCGGTCGTCAGCAGAAGGTTGCTGTTGGCGACGTCATCGAGGTTGACCGTATTTCCACCAGCAAGGTCGGCGACACCGTCGAGCTCTCCACGCTGCTGGTCGTCGACGGTGACGCTGTCACCAGCGACCCGTGGGTCCTGGCCGGCGTGAAGGTCCAGGCCGAGGTCGTCGACCACCACAAGGGCGACAAGATCCGGATCCAGAAGTACAAGAACAAGACCGGTTACAAGAAGCGCATTGGTCACCGCCAGCTGCACACCGCGCTGAAGATCACCGGCATCGACGCCCCGGCGAAGTAAGGGACTGAGAACACATGGCACACAAGAAGGGCGCATCGTCCACCCGGAACGGTCGCGACTCCAACGCTCAGCGGCTCGGCGTGAAGCGCTTCGGCGGTCAGGTCGTGAGCGCCGGTGAGATCCTGGTCCGCCAGCGTGGCACCCACTTCCACCCGGGCGCCGGTGTCGGTCGCGGTGGCGACGACACCCTGTTCGCGCTGAACGCCGGTGCGGTGCAGTTCGGCACCCACCGCGGCCGCAAGGTCGTCAACATCGTCCCGGTCGCCTGATCATCTGATCAGTACGCCGTAGAGCGATGAGCGAGGGCGGACCTCGCTTCCCTGCGGGGAAGCGGGTCCGCCCTTGTCGCGTTACAACAGAGACATTCCCGCACTTATCTGCGTATCTGGAGGCACCCCGCTATGACCACCTTCGTGGACCGCGTCGAGCTGCACGTCGCCGCGGGTAACGGAGGCCACGGCTGCGCCTCCGTGCATCGCGAGAAGTTCAAGCCCCTCGGTGGCCCCGACGGCGGCAACGGCGGCCGTGGCGGTGATGTGACGCTGGTCGTCGACCAGTCCGTCACGACGCTTCTGGACTACCACCACAGCCCGCACCGCAAGGCCACCAACGGCAAGCCCGGCGAGGGCGGCAACCGCTCCGGCAAGGACGGCACGGACCTGGTCCTGCCGGTGCCGGACGGCACGGTCGTCCTCGACAAGCGCGGCAACGTCCTCGCGGACCTCGTCGGCCAGGGCACCACCTACATCGCCGCCCAGGGCGGCCGCGGCGGCCTCGGCAACGCCGCGCTGGCCTCGGCCCGCCGCAAGGCCCCGGGCTTCGCGCTGCTGGGCGAGCCGGGCGACGACCAGGACATCGTCCTGGAGCTCAAGACCGTCGCCGACGTCGCCCTGGTGGGCTACCCGAGCGCGGGCAAGTCCTCGCTGATCTCGGTGCTCTCCGCGGCCAAGCCGAAGATCGCGGACTACCCCTTCACCACCCTCGTGCCCAACCTGGGCGTGGTCACCGCCGGCGCGACGGTCTACACCATCGCCGACGTCCCCGGCCTGATCCCCGGCGCCAGCCAGGGCAAGGGCCTGGGCCTGGAGTTCCTGCGCCACGTCGAGCGCTGCTCGGTGCTGGTGCACGTCCTCGACACCGCGACGCTGGAGTCCGAGCGCGACCCGCTGAGCGACCTCGACGTCATCGAGGCCGAGCTCAAGGAGTACGGCGGTCTCGAGAACCGGCCGCGTCTCGTCGTCCTCAACAAGGTCGACATCCCCGACGGCCTGGACCTGGCCGAGATGGTCCGCCCCGACCTGGAGGCCCGCGGCTACCGCGTCTTCGAGGTCTCGGCCGTCTCCCGCCTGGGCCTGAAGGAGCTCTCCTACGCGCTGGCCGACATCGTCGGGCAGGCGCGCGCGGCGAAGCCGAAGGAGGAGGCGACCCGCGTCGTCATCCGCCCGAAGGCCGTCGACGACGCGGGCTTCACGGTCGTCCTGGAGGAGGACGGTCTGTACCGGGTGCGCGGCGAGAAGCCGGAGCGCTGGGTGCGCCAGACCGACTTCAACAACGACGAGGCCGTGGGCTACCTGGCCGACCGCCTCAACCGCCTCGGTGTCGAGGAGGAGCTGATGAAGGCCGGTGCCCGGGCGGGCGACGGCGTGGCCATCGGCCCCGAGGAGAACGCGGTCGTCTTCGACTGGGAGCCGACGATGGCCGCCGGCGCCGAGATGCTGGGCCGCCGCGGTGAGGACCACCGCTTCGAGGCCCCGCGCCCGGCCGCGCAGCGCCGCCGCGACAAGCAGGCGGAGCGCGACGAGTCGGACCAGGAGTACGAGGGCTTCGACCCGTTTGCTTAAACCTTGCTTTCAAACTCCCCCAGCTACCGCTGGGAGGTGCCCCCAGGGGGCTGGATCTATCCAGCCCCTCCGGCGTTTGAGGAGCGGGGTCCGGGGCGGAGCCCCGGGAAGGAACCTCAGCCGCCCCGGCGGGCGTCCGCCTCCTCCGCGGCGGCGATGCGCGGGGCCGGGATCTCCGAGGCGCGGGCCTCCATCCGGGCCCGGCGCTCGTCCGACTTCGTGGCCAGCGCCAGCGCCGCCTCGTTGAAGCGGACGAGCGAGGGCGGGTCGGCCGGGCCGAGCAGCCGGACCTTCAGCTCCGCGCGTGCCGCCGTCAGCCGGTCGAGGGCGGGGTCGCGGACGGCCGCGAGGAGCGCGGGGACGCCCTCGGCGCCGGGGGTGAGGATCGTGGCCGCCCCGACGGTGGGGAAGACCGTCCGGAACTCCTCCTCCGTCAGCCCGCTCGTATTCGCGACCGCATAGGGCTTCTCGCTGATCAGATAGTCGGACACGACGCTGGAGACATCGCTGATCAGCAGATCGGAGCGGTTGAAGCAGCTGAAGAGCGAGGGACGGGTGTCGGTGACGACCTGGTGCTCCCACTCCGGCAGCGACGCCCAGTACGCCGCCTCCCAGGCGGCCGTGGCGGCCTCGACGGCCTCGGCGCGGCCCTTCTCCGGCGTGGCCTGGAGCAGCATCCGCTCGACCTCGTCCGCGCTGTCGTGGAAGTCGCAGGTGGTGAGCCGGTCCAGCTCGGCCGTGCGGCGGGCGAGCCGGGCGGCCGCCTCCGGGCCCGGGCGGGCGCCGGACCGTTCGGCGGCGGCCCGGTGGATCAGCGCCTGGATCCGCTGGTCGGCGCGGCCCGCGCGCGGGTCGACGGAGCCGGTCATGGGGTGCGGTTTGTACAGCAGGCGCACACCGGGGTCGGCGAGCAGGGCGCGCACGATGTCCTCCCCGGCGAGCACGACCGACGTATTGCCGGGGTTGCCGTCCCAGCCCTCCCACGTGGGGGCGTAGAGCACGGTCAGGTACGGCCCGGCGGGCGCGCGGCCGGCGGCCGGCGCGATCGGCGCCAGCTGCGGGCGGCCCACCTCGACGACGTCCTTGTCCTCCACGCCGATGTCGGCGAGCTGGTAGCGCTCCCGGGCGGCGGGGCCCGCGACCCAGACCTCGTCGTAGGCCTTCGCGTAGGGGTTGCAGCTGGAGAGCTTGTCGCTCTCGCCGTGGTTGACGAAGGCGTGCTTGATGGACGGCATGCGCAGGACCTGTGAGGTCTTACCGGAGTTGGCCGGGTGGAACATCATCTTCAGCGAGGACTTCTCCAGGGCCATCAGATGGACGACCTTGGGGATGCAGAGCACGGGCACGTCGGTGGCCTCGATCTTCTGCATCATGAACCGCTCGCGCAGCACGATCAGCGGATTGCCGTCCAGCGCGCCCAGCGTGGAGAGCCACATGTTCGCCTGGTACGCCGAGGTCGTCCCGCCGGAGAAGTACATCCCGACGGTGGGGCGGTAGTCGGCCAGCCACCGGTCCAGCCACTCCAGCGCCCGTGCCTCGTCGACCGGCCGGTTCCCCGGGCGCAGCCAGCCCGCCAGGTACGCCGTGCCGCCGAGCGCGCAGGCGAGCGAGGCGCTGACGCCGGCGGCGGCCCAGAACTCCTCCCCGGTGGCGGCGGCCGTCAGCATCCCGGCCGTGGCGGGGACGGCGAAGCGCAGCAGCCGGCGGCCGTGCTGACGGGCCAGCAGCCGCGGCGGCGCGGAGGTCAGCCGCAGCCCGGTGGTGTCGATGTTCCGGGTGAGGAAGGGCAGGGTGCGGTGGCGGCGGACGAGGATCGCGGTGACCTGGCAGGCGAGGTGGGCGCCGTAGAAGAGGACCAGCCCCGCGACGACGGGGGCGTAGTCGCGGGGCGCGTCGTCGCCGCCCAGGCGCAGCAGGCCGAGGAGGATCAGCATGTCGCGTTGCAGCTGCCGGACCATGACATCGAAGCGGATCTTGCCGAGCACGGCGACCAGCCCCGGGTCGCGGTGCTGGAGGAGGAGATCGAGCCCGAGGGCGGCCGCCGAGGAGGAGATCAGCAGCGGGACGTCCGGCAGGAGGGCGCCGACGAGCTGGGCGACGAAGAGGGCCAGCATCGAGAGCAGCGCCGCGAGCTGCGCCGCCCGGCGGGAGGCTGTTCCGGCAGAGGGCACGGGAAGGCTCCTGGCACGAGTGCGTGGGGGGGAGGGACCGTTGTGGATCTCTGGTGAGCACTGTGGGGTGAACGGTCGGTGACAGACCGTATGACGGTGGCAGGCCGGTGGGCAATCTTCCATCCGGCCGATCAGCCCAAAACGGCGGCGAACGGACGCAATCGTCAGACGGTAGATTTGCGGGTCCGGAACAGTCCGCCGACCGGCGGAGCATCGGTGATCACAGGGGTGTACGTACGTTGACTGGGGCAGAGCAGCCGGAGGAGGTCCGGCGGGAGGTCGTCGCGGCCCGCAGGATCGTGGTCAAGGTGGGGTCCTCCTCACTCACCACCGCGGGCGGGGGACTGGACGCGGACCGGGTTGACGCGCTCGTCGATGCTCTGGCCAAGACCCTGGCCGCGCGGGGCGCGGGCGAGAAGGAGATAGTCCTCGTCTCCTCCGGTGCCATCGCCGCCGGCCTGGCCCCGCTGGGCCTCGACCGGCGCCCCCGCGACCTGGCCCGCCAGCAGGCCGCGGCCAGCGTCGGCCAGGGGCTGCTGGTCGCCCGCTACACGGCCTCCTTCGCCCGCTACGGGCGCCGGGTCGGCCAGGTGCTGCTGACCACGGACGACACCAGCCGCCGGGCGCACTACCGCAACGCCCGCCGGACGCTGGACCAGCTGCTGGCCATGGGCGCGGTGCCCGTCGTCAACGAGAACGACACCGTCGCCACGGACGAGATCCGCTTCGGCGACAACGACCGGCTGGCGGCGCTCGTCGCGCATCTGGTCCGGGCCGATCTGCTCGTCCTGCTCTCGGACGTCGACGGTCTGTACGACGGCGACCCCAGCATCCCGGGCACCTCCCGGATCGCCGAGGTCGCGGGCGAGAAGGACCTGGAGGGGATCTCCATCGGCAGCGCGGGCAAGGCCGGCGTGGGCACCGGTGGCATGGTCACCAAGGTCGAGGCCGCCCGGATCGCCGCCGCGGCCGGCATCCCCGTGGTCCTCACCTCCGCCAGCCAGGCCGCCGACGCCCTGCGCGGGCGCTCCACCGGCACGTACTTCCACCGCACCGGCCGCCGCTCCGCCGACCGGCTGCTGTGGCTCGCGCACGCCTCCACGCCGCGGGGCGCGCTGACCCTGGACGAGGGGGCCGTGCGGGCCGTCGTCGAGGGCACCGGCTCGCTGCTGCCGGCGGGCATCGCGGCGGTCGAGGGCGAGTTCAGCGCGGGCGACCCGGTCGAGCTGCGGGACCCCGAGGGCCGGGCCGTGGCGCGCGGGCTGGTGACCTACGACGCCGGGGAGATCCCCCAGTTGCTGGGCCGCTCCACCCGCGACCTGGCGCGCGAACTGGGCCCGGGCTACGAGCGCGAGGTCGTGCACCGCGACGACCTGGTCGTGCTGCGCGCCTGAGCGCCGCGCTCCCGGTCGCGAATGCCGTGTCACTGACGGGCGTTAACCACGGAAGAGAGGGGTCCGGTAAGTCCAGCCTTTCCATGGACCCTTTCCGTAAAACCGTCACGCGGCCGCCCGCCGACTGGTCAACTTTGATACACGGGGCCGTCGTCGACGGGCGGCCCCACGGCACCACACGGCTCCGCCGCACGCGCGCGGAGCGGCGAGCAACAGGAGGCCGCCGGTGAGACGAGGGCGCCCGGGGGCGCTGCCCCGAGGGACGGCTGGGCGGACACTGACCAGCGTCGGGACGGCCGGGATGGCCGGGCCGGCCGGGACGGACGACAGGACTGGGGAGAGGGCGGGGGAGAGGGCCGAGGGTGCCGGCGGCGGCGCGCCCTCGCGGCTGTGGCACATCACCCTCAGCGTCTCGGGCACCGAGGCGCCGCTCGGGGAGGTCCGGCGGGCGCTGGAGCAGCTCGCCCACGACCACCCGTTCCTGCTGACCAGCCGCTACGCCAACGACCACGCCGAGATCCGCTACTGGGAGGAGGCGCGCGACCTGCACGACGCGGCGGCCGTGGCACTGCGGCTGTGGGGCGAGCACCGTTCCACGGCCCGGCTGCCGCCGTGGGAGATCGTCGGCCTGGAGGTCATCGACCGTGAGACGTATCACCAGCGGGTCGCCGAGGGCTACGGCCCGCTGCCTGCCACCCCGGTCGGGGTGCACCCCTTCTGACCGCCGCCCCTGACGGCCGTCGGCGGGGCGATCGCCGCTGATCCTCCAGGGGTCCGCGTGGTCGCGGCCGTCCCGGAGTGTGGAATTCCGGGTGGTCGCGGCCCGCCCGCGGTTAGGCTGCGGCCATGAGCAGCGTTTTCCCCTCCCCCCTCGCCGACCCCATGCCGCAGTCCCCGGTGCTGCGAGCCGCCTACCGTGCCCGTGCCGCGGCCGCCGAGCTCGCGCCACTGCCGCGCTCGGTGAAGGACGAGGCGCTGCTGGCGATCGCCGACGCGCTGGAGGTCCGCACCCGCGAGATCGTCGAGGCCAACGCCGAGGACGTCGAGAAGGCCCGGGCCGCCGGCACGAGCGAGAGCGTGGTCGACCGGCTCACCCTCACCCCCGATCGGGTGCGGGCCATCGCCAAGGACGTCCGGGACGTCGTGGCGCTGCCCGACCCGGTGGGCGAGGTCGTACGCGGCTCCACGCTGCCCAACGGCATCGACCTGCGCCAGGTGCGGGTGCCGCTCGGCGTCGTCGGCATCATCTACGAGGCCCGGCCGAACGTGACGGTCGACGCCGCGGCCCTGTGCCTGAAGTCCGGCAACGCCGTGCTGCTGCGCGGCTCGTCCTCCGCGTACGCCTCCAACACCGCCCTGGTGCGGGTGATCCGCGACGCCGTGGGCGGCGCCGGGCTGCCGGCCGACGCGGTGCAGCTGGTGCCGGGCGAGAGCCGGGACTCCGTACGGGAGTTGATGCGCGCCCGGGGCATGGTCGACGTGCTCATCCCGCGCGGCGGCGCCTCCCTGATCCGGACGGTCGTCGAGGAGTCGACCGTCCCGGTGATCGAGACGGGCACGGGCAACTGCCATGTGTACGTCGACGCCGAGGCCGACCTGGACATGGCCGTGGACATCCTCGTCAACTCCAAGGCCAGCCGCGTCAGCGTCTGCAACGCCGCCGAGACCCTGCTGGTGCACCGGGACATCGCCGAGCGCTTCCTGCCGCGCGCCCTGGAGGCGCTGGCGGAGGCGGGTGTGACCGTCCACGGCGACGAGCGGGTGCTGGAGCTGGCGAAGGGCTCCCCGGCCACGGTCGTGCCCGCGACGGCCGAGGACTGGGAGACCGAGTACCTCTCGTACGACATCGCCGCCGCCGTGGTGGACGACCTGGACGCGGCCGTGCGCCACATCCGGCTGTGGACCTCCGGGCACACCGAGGCGATCGTGACCACCTCCCAGGCCGCGGCCCGCCGCTTCACCCAGCTGGTGGACTCCACCACGGTCGCGGTCAACGCCTCGACCCGGTTCACCGACGGAGGCCAGTTCGGTTTCGGCGCCGAGATCGGCATCTCCACGCAGAAGCTCCACGCGCGCGGCCCGATGGGGCTGCCCGAGCTGACGTCGACGAAGTACATCGTCACGGGCGACGGCCACGTGCGCTAGCCGCTCCCGGCGGCCGGTCCGGGCGGCCCGTCACGGTGGTCTCGCCGCGGGCCCCGGCGGGCCGAATTCCCGTACCGGCCGCGCGGATTGACCGGTTCGGGTCTACGCTGGACGGGTGCCGGACGACGTGGGGGGCAAGCCGTTCCCGGACGGCGAGGAGCCCGACAGCCACCGCCGTGGGGGTGCGGACGACCCGTTCGCCTCCACGGTCTTCGACGAGGAGTTCGTGCGGTCCGCGACGATCCACGAACCCTCCGCGGTCGAGCGGCTGCTCGCCGCCGACCGGGCCCGTGCCGACGCCGACGCCGCGCGCTCCCGGCCCGGGGGCGGCTCCGCCGACGACGATCCGTACGACGACGCGCGCGGCGGCCCGGTCGGCCACCACGGCCGCCCGGCCGGGCCGCAGGGCCTCGCCCGGGACCTCGACCCGGACGACGCCTACGGCCCCTACGGGCGCTACGGCACCGTGCGCGGGCCCTACCGGGGCCACGCCCGCTGGCACCGCCCGGTGGCCTGGGTGCTCGCCGTCGTCATGGGCATAGGCGTGATCGCCCTCGCCTTCACCGCCGTCTACCGGAGCGCCTCCTCGGGCAGCCGGCAGAGCCCGGCGCCGCCGCCCGCCACCACGGGTGTGGACGTCCCGGTGGGGGAGCAGCGGGCGCCGCTGCCGTCGGTCTCGGCCGACTCCGAGCCGCCCGTGGCGTCGGCCGTGCCGCCCTCCCGCTGACGCCCGGTTCCAGGGGCGGCTCCCGGGCCGACTCCCCGTCCGGCTCCCGGGCCGAACCGGTCACCGAAAGTGATTTTCCGCCGCCTGGAAGTCGCTTTCTGTCATCCCGTGACCGATCGCAGGATTCCTGGCCAAGGCTCGGGTCCCCCGCCCGGCCCCTTGAAATTTCCTCGGAACTTGTCGTGTACCAGGGCGTTTACCGAAGCCGCCACGGACCTACTCTTGAGATATGAACGGGCCCGGAGACCCCCCTGAGGGCACGCCCGAAGGCCCCCAGGGAGGCGGCGACGAGGAGTACCGATCCGTCGTGTTCGACGAATCGTTCGTCCGGGCTGCCCGCCTCCAGGAGTTCTCCGCCCGCGAGCGGATGGACGACCACGCCCCCGCCGTCCGCACCCGCCACGCCTGGGCCCGCGTCAGCGCCTCCCGGCAGGTGCTGCTGCTGGTGATACTGATCGCCCTCGCCTTCGGCACCGCCGTCTACATGGGGCTGCGCCACCCGTACAAGGAGCCGAAGCCGCCCGCGGCCGAGGCGCTGCGGATCGCCCTCGTCCCCCTCGCCCCGCGCGATCCCGTGCCCGGCGCCCCCGCCGCGAAGGACCTCTTCGACAACGGCCCGGCCGCACGGCTGCGCGACGGAGCCGAGGGCGTCACCCTTCCGGCCGCACGGCGCACCCAGAATTTCTCCGAGAGCCTGGTGATGGCCGCGCTCGCCACGGCCAAGGAGTACACGGTCAAGTCCGCGCTCGACCCGGGCGTCCTCGTCGGCGGCAACCAGCGGTCCGTACGGCTGCTGCTCGCCCCCTCCCAGCTGGAGCAGTTCGACCGCAGCTTCAGCCGCCCCGCGGACGACGGGCAGCACGCGGCCACCGGCTGGCTGGTCCGCTTCGACCCGGGCCAGGTGACCCTCGCCGACCGGACCATCCGCAGCCAGGGCACGTTCACGGTCGTGGAGGCGTCCCCGGCCGCGCTGGAGGTCTCCACCGACCACACGTTCGTCTACGCCCTCCGCCCGGCCGCCAAGGCGGGCACGGAGGACGTCTCGCTGTTCGTCGTACGGCGCATGCTGCGCTTCCGCTTCGACCGCGACGACCTCCAGGAGCACCACGTCCAGGTGCTGCAGAGCCAGACGCAGGCCGGGCCGGAGTCCTGCTCGGCCGACGACGCGTCCTTCCTGCGCCCGCTCTTCGCGGGGCAGAAGGCCACGACGGAGGGCCCGGCGGGCACCGACCCCTACGCCACGGGCGCCACGACGGCCGAACTCTGCGGCACCCTGGCGCCCTCGGCCCAGCCGACGCCGCCGAGGCGCTGAGGCGCTGAGGGGCTGAAGCGCTGAGGCGCTACGGCCGGGACGTACCCTCCGGGCCCTCCCCGGAGTCCTTGGGACCGCCGTCCTTGGGGCCGCCGCCCTTGGGCGCGCCGCGTCCGAACAGCCGGCCGCCCAGGTCGCCCGCCCCGCCCGCGATGTCCCGCACCAGCCCCATCAGCGGGTCCTTGCTGGCCCGCACCGACTCGGCGTAGTGGTTCGCCGACTCCCGGAAGGAGTCGGTCACCGAGGTGTCCTTGTCGTCCTCGCGCCGGGCGTAGTGACCGTCCATGATCCGCTGGTAGTCGCGGCTCCCGGACCACTTCTTCAGCTCCGCCGCGCGCACGGTGGTGAACGGGTGGCTGCGCGGCAGCACGTTCATGATCTTCAGGACGGAGTCGCGGAGGTCGCCGCCGCGCTCGTACTCCTCGGCCTGGGCGAGGAACGCGTCCACGTTCATCTCGTGGAGGTGGTTGCCGCCGGCGACCTTCATCAGGCCGCGCATCGAGGCCTGGGGATCCTGCCCCGCCAGCAGGCCCGCCCGGTCCGCCGACAGCTCCGACTTCCGGAACCACTCGCGCAGCGCCGTCACGATCGCCGTCACCGCCATCCCGCCCAGCGGGATCCAGGCGACCTTGACCGCGAGCTCGGTCAGGAACAGCAGGATCGTGCGGTACACCGCGTGCCCGGACAGGGCGTGGCCCACCTCGTGGCCCACGGCAGCCCGCATCTCCTCCTCGTCCAGCAGCTCCACCAGGCCCGTGGTCACCACGATGACCGGCTCGTCCAGGCCGACGCACATGGCGTTGGGCCGGGGGTCCTGCGTGACGTACATGGGCGGGACCTTCGGCAGGTCCAGGACGGCACAGGCGTCCAGCAGCATCGCGTGCAGATGGGGGAACTGGAGCTCGCTCACCCGCACCGAGTCCGACAGGAACAGCAGCCGCAGGCTGCGCTCCGGCAGCAGCCCGCTCAGCGCCTTGAACACCGTGTCGAAACCGCTGAGCTTGCGCAGCGCCACCAGGGCGGAACGGTCCGCCGGATGCTCGTAGGCCCGCGAGGAGATGCCGGGGAACCGCCTGCGGTCACGACCGGGCAGCCGCTCCGGGTCCCCGTGCCCCCGCCCCTCGTACTGGCTGTCGCTCATCGAGACCCCCTGACGTCGGCCGGCCGCGGTCCGCACCGGGCTTTCCGGACCCCAGCCTAGGCCGTGCCACCGACATGGCTACCGTGGAGGCATGCCCGACATCACCGCTCTCGCCGCCCACCCCGGATTCACCGAGGTCCTCGCCGTCTCCAAGGGCGACCAGGGCCCCGGCGCCCTGCTGCGCACCGTCCTGCTCGTCGGGATCGTGGGCATCGTCCTCGTCGCCTGGTTCCTGCTGCGCGGCTATCGCAAGTAGCCACCGGGGCGCCCGCCGGCCTGCCCCGGCGACGCGCCCGGCACGGGCCGGCGACCCGCACACGACCCACACACGACCCGTACACGTGGAGTCGGCGTGAGCTCCGCATAAGGGCCCGCATACGATGTGGCAGAAGTCTCCAACCGTTAACCCGATCCCTCCCGGATAGGTTCTGCCGACGTGAACATCGCCACCGCCCACAGCGCCCTGGTCTCTCTCGCCGCCGAGGGGCACCACGTGGACAGCCACGAGAGCATCAGCCCCTTCATGACCGGCGGCGCCGCCCTGGTCATCCTGCTGCTCCTGCTGTGGATCACCACCCGTTTCAACCGCGACCGCTGATCCCACCGGTCCCTGGCGAATCGGCGTGACAACGCGCCCAGTAGGGTCTGCACGCATGGGAGAGCAGACAGGGCCCGGGAAGCGGCGGCTCGGAGTGATGGGCGGGACGTTCGATCCCATCCACCACGGTCACCTGGTCGCCGCGAGCGAAGTGGCCTCGCAGTTCCACCTGGACGAGGTGGTCTTCGTGCCGACCGGGCAGCCGTGGCAGAAGAGTCACCGCGCGGTGTCCCCCGCCGAGGACCGGTATCTGATGACGGTGATCGCCACCGCGTCCAACCCGCAGTTCTCGGTCAGCCGGATCGACATCGACCGCGGTGGCCCCACCTACACCACGGACACCCTCCGTGAGCTGCGGGAGCTCAACGAGAACGCCGACCTGTTCTTCATCACCGGGGCCGACGCGCTGGCGCAGATCCTGACCTGGCGGGACACCGAGGAGCTCTTCTCGCTGGCCCACTTCATCGGCGTCACCCGGCCGGGCCACATACTGGCCAACCCGGGGCTGCCCGAGGACCGGGTCTCCTTCGTGGAGGTCCCCGCCCTCGCCATCTCCTCCTCCGACTGCCGCGCCCGCGTGGCGCAGGGCGATCCCGTCTGGTACCTCGTGCCCGACGGTGTGGTGCGCTACATCGACAAGCGCAAGCTGTACCGTCACGACGGCTGAACCGCACGACGGCCGGCTCCGGCCCGCCGGCCACCGAGGGGCACTGGTGAACGACCGACAGGACCCGTACGCGCACGACCCGTACGCGCAGGCGCAGGTGCATGGCTACGACGTCTACGGACAGCCGGTCTACCGGCCGGACGCCCCTGAGCGCGTGTACGACGCCTACGGCCAGCCGCTCCAGCAGCAGGTGTACGGCTACGACCCGTACACCGCACAGCCCCAGCAGCCGCAGCAGCCGCAAACGGCGTACGACTCCTACGCGACGCAGATCCAGCAGGCCCAGCAGGAGTGGATCCCCCGGCAGACGGGCCCCGTCGGCGACGGGGACCCGGAGGGGGCGGTGGCGGACGGCCGCATCCCGGAGCCCCGGCCCGCGGTCGACTCCGCACCCGGTTCCGCGCCGGAGGCGGACGCGTACCGCACCGAGCAGTTCTCCTTCATCGAGGAGCCGGACGAGGGCTCCGAGGACGTCATCGACTGGCTCAAGTTCAGCGAGAGCCGCACCGAGCGCCGCGACGAGCGCAAGCGCAAGGGCCGCAACCGCGTCGTCGCCCTCGCCGTGGTCCTCGTGCTCGCGCTGGGCGGTGGCATCGGCTGGTTCCTCCTCTCCGGAGGAGAGGAGAAGAAGAGCACGGCCGCGGCGACGGGCGCGCAGAAGCGGGACGTGATCGTCGTGCATCTGCGGCAGACCCAGGGCGGCGACAGCTCCACCGCCCTGCTGGTCGACAACGAGACCACCAAGAAGGCCACCACCCTCCTGCTGCCGAACTCCCTGGGGCTCACCACCAAGGGGGGCGGCACCGCCACGACGCTGGGCAAGGCCGTCCAGGACGCCGGCACCGGGGCGACCAGGGACGCGCTGAACACCCTGCTCGGCGCCGACATCAAGGGCAGCTGGCGGCTGGACACCCCCTACCTGGAGAACCTGGTCGAGCTCGTCGGCGGCATCACGGTCGACACGGACGCGGCCGTGCCCGGCGCGAAGCAGGGGGAAGGCCCGCTGGTCGAGCAGGGCAAGGGGAAGACCCTCGGCGGCCGGGCGGCCGTCGGCTACGCCACCTACCGGGCCGCCGGCGAGGACCAGGGCCGGCAGCTGTCCCGCTTCGGCCAGGTCATGCAGGCGGTGCTGCGGAAGATGTCCACCGACCCGCAGGCGGCCACCACGACCGTGGACTCCCTGGCCCAGATCCCCGACCCCTCGCTCTCCGTCCAGCAGCTGGGCGCCTCCCTGGCGAACCTCGCCGGGAAGGCCAAGGAGGGCTCGTACGCCACCTCCGTCCTGCCCGTGAAGGCGGACGGGGCGCTCGGCGGGCAGGCGGCCGACACCATGGTCAAGGACGTCCTCGGCGGCACGGTGCGCGCCACCGCCAAGGGCGCGCCGCCCCGGGTGAGCGTGAAGAACGCCACAGGGTCCGCCGCCGCGTCCGGAACGGCGCAGGTCGCGCTGGTCAACGGCGGCTACACCTACGTCGAGGGCGGCGCCTCGGGCACGGCGGAGGCGGCCTCCTCGGTGACCTACGCGGACGACGCCAGGGCGGCCGAGGCCAAGGAGGTCGCCAGGACGCTGGGACTGCCGGAGAAGGCCGTGCGCAAGGGCACGGGGGCGGGCAACGCGGACGTCGCCGTGGTCCTGGGCAAGGACTACAAGGGCTGAGGGCCGGAGGACCGGAAGACCTGGGGCTGAGGGACGGGGCCCGGGACCCGGGGAAAAACGCCGGGAGTGCCGTCGGCGGGTCGTGAGACCCTTGAGGCGTACTGACCCTCTTTACGAAAGCATGGCTTGTGACCGCCACGGACCGCTCCATCGAGCTCATCCAGGCCGCCGCCCAGGCTGCCGCCGACAAGCTCGCGCACGACGTCATCGCCTACGACGTCAGCGACGTACTGTCGATCACCGACGCCTTCCTGCTGGCCTCGGCCCCCAACGACCGCCAGGTCAAGTCGATCGTCGACGAGATCGAGGAGCGCCTGCTCAAGGAGCTCGGCGCCAAGCCGGTGCGCCGCGAGGGCGACCGTGACGCCCGCTGGGTGCTCCTGGACTACGTCGACATCGTCGTGCACGTGCAGCACAGCGAGGAGCGCGTCTTCTACGCCCTGGAGCGGCTGTGGAAGGACTGCCCGGAGATCGAGCTGCCCGCCGACGCCGTCGCCACCCGTGGCAAGGCCGACGAGCACGCCCGCGCGCAGGCCGCCGAAGGCGACCTGGACGGAGAGCTGAGCTGAACGGCCGCCCGGGCGGCCGTGGCCGCCGACTGGTGCTGTGGCGCCACGGCCAGACCGCGTGGAACGTGGAGCGCCGTTTCCAGGGCACCACGGACATCGAGCTGACCGGCACCGGTGTCGCCCAGGCGCGCCGGTCCGCCCGGCTGCTGGCCGCGCTGCGGCCCGACGCGATCGTCGCCTCGGACCTGAGCCGCGCCAGGGCCACGGCGGCCGAGCTGGCGGCCGTCACGGGCCTGAATGTGGCCCACCACGCCGAGCTGCGGGAGACCTACGCGGGTGCCTGGCAGGGGCTGACCCACGAGGAGATCGCCGAGCGCCACGGCGAGCAGTACGCGGCGTGGAAGCGCGGCGAGCCCGTGCGGCGCGGCGGCGGCGAGCTGGAGACCGAGGTCGCCGACCGGGCGGCGCCGGTCGTGCTGGCGCACGCCGGCAAGCTCCCCGACGGCGGCACGCTCGTCGTGGTCAGCCACGGCGGCACGATCCGCACCACCATCGGCCGGCTGCTGGGCCTGGAGGCCCGCTCGTGGGAGGCGCTGGGCGGCCTCTCCAACTGCTGCTGGTCCGTGCTGGGCGAGGGCGCGCGCGGCTGGCGGCTGCTGGAGCACAACGCCGGGACGCTGCCCGAGCCGGTGCTCGGCGACGACGACTGAGCGGCTGCCGGGTGCCCGCCGTGGGGCCGATGAGGCCCGATTTCACATCTGGGCAGGTCACAGGCTAAAGTTCTTCTTGTTCGCGGGGAACGCGGGGGAAAACCTCCGGGGAAACCGAGAACAGCGGGGCTATAGCTCAGTTGGTAGAGCGCCTGCATGGCATGCAGGAGGTCAGGAGTTCAATTCTCCTTAGCTCCACAGTTCACGACGATCCCGTCTCCCCTCCCGGGGAGGCGGGATTGTTGCTGTTCCGGCGCGGTCCCGTGGCAGAATCGGACACCCGGGAGCGAGCGGGGCCGAGGGGGAGGGGAGGAGCGCGGTCATGGGTGCTCACAGCCGGAAGTGCGACTGGTGCGGCAGCGGGACGCCGATCGTCCGCGACATGGAGCCGCTCAACTCCGCATACCAGTACTGGTGCGTGGAGTGCGCTCGGGCGCTGATCATAAAAGGCGACCCCATCGAGACCTACCGGGAGCTCGAGGGCGAGCCGATCTACGGACGACTGCTCGACGAGCACTGCGCCCTGAAGCGGTTCTACTCCTTCGTCACCGCGTGAAAATCGGTCATACCGGGGCGTTGCGGGACGCCCGGTGAACCGATTTGGCAGATGGGGGGGAGGTCCGTGTAATGTAATCCGTGTCGCCAGGGAGACCGCGAGGAAAACCCCGGCGGAAAACAAAACAAGGGGCTATAGCTCAGTTGGTAGAGCGCCTGCATGGCATGCAGGAGGTCAGGAGTTCAATTCTCCTTAGCTCCACAGTGGTTGAGAGGGTCGTCCGGAAGGACGGCCCTCTCGGCGTTTGTGCGGCGCGTTCGCACGGCATGTTCGTACGACGCGTTCGTACGACGCGTTCGTACAGCGCTCCGGGTCAGTGGTCGTCGAGTCGTAGCGCCAGCGCGGGGCAGCGGCGTACGGCCCGCTGCGCGCGCCCCCGCAGATGTCCGGGCACCCCGGCGTCCGCGAGCGCCGGGAAGCCGTCCGCGCCCATCCGTACGAGCTCGGGCAGCAGCCCCGCGCACAGGCCGTGCCCCTCGCACAGCGTCCAGTCCACCGCGAGCCGCTCCCCGGGCCCGTCGCCGGGCCCCGTGCCCCCGGTGGCGGGCAGCGGCAGCAGCCCGGCCGTGGGGCGGCCACAGCCGCCGCCCAGGACGTGCGCGGCCAGATCGTCCGTGAAGGCCGCCAGCGCGCTCAGCGCGAAGCGCGCCGCCCCGTCCGGGTGC
>NZ_JAILXP010000599.1 GCF_020740895.1 Streptomyces sp. UNOB3_S3 | reverse complement strand
TGCCATGGGGGCAGCTCCTCGGGTTCGCTCCGTCCGCGCGCGGTGGCGTTGCCCGCGTCAGCGGCCAACAGCCGTTTGGTCGGGTGCACTTCCGCGCTGCGGGGTGTGTCGGATGAGGGCTTCGACGGTAGTGAGATGTCTTACCTTCGAGCAACGAATCACCGGACGGTTGGCCCTTGTGGGTGATGCGGAGCGAATGGAATGGATCCGTCCGATAGGGCCTCGGCAGACTGCCGACAGCGAGGAGGAGGACATGGATGCCACCCAGGAAACAGCCGAGCGAGCGACAGCGTCGACTCGGGGCGGAGCTGCGCAAGCTGCGGACGAGGTCGGGGATTTCGACGGATCAGGCGGCTGCCTTGCTGGAGGCCGATCGGGCGCGCATCAGCAACATCGAAGTCGGGCGTCTCGACGTGTCGAGAAACCGGCTCTACATGCTGCTGCGTGAGTACGACTGCCCGCCGGGGCCGTACTTCGACGGGCTCATGGCGCTGGCCCAGGAATCGGGCAGGGGCTGGTGGGACGCCTACAAAGATTTGCTGGGCCGAAGCGCCCTCGACCTGGCGGAGCTGGAGGCACGTTCCATCAGCGTTCGGGCTCACGAGGCATCGGTCATCCCGGGCATTCTCCAGACCGAGGACTATGCGCGCGCTGTGATCTCAAGCATCACGGGTGACCACCCCGACCTGGAACGCTGGATCCGGTTCAGACTGGATCGGCAACGGATCCTGTGTGGTCATCGGAGCTATCACGCGATCATCCCGGAAGCGGGACTCCGCATGCTGGTCGGAGACGCGAAGACCATGCGCATGCAGTTGCTAAGGCTTATCGAGATCGCCCGCTTGCCTCATGTGACGTTGCAGATCTTCCCTTTCGAAAAGGGTGTGTATTCCACCCACAGCGGTTCCTTCATCTTGTACGGCGGCTCGACCCCGGAGCTGGACACCGTGTACCGAGAACGCCCGATCGGTGCGGACTTCCTCGGGGATGGAAGCGCTGTCGCCGACTACGCCAGAATGTTCGAGCGACTCGCCTCCATGGCTCTCGCGCCCGTCGATCCGACGGCCACCCCCGAGGCCCATGAGGCCCGAGACTCGCTGAGTCTGCTCCAGCACATCCTGCATGAACTGCGATAGGTGGCAACATGTCTCAGCCGGCATGGCGGAAGTCGTCATTCAGCACCGGGCCGGAAGGCGCCTGCCTCGAAGTGACCCCGGCTCCCGGCGGTCTCATACTTCTCCGCGAGAGCGATGACCCTGCAAGGGTCATCACCACCAACCCCACCACGTGGTCCATGTTCCTCGCGAGCGTGAAAGCGAGGCCGTGGGCCGCTCCGGCAGCGCTAACCACGACGTGAGGAAGCCCAGATGGCAGACTTAAGCTGGCGCAAGTCGTCCTTTAGTACGGGGGCGAACAACGACTGCGTCGAGATCGCCCCCGCCCCCGGCGGTCTCATACGC
This sequence comes from Streptomyces sp. UNOB3_S3, assembly GCF_020740895.1. Taxonomy (GTDB): domain Bacteria; phylum Actinomycetota; class Actinomycetes; order Streptomycetales; family Streptomycetaceae; genus Streptomyces. The sequence goes on along the minus strand of NZ_JAILXP010000599.1, from coordinate 1,229 downwards.
CTCCGCGAGAGCGACGACCCCGCCCGGGTCGTCACCACCACCCCCACCGTCTGGGCGGCCCTCCTCGTGGCCCTGAAGGCGGGCCGAGTCCCGTTCTGACCGAAAGGTCTATCGCGGGCGATCGTGGCTGATCACTAACGTTCGGTGTGTTGTCGTGATCAATCACCGTTGGGGGAACATCATGCCGCTTCGTCGTATCGCAACCGGACTCGGCGCTGTCGCGCTCGCTCTCGGAGGGGCGGCTGTGCCGGCTCACGCCGCCGGCGGGACCGGCGCGGCCGCCGAGGGCACCGGGCTGTGCCCGGTCGTCATCGGTGTCGAGGGCGCGCGGCTGCCCGACGGTAGCGACCCGAGCCGCTACTACTCCTGCTACAAGGGCATCAGGTACGACAAGACGTGCCCGGAAGGCTCCGTGTGGGACGCCACGGACAAGCAGTGCGCGGCGGCGGACAAGGCACACGTGACGGCCACCAGCCTCAAGGCGGGCGAGGCGAAGCTGACCCGCACGCCGCTGGGGGTGAAGGGCCTGAACGCCAAGGTCACCTTCGGCGGCCGGTACCTGCCCGGCGCCTCGGTCACCTTCGCCACGCTCGACGGCACGACCTTGTGCACCGCGCGTACCGGCCTTCTCGGTACCACCTCCTGTGACGCCGAGGGCGTGTCCGTCACGGCGGACCAACTGCTGCGCGGCTACACCGCCACCTACAACGGCATCAGCACTCTCACCGGCTCCACGGGCAAGGGTGCGGTGGTCGCCTCGTAGCGCGCCGCGCGCCCCCTGTACGACCCAAGCGCCCTGCGCTATGGGCCATTTGAGGCACCAGGTGGGCGATAGGGTCGCTGTGCGTGCCAATGGCACGCCCTCCTCCAAGGAAGGACCGGGCCCCACGTCCTCGGGGCCCGGCCCGAATCCAACAGGCGCGGTCGACCGGGATCTTTGGCCGCCTTTGTGGAGGAGGGCGGGCAATGGCTCGTCACCGTAAGCCGACTCTGATCGAGCGGATTTACTTTGTGATCCGTGAGTTCGGGAGGTGGCTGATCGGGCGGTGACCGACGATCCCCAGATAGCTTGGGGACCGGCGGTCAACTGAACGCCCGTGCGGTGTTCTGGCCCTCGTCTGGATTCTCGGTCCGGGCGGGGGCCTTCCTGCATCAGCGCCGTACGGTTATTCCCGGCCCGCACGGCACCGGGCGACCCCGAAAGGACGCCGCCCCCACCGTACCGAATC
>NZ_JAILXP010000598.1 GCF_020740895.1 Streptomyces sp. UNOB3_S3 | reverse complement strand
CCGTACCGTCGGCCCCGTCCGCCGGCGCGCCCGGCCACGCCGACCACGACACCCGCCCCGGCCGTCCCGGCACCACCGTCCGGCAGGTGCTCCTGCCCGACGGCAGCCGGGCCCGGCTGACCTCCGGCAACGGCCCGGCCAGCGTCACCGTCACCCACGGCGGACAGCGCCACACCATCGACGCGAGCCGCCCCTCGGCCGAGCTCGACCGGCTCCGCCTGCGGATCCTCGGCGCCGACACCACCCACCCCACGCTGCGTGCCCAGCTGGAGGGCAGCCGGCTGCCGAACTACTACGACTTCGCCTCCGGCTCCCTGCGCCACACCCTCGACGGCGGCGACCTCGACCGCCTCGCCGCCACCGGCGACACGATCAAGGACTACCGCAAGGCCCCCGCCGCCGGGCGCACGACGCACGCCGCCCACCCCGGCGACACCCGCGCCAAGGCCTCCCCGGACGTCCAGGTCAAGAACCGGGCACACGCCAAGCCGCCCCACGACACCTCCGGCAACCCCGTCAAGCGCGTGGTCGAGGCCGGCCAGGTGATCAAGGCCAGCCACGACGCCGGAGAGGTCGGCACCCCTGTGATCGCCGGCGGGATCGCCCTGCTGGCCGCCGGCGGCGCCTACGGCGTCCGCGTCGCGCTGCGCCGCAACGGGCGGAGCGCCGACTGACCGCACCGCCCGGGGGGGCACCGGCCGGGCGGGCCGGGGGCGCTGCGGTTGCGGCGCCTCCGCACCCCCGGTGACATGGAGGGACCCGGCAGCGCGGCCATGGCTCTCCGCACGACACCCCACCATGGCGGCCTCGCCATGGCTTCTTCTCAAGGCTTCCGAGGAGCGAGGGCACAGTATGGCGATCAGCGTGGTCATCGCGGACGACCAGGAGATGGTCCGCACCGGGTTCCGGATGATCCTGGAGAGCCAGCCCGACATCGAGGTCGTCGCCGACGTCGTCGACGGCGAGGCCGCCCTGGCGGCCGTCGAGGAGCACGACCCCGACGTCCTCCTCCTCGACATCCGCATGCCCAAGGTGGACGGCCTGGAGGTCACCCGCCGGCTGTCCGCCCTCGCCGCCGCGCACCCCGACCGGGCACAGCGCCCCCGCATCGTCATCGTCACCACCTTCGACCTCGACGAATACGTCCACACCGCGCTGCGCAACGGCGCCTCCGGCTTCCTGCTGAAGGACGCCAGCCCCGCCATGCTCGTCGAGGCCGTCCACGCCGCCGCCGTCGGCGACTCCCTGATCTCCCCCGCGATCACCGTCCGGCTGCTGCGCGACATGGCCCCCGCGGGCGCCCCGCCCGCCGCCCGGCGGCCCTCCGAACCCCTCACCGACCGCGAGGCCGACGTCGTGCGCTGCCTCGCCCGCGGCGCCACCAACGCCGAGATCGCCGCCGAACTGTTCGTCTCCCTGTCCACGGTCAAGACCCACCTGGCCAATGTGCAGCTCAAGCTCGACGCCAGGAACCGCGTCGAGATCGCCGCCTGGGCCTGGGAGAGCGGGCTGGCCACGGGCGGCACATGAGCAGATGGGCCGGATGGGCCGTCCGGTACCCCCGGCGGGCCACAGTGGCGAAGGCCGTCCTGGGGGCGGTCCTGCTCTGCCTCGTGGGCCTGGAGGGCATCGCGCTGGCCCGCCAGCCGAGCCGGCCGCACGCCATCGTCCTCGCCTCCGGCGTCCTCGTCTGCCTGTGCGCCGTCCCCTACAGCTGGATCCCGCTGACCGTCCGCGCGAGCATCGCGACCACCGTCTCCCTCATCGCCTCCGCCGTCCTGATGATCGGACAGCATCCCCGGATCGTATGGGGGATGGGCGAGGACGTCGCGCTGCTCGTGCTGTTCACCGTCGTCGTCAGCCGCGCCTCCAACCGCGCCGCGGGCGTCCTCGGGCCGCTGCTCGCCGTCGCGGTCGTCGCCGCGCCCATGCGCGACCTCAACCCCCAGTGGTTCACCGCGCTCTTCTCCATGCTGCTGGTGGTCGTCGGCACCTACTCCCTGCTGCTGCGCGGCCACGCCCGCCAGCGCGTCCGCGACCTGGCCGCCGTCCGCACCGCCGAACGGCTCGAACTCGCCCGTGAGCTCCACGACCTCGTCGCCCACCACGTCACGGGCATCGCGGTGCAGGCCCAGGCCGCCCGCTTCACGGCACTGGAGGGACCCGCGGCGGCCGGCGCCTTCCAGCGCATCGAGACGTCGGCGGGCGAGGCGCTGGGCGCCATGCGCCGCCTGGTCGGCGTGCTGCGCGAGGGGGAGGCCGAGACCGAGCCCGTCGCCGGGCTGCCGGAGGTCCGCGCCCTGACCGAGGAGTTCGCCCGGACGGGCCCGCCCGTCGCCCTGTACATCGAGCGGGGCATGGAGAGCTGGATCCCGGGCGAGGTCGCGGCGGGCGTCCACCGTGTCGTCCGCGAGTCCCTCACCAACATCCGCAAGCACGCGGCCGACGCCACGGCCGTACGGATCGGGGTGCGCGGCGTCCCCTCGGGCGTCGAACTGCGCATCGCGGACGACGGAAGGCGGGGCGCGCAGCTGCCGGAGAAGGCCCGGGGCGGCGGCTTCGGGCTCGCCGGGCTGGCCGAGCGCGCCAAGGCGCTGGGCGGCTCGCTGCGGGCCGGGCCGGCGCCGGAGGGCGGCTGGCAGGTGACGGCGCTCTTCCCGGTGGACCGGGCGGCCCGGGGCGGGCCCGCCTGACCGGGGG
>NZ_JAILXP010000597.1 GCF_020740895.1 Streptomyces sp. UNOB3_S3 | reverse complement strand
GGGCTGACCTCTTCGCGGTGCCTGCCATCACGTGACGGGTGCCCCGTATGTGGCTCTAGCGGCGAAGAGCTCTTTACGCCCCTACCAGGGCCCGTCCACCCCACCCCGCCCCCTCACGTCACTGCCCTGACGCGCCGGTGGGGAACCCGTACTCGTCCGCGATCAGGTCGTAGCTGCGCAGCCGCGTCTCCGGGGTGTGGGTGTTGGCCGTGATCATCAGCTCGTCCACTCCCGTCCGCTTGGCCAGGGCGTCCAGGCCCTCGCGTACCTCGTCCGGTGTGCCGAAGACCACGTTTCGCAGCCAGTCGGCGACGAACTCCTGCTCGGCCAGGCCGAGCGCGGCGGACTCCGCCTCCTCCGGCGACGGGATCAGGCCCGGCCGGCCGGTGCGCAGGCGCAGCATCGACACCGCGCCGGTGAGGACCTGGCGGCGGGCCTCCTTCGGGTCGTCGGTGGCGAGCGCCTGGACGCCGATCTTGGCGTAGGGGCGGTCGAGGACGGCGGAGGGCCGGAAGGACTCGCGGTAGAGCTCCAGCGCGGGGAGCGTATGGGCCGACGAGAAGTGGTGCGCGAAGGAGAACGGCAGGCCGAGCAGTCCGGCGAGGCGCGCGCTGAAGCCGGAGGAGCCCAGCAGCCAGATCGAGGGGCGGTCGGCGCGCTGCACCCCGCCCGGCACCCGGCCCTGGACGGGGCCCGGGATGGCGTGGATCCGGGCGAAGCGGTGCCCTTCGGGGAAGTCGTCGTCAAGGAAGCGCGTCAACTCGGCCAATTGCTGGGGGAAGTCGTCCGCGCCTTCCGCGAGCCGGTCCTGACGGCGCAGCGCCGCGGCGGTGGCGCCGTCCGTGCCGGGTGCGCGCCCCAGGCCCAGATCCACGCGCCCCGGCGCGAGGGCTTCCAGGGTGCCGAACTGCTCGGCGATCACCAACGGCGCGTGGTTGGGCAGCATCACCCCGCCCGAGCCGAGGCGGATGCGGTCGGTGTGAGCGGCGAGGTGGGCCAGGATGACGGCCGGGGAGGAGCTGGCGACACCGGGCATGGAGTGGTGCTCGGCGACCCAGAAGCGGTGGTAGCCGCGCCGCTCGGCGAGCCGCGCCAGCTCGACCGTGGTGCCCAGGGCCTGCCGGGCGGTCCGGCCGCTGCCGACGGTCGCGAGATCCAGCACGGACAGGGCAACGGGCGCGCTGCCGAGGGGTTTCGCCCGGATGATGTCGTCCTGCACGTCGGCCACGGTGGCCCGCCTCCCTGGTTGACTGCCTCGGTCCGGAGCGCTCGTGGCGCTCCGACCAGCAGCAACCGGAGAACATCTCCGGTTATTCCGCCGAGCACGGCCGGACCGTCCCGGGACAACGGCATATGCCAAGGTCGCAGCGGGCAGAACAGGGAGGTAACGGCTGTCGCGATTCTCGTCAACTCCCTCTCCCGGCGGTCGGTTTCGCCGTTACCGTGGAGAGTGGTACACCCGCAAGTAACCACAAGGGGGAGACCGTGGCGCTCAGCCCCGAGCCGGCCGCACCGCTGCACTCGGCGCAGTGCGCCCTGCGTGTGCTGGAGACGGTCGCCAAATACGCCGGCGGCGTCAGCCAGGCCCAGATCGCCCGCGAGACGGGACTGCCCCTGGGACGGCTCGCCCATCTGCTGGCGATGCTCCGCCGCGAGGAGTACGTGGAGCTGACCGGCGACGGCGGCTACATCACCGGCGCGTCGCTGCTCCTGCTGAGCGCGAGCGGCGACCGCGCGGGCGCCCTGGAGCGCAAGCTCCAGCACTCGCTGTCCGTGCTGCGCGACACCCTGGGCGCCGCCGTCTACCTCAGCGCCTACGTCGACGGCGAGATCCGGATCACGCAGTACGCGGACGGGCCGCGCACCCCCAAGGTGAACGAGTGGGTCGACTTCCGCTCCGCCGCCCACGCGACGGCGCTCGGGAAGTGCCTGCTGACCCAGCTCGACCACGACGACCGGCGCGACCACCTCGCCCGGCACCAGACCGCCCGGCTCACCTCCAAGACGATCACCAACGAGCGGATCCTCTTCAGCAAGCTGGACGCCCAGCCCTCGACCGTCCCCGTCCTGGACCTCCAGGAGTACGCCGTGGGCACGGTCTGCGCGGCCGTGCCGATGTCCGCCGGGCGCTCGGTGGGCTCGCTGGCGCTCTCGCTCCCGGTCCGCCACGCCCACCGGCTGCGCGAGGCCGCCGAGACCCTGAACCGGCACGCGGCCCCGATGCTGCTCTCCCTGGCCCTCTAGGGGCCCGGAGGCCCTTTGCGGGCGGGGCGGCAGGGGCCCGTGTGACCCGTGGTTCGGAGCACCCCCGGACATCGGGTAGAGTTCTCTCTGTCAGCAGGCGCCGCTAGCTCAGTTGGTTAGAGCAGCTGACTCTTAATCAGCGGGTCCGGGGTTCGAGTCCCTGGCGGCGCACAGACGGTCGAAGGCCCTCACCATCAGGTGGGGGCCTTCGGCGTATGCCGCCGCGAAGCGGCCGCACCGGACGGCCCGTAGCATGGAAGGCCGTCCCGGCACCGGACCCGGGGCGCGCCGACGACGGGCAGGACAGGGAGGAGAGGGCACGTGCCGCAGCACCGCCGCCCGACGGCAGTCACAGCGCTGCTGCTCCTCCTCGCGGTCCTCTTCGGCCCGGTCGTCTGCGGAGCCGGCTCGTCCGCGTACGCGACGGGCAGCGGCTCCGTCCCGGCCGTCTCCGCGCCGGCCCCGCAC
>NZ_JAILXP010000596.1 GCF_020740895.1 Streptomyces sp. UNOB3_S3 | reverse complement strand
GGGTGGTGGACTCGCTGGTCAGGATGGTCCTGGAACAGCGTGAGAACGCCCGGGCCCGCAAGGACTACGCCACCGCCGACACCATCCGCGACCAGCTCCAGCAGTCCGGCCTCGCCATCGAGGACACCCCGTCGGGTCCCCGCTGGTCCCTGTCCTGAGGGACACTTTTCGTACGCACGTCTACTGAGCCGCGTCCCATGCGGTTCTGAGCAGTAAAGAGATAGGTGACCCCATGGCCGGCAACAGCCAGCGCAGGAACCGTCGCACGTCCAACAAGAAGGGCGCGACGGTCGGCAGCGGCGGCCAGCGGCGCCGGGGCCTGGAGGGCAAGGGCCCGACCCCGCCCGCGTCCATGCGCAAGGGACACAAGAAGAACCGTGTCGCCAACGCCCAGGCCAAGCAGGCGGCGGCCCGCCGCCCGGCCCCGCGCCGCGGCGGCCCCAAGGGCACCAACGAGCTCGTCGTCGGCCGTAACTCGGTCGTCGAGGCGCTGCGCGAGGGCGTGCCCGCGAAGACGCTCTACGTCCAGCAGTTCGTCGACAGCGACGAGCGCGTGCGCGAGGCCATCCAGCTCGCCACGGAGAAGGGCCTCAACCTCATGGAGGCCCCGCGTCCGGAGCTGGACCGCATGACGAACGGCCTGAACCACCAGGGCCTGGTCCTGTCGGTGCCCCCGTACGACTACGCCCACCCCGAGGACCTGACGGCGTACGCCGCCGACAACGGCGAGGACCCGCTGATCGTCGCCCTCGACGGCATCACCGACCCGCGCAACCTCGGCGCCGTCGTCCGCTCCGTGTCCGCCTTCGGCGGCCACGGCGTGGTCGTCCCCGAGCGCCGCGCGGCCGGCATGACCGCCAGCGCCTGGAAGACCTCCGCCGGCACCGCCGCCCGGACGCCCGTCGCCCGCGCCACCAACATGACGCGGATGCTCGAGGCGTACCAGAAGGAGGGCCTGATGGTCGTCGGCCTCGCGGCGGACGGCGACACCGAGCTCCACGAGCTGGACGCCCTGGAGGGCCCGGTCGTCATCGTCGTCGGCAGCGAGGGCAAGGGCCTCTCCCGCCTCGTCGGCGAGACCTGCGACTTCCGCGTGCGCATCCCCATGCCGGGCGGCGCCGAGTCGCTGAACGCCGGTGTCGCGGCGGGCGTCGTGCTCTACGAGGCGTCGCGCCGCCGCGCCTGACGCGCCGGACCGATCGGAACGCGCGGGCGGCCGGGGAGGTGCTTCCTCCCCGGCCGCCCGCGCGTTCTGTCATAGACGTGCCATGGACGTGCCGTAGACGTTCTGGCTGAAGATATTGACGGGTCCTGGACACATCCAACCGGTCAAGGCAGTGTCCTAACCTCCGGTCACTCGGTTAGATGAGTGTGGACACCAGAACACCCCGCACACCTACGGGGGGAAGCTCTTCCGGGTACGACGACCAGCCCGCGCTGAGTACGGTGAAGGTCCCGTCCGACCCCGCGCAGGTCATCGTCAACCATCTGAGCTTCCGGGTGCAGCTCGCCCGGCCCCCACGCGCAGCCCGGCAGTTCGCCGGGGGAGTGGACACGGCGCGGATCCCCGCCGCCAAGAGCGCCGGGGCCAAGCGGCGCGCCCCCGTGGTGTGGAGCGGGCGGACCGGGCCGGGAGACTCCGCCTCCACCCAGCTCCTCCAGGCCGTCCGCGACTCCGGCGGCCTCACCGGCCCGCTGCCCACGGCCGGCGGCGGGGACGCGGGCGTCACCCAGGTGCTGCCGCGCGTCAGCGTCGACGACGCCCCGGCCACCGTGATCGCCCCGCGCGTGCCCGCCGAGGAGCACGGCGGACCGCCGACCCAGCTCCTGCGCGGTATGCGCCCCACCCACAGCGCCTACGACGAGGACGCCGCCCACTACGGCGATCCCGACGACTTCGCCGACGAGCAGGACGCCGACGAGGACGAGTTCCGGCGCGGCCGCCAGGGCGACTCCGTCCGGCACGCCTACTACCCCGGGCGCCGGATGAACCTCGGCGTCGTCCTCCTGCCCCTCCGGGTCTTCCTCGGCCTCATCTCCGTCTACGGCGGGATGAACAAGCTCTGCGACCCCGTCTACTTCGACGGCGGCAAGCGCGGCTCCCTGGTCGAATGGCTCCACCAGCTCCACCCCTGGGCCGTCGCCGAGCCCCTGCGCGCCCTGGCCCTCGCCCACCCCGTCGGCGCCGGCCTGAGCGTCGCCTTCGCGCAGGTCGTCATCGGCGTCCTCACCATCTTCGGCCTCTGGCAGCGGGTCGCCGCCGCCGTCGGCGTGCTGCTCTCCGTGATCCTTCTGGTCACGGTCAGCTGGCGGTCCACCCCGGTCTACGGCGCGCCCGACATCATCTACCTGGCCGCCTGGAGCCCCCTGGTGATCGCCGGGGCGCCCTTCTACTCCGTCGACGGCCGGCTCGCCGGGGAGGCCTGGCGGCGGCTCGGGCCGCGCGCCGAGCTCTGGGCGCTGCGGCGGCGCGTGCTGCGCCGGGGCATGGTCATGGCCACGGTGCTCATCGGGATCTCCCTGCTCACCGGGTCGATGCTGGGCGGGGCCGTCCGCTCCTCCCGGGTCGCCGAGGCGCCCGGCACCCCGCCCCCGCCGTCCAACAGCCTCCAGGGTTCGCCGCTGCCGCAGCGGCCCTCGTCGTCCTCGCCGCGCGGCTCCCACGGCCCGGCGACCTCGGGCACCCCGAAGCCCAGCGCCTCCAACCGGAAGACGCCCACCCCCGGGGCCACCC
>NZ_JAILXP010000595.1 GCF_020740895.1 Streptomyces sp. UNOB3_S3 | reverse complement strand
TTCCCCGCCCTCGCCGAGGACGTCGAGGCGCTCCGCGTCCACCTGGGCCTGGAACGCTTCGCCCTGCTCGCCCACGACGCCGCCTGCGCCACGGCCCAGGCCTACGCCGCCACGCACGGGGAGCACCTGACCCACCTCGTACTGATCGCGCCCGGCTCCCGTCTCCAGGGCGAACTCCCCACGGACGCCGAGGAGATCTTCGAGTCCCGCGCCACCGAGAACTGGTGGGTCGACGCCTACGTAGCCGTCCACTCCCTGCGCAACGCCGACAACCTCGCCGAGGTCCGCTCCCTCCTCCACCGCGCCGCCCCCATGGCCTACGGCCGCTGGGACGCCGAACAACGCGCCCACGCCGCCACCGAACCCGCCCAGCTCAACCCCGTCCCCCGCGCCGCCTTCTGGCAGGGCGTCGACGAACCCCTGCGCCTGACCCTGCTCCGCGGCCTGCGCGAGGTGCGCTGCCCGGCCCTGGTCGTTACGGGCGACCTCGACGCCATCACAGGCATGCGCGCCGGCGAACTCGTCGCCGCTTCCCTCCCCCGCGGCGTGGCCCGCCCGCTCCACGGGGTGGGGCACTACCCGTGGGTCGACGAACCGGAGATGTTCCGGCCGCTGGTGGAGGAGTTCCTGCGGAGGGTGAGCGCGTGAGGACGCCCCTGGCACGCGGGCGTGACTGGCGTATGTCCGCCATATGACAGTGGCGACCGCACCATTGAAGCGGGGCCGGGGTGAACGTATGGTCGTAGCCGTCGGGGAGGCGTACGACGCTCCCACCCGGCCGTGTGCCCGAGTGGCTTAGGGGCTCGCCTGCAAAGCGAGTTACGTGGGTTCGATTCCCGCCACGGCCTCCACCGCGGAAATCTTCATGGCATGACATCGATGGGTACGGCTACTCAGACCGTTTTGAGTGCGCGAGCGCTCCCGGGCAGCGCCCGTCGGCCTGTGTGATCGACGCATGACGACGAACCAGCTTCCGTACCGCGCGCCCGCCCGAACCCGGAACCGCTTCATGACCGTCCTGGCGGCGATCCTGTGGACGATCACGGCCCAGGCAGTGGGGCTGTGCCTGGTGGTGGTACTGATGATCGCTGTCTGGGGCGCGGCTGCGGAACACCCGGCGGAGGCCGGTGACTTCCTTCTCGGGGTGGCGGGAGTCCTGGCGCTGGCGGCAGCCGTCCTGACGGCCGTCTGGCACGCCCTGAAGCTCCTCCGCCTCGGCCCGGCCACCCGCTGGGCCGTCACCGGAGCCCTGGCCTGCCCGGGCCCGGTGGCGCTGGCGCTGTACGTCTACCTGGGGCAGTGACCAGGCGCCGGCTCAGCGCCCCCAGGGGATGTTCAGCCAGGGGCTGGCCGGGTCGGTGGTGAGCACGCGGTGCGCGGCGAGCGCGTCCTCGTACCACTTGCCGAACTTCTCCTCGTCGAAGTGGAGACAGCGCGCGAGGATGTAGCCGGCGGAGAACTCCTCCCACGAGCCGTACGCGGCCTTGGCCGCGATCCCGGCGCGCAGCACGGCTTCCTCGGCCTCGTGCAGGGTGCAGTACCGAGCGGCCAGCCCCCAGCGGGCCATCCCGGCGGCGCGCCCGTAGTCCCACGCCGTGGCCGTGCGCACGTACGCGCCCTCGGCCAGCAGTCCGTCCGCGCGGAAGCGGGCCTCGTAGCGCGCGATCCGCCCGATCAGCTGGTGGATCTCCGCGACGTACTCCTCGACCGCCTCGTCGGAAAGGGCCTCCCCCTGGGTCACCCCCTCCAGCGTGATCCGCACCTCGCCCGCCTGCTCGGCCCTGCGCCGCAGAACGCGCTCGGCCGCCCGGCGCCAGTGCTCGACGTCGACGAGTCCGGGGAAGTCCATCGCCATGGCACGGCGGACGCCGAGCGCGAACTCCCACGAGCCGCTGACCATGTCGGCGTCCAGCAGCCCTTCCTGGGCGTTCCGCCAGCTCTCCCGGTCGGTGATCCCCCACCACTCCTTGAGCCGGTCCTTCTCGTGGAAGTAGCCCCCGCCGTGGTAGGCCATGGCGTTCCACAGCTCGCCGTTGTCGACGAAGAGCAGCGCGGTACAGGCCAGCCCGTGCGCGAGCGGCCCGTGCAGGGGCCCTCCCGCGTGGAGGGCGCGCAGCCGGCCGTGCCGGTCGGGGCAGCCGCAGGCGGAGGTGCGGACGCGCTCGGCGTGCCGCTGCCAGATCTCCCGCCCCGCCGGGTTGGCCGGGAGGGCCGCCTCGCAGGGGCTGCCGGGGTTCACCACCAGGTACGGCGGGTCGCCGGGCTCCCACACCCGGGCGTACCAGGCCAGGGAGTATCCGCAGAAGACGGGGTCCTCGGCGGGCGGGGGCAGCATCCCCTCGGTGAAGACGGCGAGGCAGGGGGTCCCGGTCTGGGGGTTCCAGTACGGGGTGAAGGGCACGGTACGGGTCTCGGCGTCGGCGTTCGCCCGGGGGACGGCGAGGAAGAGCCTCGTCTCGGCCAGCACATGGAAGTACGCGTCCCAGTCGCCGCGCACCCGCGCCTCGTACAGCTTCTGCTCGACGTCGCTCGGCGCCTGCCACGGCGCGGCCGCCACCCGTGGCGCCCAGCCCACGGGCCGCTGTCCCGCCCCGCCTGTCGTGTTCCACAACCCCATGCCCCGACCCTATCGAGCACTGTTCGAACGATCTCGGGGTCACCCGGCGATCGCGCCCACGGCGATCCACGCCGCGCCGAGCGCCCCCATCGCGACGGCGTACCCCCTCGCTCCCCGGCCC
>NZ_JAILXP010000594.1 GCF_020740895.1 Streptomyces sp. UNOB3_S3 | reverse complement strand
CTGGAGGCGGGGCTGTTCCGCCCGCCCGCCGCCCGCCCTGTGTCGCTCGGCCAGCTCGACCGGGCCCTCCACAGAGCCCGCGCAGACTTCCGTCACGCCCGGTACCAGGCTCTCGGAACTGAACTGCCGCTGCTGCTCGCCGCAGCCGACGCGACCCGTGACCACCTCACCGGCCGCACTAAGGAACAAGCCTGCGCCTTGGCCGCCTACGCCTACAGCCTCGCAGGTGAGCTGGCCAGCAAGCAGCACTCCGAGGCCGTCTGGGTCGCCGCCGACCGAGCTGTCGCCGCTGCCCGCGCCTCCGGCCAGCCCGCACCGCTGGGTGAGGCCACCCGCATGCTCGCCGTCGCCATGCGTCGTGCCGGCCGCCACCGCCAGGCCGCCGACCTCCTCCTCCACACCGACCGTCAGCTGGCCGACGATGCCACCGAGCAGGCCCTCGCCGTACGCGCGGCGATGCTCCTGACGTGCGGATACACGGTGGCGCACTACGGCAACCGCACAGCCGCGCTCGAGATGGTGGACGAAGCCGAAGCCATCGGAAAGCGCATCCACTACGGGCCCGGCCTGGAAAAAGTCACCATCCAGGCAACCCGCGCGCAGTGCGCCGGCTTCCGCCTGAGCCTCTACAACAAGCTCGGTGCCCCGGACCAGGCAGTGCCGGTCGTCGCCCGCGTCAACCCAAGCGTGTTCCCGACCGCCGAGCGCCGAGCGCGATTCCATACGGACGTGGCCCGCATGTGGCACCAGCTGGGGAACGACACCAGGACCTTCGCCTCGCTGCGCGCCATCGAACACGAAGCCCCGCAAGAAGCCCGACGACCGTCGGTGAAGGCCCTCACCGCGGACCTGCTGTACTCCTCGACCAGCCTTCCTGGGCTCAAGGAATTCGCGGCGCGTACGGGCATCCACAGCTGATCACTCCTCAGCGAGCGACTGGTCGGGGAGGACGATGGGAGCCGGCCAGACCTACTCGATTGCGGTGCTTGAATGGACCGTCGTTCCCGGTCTGGCAAGGAGAAGCACTGTGCCTCTGGTGTCTGTCGTGATGCCCGTGTACAACTCGGCAGCCCCCCTCGGGCAAGCCGTCCGGTCGGTGCTCACGCAGACCCATGGCGACCTGGAGCTGCTGGTCACCGACGACCAGTCCTCCGATGGCTCCATGGACCTGCTCCGCGAGTTCGCCGAGCAGGACGAGCGCGTCCTGCCGGAGGCGGCACCCGAACAGGGCGGTGCGGGCCGGGCCCGCAACCTCGCGATCGAGCGGGCCCGCGGGGACTACATTGCCTTCCTCGACTCCGACGACATGTGGTTCCCGGAGAAGACCGAGAAGCAGCTCGCCTTCGCTGCGGAGGGCACTGCGCCTTTGACGTTCACCTCGTACTTCAAGATGGACGCCGACTACGACGGCGAGAGCACCGACTGGGTCCCGAACGGGCGGGTGGTCCGTGCGCGGGAGCACGTGGACTACCGCGCGATGCTGGTCCGGGACCACATCGGTGCTCTCACCGCCATGTACGACCGCACTGTCCTGGGCACGAGGCTGATGCCGGAGATGCGCAAACGTCAGGATTACGCCCTGTGGCTGTCGATCATGCGGGACGGCGCCGACGCCCGGGGCCTGGCCGAGCCGCTCGCGGTGTACAGGGCCCACCAGGCGGGATCGCTGTCCTCCAACAAGATGTCCCTGGTCAGGTACAACTGGGACCTTTACCGCGAGCACGAGCACCTGTCCGTCCCGCGGGCGACACGGGCCCTGGCCGGCGCTGCATGGCAGTCGCTGCGCAACTCGCGCATCTAGGGCGCACGGGCCCGGGTAACCCGGTACGCAACCGTTTCCGGGGATACCCGACCCGGCCCCGCCCCGTGGCCGTGCCGCCTGCTCGGCTGCTGCACTCGGGAGCGGGACGCAGGGGGTCATCGGTGCCACCCGTCGGCCACTGGGAGAGAACGGTCGATCAGAGCGGCTTCGAGTTCGCTCAGGATGTCGATGAACACGCGGACCTTCCCTCTCCCTGACGACGGCGACGGGTCGGATGGGGCTCAGATGAGTTGGAGGTCAGCCAGGCCTCGGAGGGCGCTGTCGACCTGGGCAGCCGTCATCCGTTTCTTGGCGGCCTGCTCCTTGGATTCCTTCGCTGCGCCGTACTGCCACCAGGCTTTGCCGGTGTTGCGGTCGGCGACGAGGAAACGGTCTTTCATCGCCGGTCCGCGCACGATGAGGGAGACGGTGTGGGGTTCGGCGACGGCGGCGTGGATCATCCGGTGGTGGAGGGTGTAGCCGTCGCCGGCCTTCTCGGTGCGGACCAGGTAGGGCTGGAGGTCGGCCACGTCGGTGTTCTCGTCGAGGTCGTCGTCCAGGCCGTAGAGGGTGTGCTGGTAGCTGCCGCGCAGGATGCGCGAGGAGTACGTCCAGCGGTGGTTGTGAGGCCGGTCGAAGTAGCCGGGCAGGAAGATGTGCAGGCGCAGGCGCCAGCCGGCCGGGTCGTCGTGGAAGACGAGCTTGTCGAGGATGTCGTAGTGCTCGGCGAGTTCGCACAGGTGCTCGTCGCCCGGGACGGCTCGCACGACGCGGCGCAGGAGGCCGCGGTCGTCGGCGAAGGCGTTGAGGATCTTCGTGGTGGCTTCTTCGACGCGCGGGGTGTCGTTCCAGTCCAGGTCCTTCAGCGGCTGGGTCAGCTCGGTGATCACGGCGCGGTCCTTTCCTTGATGGGTGGCGGGGGGATGCGGGGTGCCGGGAAG
>NZ_JAILXP010000593.1 GCF_020740895.1 Streptomyces sp. UNOB3_S3 | reverse complement strand
GTCTGCGCCGCAGACACGACGCGCCGCCGCTACGCGGCGGAAGAGCGCCGCGCTCCGCGCGGCTAACCGGCCACTCCGTGGCCGGTGTGGCCAACTCCGTTGGCCACGGCTCGGATCGCTCCGCGATCCGGCCTGGCGGAATCCGCTCCGCGAATTCCTGAAAGCGCAGCTAGGGTAGTGGGGCTGACGGCTCGTCCGCTGCATCTCGGCAGCCCTGGGGTGGGGCGCCCTCACGGTCTGACCGGTAAGGGGACGTGGACCTGCTGCTCTTCGGGGTGCGGATCTGGCTCTGTTCCTGGTTCTTTGGATGCAGAAAAAACTAACTGATCTTCGAGAGTTCCGGGGGGCCTTCTCCGGCCGCATCGGTGGTCCCGGTCCAGTCCTCGCGGAGAATCTCCTGCATCAACTGGCTCTGCTCTTGGGTGAGCTGACTGTTCTGGTGTTTGGTGCGCGTCTTGCACAGCCACGGGCCGATCATGACGCGTTCGCCGTCCGCCTCGATCCACTCCCGGGCGCCGGGCGGACGGCCGTGCCGCTCCACGAAGGCCCGCAACAGCGTCGCGTTGTGTTCGAAGGAGCGGCGGCGGCGCGGGCCGGTGAACGGCATAGCGGCCTTGAGGGCGGGGAGCGGGGCCTGATCTGGAGTCAGGCCGAGGCCGGTGAGGAGATCACGCTGGCCGGGGTTGAGGGCGTTCCAGGTAGTGAACTGGCGGTGCAGCCACGCGCCGGCCTTCACGCCGTCGACCATCGTGTCGCGGCGCAGCGTGGTGGGGTCGTTGCCAGCTTCGATGTGGTGGCGCAGTAGGTGGTATTTGCGGTGCCAGTCCGGGCCGTACGGCAGCGTCCAGGTGGGGTCGAGCGTGGTGAGTTGGGCTTCGCGGTCGGGGTCGAGGAGTTCCTTGCGGGCGAGGCCGCGTTGGACGACGAGGAATTGGCCGCCGGGGGCGGTGGCGGGGATGGCGAGGTGGCCGTGTTCTGTGTGGAAGGCTTCGAGGGTGGCCAGGTTGGCCTGCCAGGCGGCTTCGTGGTCGTCCCAGACCATGCCGAGGTCTTCGAGCTCGGTGATCCAGTCCAGGTCGAGAGCGTCTTGGTGGTAGGCGGTGCGCTGGCCGGTGATGAAGGCACCGAGGCGGTAGCCGTAGGCGTCCTCGAAGTCGGTGGGCACGCGCAGGTGGCCGTGTTCAGCGTGGTAGCGGACGGCGGCGGCCAGCCCGGCGCGGCGGGGCTCGGAAAGGAAGGTGCCGGTGGCGGGCCAGGCGATGATGTCCATCGCGCGGGCGATGTGATCGGGGTCGAGGGTGAAGTCGAAGCGGAAGCGGCGCGCGATCAGCTGGTGGGTGTCGCGGTCGAGGCGGTGCTTGGTGTTCTTCCTGGGGGCGCGGGCGGCAATCGACTGGTCGTGGTGGCGCAGGGCCGCGGTGACGAGCCACAAGGCCTCGTAGGGGGTGCCCAGGAGGTCGGTGGGGTCGGCTGAGGGCGGGATGTAGGCGGGGATGACCAGGCTCGCCGTCTTGTGATCGACAGTGGGGGGCTTGCGTAGCGCGCGGCCCAGGGCCTGCACGATGCGGCGCACACTCGCCGTACGGTCCGCGAACACGATGCCGTCCACGGCCGGCAGATCCACGCCCTCGGAGAGGACCTGGGCGTTGGTGATCACGGCGCGGTCGGCTTGTTCGAAGCGGGCCAGGATGCGGGTGCGCTGGTCCGGGGTGTGGGTGCCGTTGATCGACTGCACGAAAAGGGTGTCGGTCCAGGCGGGGCGCTCGCTGTCGGGGAGGGTGCGCAGGGTGTGGGGGAACTGGCGGGCGAAGTCGGCGGCGTCCGCGACTTGCTGGAAGTAGACGATCACGTGGTGGAGGTCGTGCTCGCGCATGGCTTTGAGGACGGCCAGGTGCAGCGCTGTGGTCCGCCGGGCGTTGGGGCCGAACGCGGTGCGCAGGTCCGGGTCGGTCAAGGCGGTGCGCAGGTCGGTGTCGGTGACCGTGGGGATGAGGAGCTGGTAGTCGGCCAAGACGCCGTCGTCGATCGCATCCGCGTGGGAGTAGGTGTGCAGGCGTTTGCCGAAGGTCTTGGCGTCGTCCATGGAGGCGATCAGTGAGGGGGCCTCCCATGCGGGAGCCGTGGCTGCGGTGCGCTTGGGCTGCGGGTCCTCGTCCGGGACCTCGGTCAGGCGCGGAGCCTCCCAGTCATAGGGGGTCGCGGTCAGGTACAGACGCCGGTCCGCCCGGATGCGGGCATTGTCGTGGATCATCGTCCACTGCTTGTCCCAGGAGCCGGCCGTACGGTGCGCTTCGTCCACGATCATGAGGTCGAAGACGGGGGCGGTGAACACCGAGTGCCGGGACTCCTCGATGCGGGGCAGCGAGTCGAGCGTAACGAACACGGTCGCCTTCTTGTGCCGGGCCAGCCAGTACGCCAGGTACTCCCCTGAGTTCGTGGACACCGCCCCGGCCTCGGCGAGCAGCGGATGCTTCTCGGCCCGGAGCGAGGAGACAGCCATCAGCGGTTCGGTACGGCCATCCGCCCGGGCGGCCTGGGCCCACTGGCCGATCAGATCCCGAGACGGTACGGCGATGAGGAGGTGGTCGGCGTTCAAGGCCTCGGCGGTCCGCAGCGCGATCAGCGTCTTGCCCGTACCGCACGCTGAGACCATGTGCCCGCGGCTCCCGGGCTTTTTGAGGTGCCGCACCCCGCTGTCCACCGCCTGCTGCTGATCTGGGCGCAGCACACGACGAGGAACCGCGGCCCGGGGAGCGGGGGCAGGAGTCGCGGGCACATGGTCTCAGCGTGCGGTAC
>NZ_JAILXP010000592.1 GCF_020740895.1 Streptomyces sp. UNOB3_S3 | reverse complement strand
CCTTCCCCACTGCCACCGGCAAGGCCAACTTCACCGCGGCCCCCGTCGAGCACCCCCACGTCCCCGAAGGCCGGCTGCTCCTCCAGACCCTCCGCTCCCACGACCAGTACAACACCACCATCTACGGCCTCGACGACCGCTACCGCGGCATCAAGAACGGCCGTCGCGTCGTCCTCCTCCACCCCGACGACGCCCGCGCCCACGACCTCGCCGACGGCTCCTACGCCGACCTCGTCAGCGAATGGACCGACGGCACCGAACGCCGCGCCCCCGGCTTCCGCGTCGTCCACTACCCCACGGCCCGCGGCTGCGCCGCCGCCTACTACCCCGAGACCAACGTCCTCGTCCCCCTCGACCACACCGCCGACACCAGCAACACCCCCGCCAGCAAGTCCATCGTCATCCGGATCGAGCCGAGCGAAGGACGAGCAGCGGAAAAGGAAGATCGCAACGGTTGACGGACGGACCGTCGAGCTGAAAAAAATTTCACACCACAACGACCAAGGGTGATCGGAGCCGCGCGTCATGGGCGAGCACAGCAAGACCACGTTCCCGCAGGAGATCCTCGACCAGTGGGCCGACAGCGGGCTCGACCTCAACGCCCTGTTCTCCGCCGGTCACCTGGGCGAGCGCATGAGCGTCACCGTCGTCGAGGCCTCCCCCGAACGCGTCGTCGGCACCATGCCCGTCGAGGGCAACACCCAGCCCTACGGCCTGCTGCACGGCGGCGCCTCCGCCGTCCTCGCCGAGACCCTGGGCTCGGTCGGCGCCATGCTCCACGGCGGGCCGGCCCGGTTCGCCGTCGGCGTCGACCTCAACTGCACCCACCACCGCGGCGTCCGCTCCGGCCTCGTCACCGGCGTCGCCACCCCCGTCCACCGGGGACGCACCTCCGCCAGCTACGAGATCGTCATCACCGACGAGCAGGGCCGCCGCGTCTGCTCCGCCCGCCTCACCTGCGTCATCCGCGAGCAGACGGCCGGCTGACCGGCACACCGCACCACGACGAAAGCCGGCCACGGGACTCCGCGGCCGGCTTTCGCACACCCGGACGCCCGACGACGACCGGAAAGCGGAGTGTGATCTCCGTCATAACAAGAACGTCACAGCATCGGCGTCACCTCTGCCCGACCCCCGCGCGCACCCCCTAAAGTCGCGGCACATCATGACCGCCGGGCCGTTCGTCCAGCACACCGCAGCCATCCGGCACAGCACCTTCCCACCCGCGCCCGAAGCCGCCCGGCGAGCGACACGACACCTCTCCAGAGGCCACCGCGCCAGGGAAAGGACCCAGCGTGCGCCACCGTTCCCTCGTCATCCTCACCGCCGCGCTCACCACCGGAGCCCTCACCCTCACCGCCTGCGGATCACGCGACGACGACAACGGCAAGGACAACGGCGCCGACGGCGCCAAGACCACCGTGACCATCGGCGTCGACGCCCCGCTCACCGGCTCACTCTCCCCGTTCGGCCAGGGCATCAAGAACTCCGTCGACCTCGCCGTGCGCACCGCCAACAAGAACAACGAGGTCAAGGGCGTCACCTTCAAAACCACCGCCCTCGACGACCAGGCCGTCCCCGGCACCGGACAGCAGAACGCCGCCAAACTCGTCGCCGACAAGAACGTCGTCGGCGTCGTCGGCCCCATGAACTCCGGCGTCGCCCAGTCCATGCAGGGCGTCTTCGCCAAGGCCGACCTCACCCAGGTCTCCCCCGCCAACACCAACCCCGCCCTCACCCAGGGCGACAACTGGGCCAAGGGCGAGAAGAACCGTCCCTTCAAGACCTACTTCCGCACCGCCACCACCGACATCATCCAGGGCCGCTTCGCCGCCCAGCACCTCTACAAGGAAGCCAAGAAGAAAAAGGCCTTCGTCGTCGACGACAAACAGACCTACGGCGTCGGGATCGCCGCCATCTTCGCCGAGGAATTCAAACGCCTCGGCGGCGAGATCGCCGGCACCGACCACCTCACGGTCAAGGAGACCGACTTCTCCGGAATCGCCAACAAAATCAAGACCTCCGGCGCCGACTCCGTCTACTTCGGCGGCCAGTTCCCCGAAGCCGGCCTCCTCTCCGACCAGGTCAAGAAAGCCGGCGCCCGCATCCCCCTCATGGGCGGCGACGGCATCTACAACCCCGGCTTCATCACCGCCTCCGGCGAACCCAACGACGGCGACCTCGCCACCTCCGTCGGCTACCCCGTCGAAGAACTCGACTCCGCCAAGAAATTCGTCCAGGGCTACAAGGACGCCGGCTACAAGGACGCCTACGCCACCTACGGCGGATACTCCTACGACGCCGCCTGGGCCATCGTCCAGGCCGTCAAGAAGACCGTCGAGGACAACAAGGGCAAACTCCCCGCCGACGCGCGCACCAAAGTCCTCGACGCCATGGGCAAGGTCTCCTTCGACGGCGTCACCGGAAAAGTCTCCTTCGACCAGTACGGCGACACCACCAACAAACAACTGACCGTCTACCAGGTCGTAGGCGGAGCCTGGAAATCCCTCAAGAGCGCCACCTTCCAGGACTGACCGGGCCGCCCGCGCGAAGGCACCCGCACCCGCGCACACCCTCGCGCGGCACCGCCCACCACACCCGACGGGGAGGCACGCGGTGCACGAACTGCCGCAGACACTGGTCAGCGGACTCGCACTGGGAACGCTCTACGGTCTCATCGCCATCGGCTACACGATGGTCTACGGCATCGTCCAGCTCATCAACTTCGCCCACGGCGAGATCGTCATGATCGGAGGCTTCGGCGCCCTCACCGTCCGGCTCTGGCTCCCCGACACCGTCCCCCTC
>NZ_JAILXP010000591.1 GCF_020740895.1 Streptomyces sp. UNOB3_S3 | reverse complement strand
GCGACACCCCGACCCTCGACGAGTACGGGCGCGACCTCACCGAGGAGGCGCGCGGCGGAAAGCTCGACCCGGTGATCGGCCGGGCGGAGGAGATCGAGCAGACCGTGGAGGTCCTCTCCCGGCGGACGAAGAACAACCCCGTGCTCATCGGCGACCCCGGCGTCGGCAAGACCGCCATCGTCGAGGGGCTGGCCCAGCGCGTCGTCGGCGGGGAGGTGCCCAAGTCGCTGCGGGACCGCCGCGTGGTGAGCCTCGACCTCGCCTGGCTGGTCGCCGGGTCCAAGTACCGCGGCGAGTTCGAGGAACGCCTGAAGAAGGTGATCGACGAGGTCACCGCGACCGACAAGGGCGTCATCCTGTTCATCGACGAACTCCACACCGTCGTCGGCGCCGGCAGCGGCGGCGAGTACCGCAAGTACGTCGAGAAGGACGCCGCGCTCGAACGCCGCTTCCAGCCGGTCATGGTCCCCGAACCCACCGTCGAGGAGACCGTCGCCATCCTCCAGGGCCTCCGCGACGCCTACGAGGCCCACCACCAGGTGCGCTACACCGACGAGGCCCTCGACGCCGCCGCCGCTCTCTCCGACCGCTACCTCAGCGACCGTTTCCTGCCCGACAAGGCCATCGACCTCATGGACCAGGCCGGGGCACGGGTGGGGCTGCGCTCCCTCGGCGCCCCGAGCGAGGCGGACGGACTGGAGGAGCGCCTCACCAAGCTCCGCAGGGAGAAGGACGAGGCCGTCAGCACCGAGGACTACGAACGCGCGAGCGAACTCAAGGCGCGCGTCCGCGAGACCGAGGAGGAGCTGGCCCGGGCCGGCCGGGAGGACGGGAAGACCGGCAGCGTCACCGCCGAGGACATCGCCGACGTGCTGTCCGCGCGCACCGGCATCCCCGTCTCCCAGCTCACCGAGACCGAACGCGACCGGCTGATGCAGCTGGAGGACACCCTCCACGAACGCGTGATCGGCCAGGACCAGGCGGTCACCGCCGTCTCCCAGGCCGTACGCCGCGGCCGGGCCGGCATGGGCGACCACGACCGGATGATCCGCTTCGATATGAGCGAGTTCCAGGAGAAGCACACCGTCTCCCGCCTCGTCGGCTCCCCGCCCGGCTACGTCGGCTACGAGGAGGCCGGACAGCTCACCGAGGCGGTGCGCCGCAAACCGTACAGCGTGGTGCTGTTCGACGAGATCAGGGACGACCTGATGGCGGAACTCCAGGCGCACTTCCGCCCCGAGTTCCTCAACCGCATCGACGAGGTCATCGTCTTCCATGCCCTGACCCGGGAGGACCTGGTCCGGATCGTCGACCTCCTGCTGGAGCGCGGCAGGCGCAGGCTCCACGCCCAGCAGATCGGCCTGAACGTCACCGGGGCCGCGAAGGAATGGCTGGCCGACCGCGGCCACCAGCCCGAGTTCGGGGCCCGCCCGCTGCGCCGCACCATCCAGACCGAGCTCGACAACCGGCTCTCCAACATGCTCCTCGACGGCTCGCTCAACCCGGGCGACACGGCCGTCGCCGACGTCCGCGACGGCGAGCTGGTCCTGACCCTGGAGCCCGGCCGGACGGAGCCCGGTCAGACGGGCGTGGCCTCGATGAGCTGATACCTGATCGGGCGGGGGAGCGGGGTGATGGCGCGGAGGGCGAATCCGGCCGTGTCGAACAGCGCGGCGAAGTCGTCCGCGGTGCGCTCGCGTCCGCCGACGTTCACCATCATGTTGAGGTCGGAGAGGTACGGCAGGGCGGAGGCGTCGCCGGGCACGGTGGCCGGCATGACCGGCTCGACCAGCAGCAGGGCGCCGTCGTCGGGGACGACCGCGCGGATGTGCCGCAGGATCGTCGCGCACCGCTCGTCGTCCCAGTCGTGGATGACGCTCTTGAGCAGGTAGAGGTCGCCGCCCGCCGGGACCGAGGCGAAGAAGTCGCCGGTCTCCAGGGTGACGCGGTCGGTGAGGCCGTCGCGGGCGAAGCGGCCGGCGGCCTGCGCCAGGCCCTCGGCGCTGTCGTGGACGACGCCGCGCGGCCCGGGGTGGGCGCGCAGGATCGCGGCGAGGAGGGTTCCGTCGCCGCCGCCGACGTCCACGACGGTGCCGAAACGGCCGAAGTCGTAGTGGTGGGGGATGACGTCGGCGGCCGTCCGGGTGGCCTGGCTCATCGCGGCGTTGAACTCGGCGGAGAGCTCGGGGTGCTTCTTGAGGTGCCCGAAGAAGTCCGTGCCGAAGACGGTGTCGAAGGAGGGCCGTTCCGTCCGGACGCTCTCCTCCAGGAGCTCCCAGCCGCGGAGCATCACGGGGTCGCTGAACAGCCGGACCACGGACAGCATGGAGCCGGGGGTGCCGGACCGCAGCAGGTCGCCGGCCGGTGTCGTCGTGAAGACGCCCGGCGCGCTCTCGTCGAGCAGCCGCAGGGCCGCCAGCGCGCGCAGCAGCCGGTACGTGGCCCGCGGCCGGGTGCCGAGGGCACCGGCGAGGGAGTCGGCCGTGCGTTCGCCGTCGCCGATCAGGTCGAAGACCCCCAGCCGGGTCGCGGCGCCCAGGGTCTGGGCCGCCATCTGGCCGTAGGCCAGCCGCGTCACGAGGCCGTGGTGGTCCTCGTCGGCCGCCGTGCGTCGTCCGTGCTCGTCCGGCTCGCTCATACCGCCCCTTCCGTCGGGGTGTTCCCGCCACCCGCCAACTTCTTAGGTAAGCCTAAGTCGATGTTCGCGCGGTGGCAATGCCCGTGATCCGGAAGGAAGTTGGGGGTCAGGTGCGCGTGGTGGTCCCGCCGCGGTGGTGCTGGTGCGCGGGGACGGGTTCGCCGCGCACCAGCACCAC
>NZ_JAILXP010000590.1 GCF_020740895.1 Streptomyces sp. UNOB3_S3 | reverse complement strand
CCCATCGCCTTCCCACCCTCCCTCGGCCACCTCGGCGACACCCTGGGCGGCCGGCTGCCAGTGCCCGTCCTGGTGATGGCCGCGGCAGCCCTCCTGACAACGCTGATCCTGACGCGCACATACACGGGCCGGGCGATGTTCGCGATCGGCGGCAACGAGGAGGCGGCCCGGCTGTCCGGCATCGACGTACGCCGCCGCAAACTCGCCGTCTACGCCCTCTCCGGGCTCTTCGCCGCCGTGGCGGGCGTCGTCCTGGCCGCCCGGCTCACCTCGGCCCAGCCCCAGGCGGCCGCGGGGTACGAACTGGACGCGATCGCCGCGGTCGTGATCGGCGGGGCGAGCCTGTCGGGCGGCTCCGGCAAGGCGTCCGGAACGCTCGTCGGCGCGCTGATCCTGGCGGTGCTGCGCAACGGCCTCAACCTGCTGAGCGTGTCGGCGTTCTGGCAGCAGGTGGCCACGGGCGCGGTGATCGCGATGGCGGTGCTGCTGGACACGCTGCGCCGCAGGAGCACGCGATGAGGGGCCGAAGGAGCGTCCTCGCAGCCACCGCTCTCCTGGCGGCCACCACCCTGACGGGCTGCGCCCGAGGGGGCGGCACGGACCTGGGCCTGGCCCTGTCCACGATGAACAACCCCTTCTTCGTGGGCATCAAGGAAGGCGCGCGGGCCGAGGCGAAGGCACGCGGCCTGAAGATCAACATCACGGACGCCCAGAACGACCCCGTCCAGCAGGTCAATCAGATGGAGACGTTCACCAGCCAGAACGTCAAGGCCGCCGTGATCAACCCGGTGGACTCCGACGCCGCCGTCCCGGCCGTGGGCGTGGCGAACCGGGCCAAGGTGCCGGTGATCTCCATCGACCGGGGCGTCAACGGCGGCACGGTCGGCTCGACCATCGCGTCCGACAACGTCGAGGGCGGCCGCCAGGCGGCGAAGGCCCTGGCCGAAGCGCTGGGAGGCCGGGGCAAGGTGGCGTTCCTGGAGGGCCGGCCGGGCACATCGGCGGCCCGGGAACGCGCCAAGGGCTTCGAGACGGGCATCAGGACATACCCGGGCATCGAGGTCGTGGCCCGCCAGCCGGCCGACTTCGACCGGACCAAGGGCATGGACGTGATGGCCAACATGCTCCAGGCGCACCGCGACATCACGGGGGTGTTCGCGGCCAACGACGAGATGGCCCTGGGCGCCGCGAAGGCCCTGGGACATAGGAACGTCAAGATCGTGGCCTTCGACGGCACCCCGGACGGCGTCCGGGCCGTACGCGACGGAACACTGACGGCGACGGTCGCCCAGCAGCCGAGGCTGCTGGGCGAACAGGCGGTGGAGTGGGCGGTCAGGGCCGCGCACGGCGAACGGCTGCCGGACCGGGTGAAGGTCCCGGTGGTGCTGGTGACCCGCGGAAACGCGGCGGACTTCGAATGACGGTGACGAGATGAGCGACAGACACACCTACGACTACGACGTCCTGGTGATCGGCTCGGCCAACGCGGACCTGACCGTCCGCGTGGCCCGCCGCCCGGGCGCGGGCGAGACCGTGCTGGGCACCGACCTGGTGGAGTCCGCGGGCGGCAAGGGCGCCAACCAGGCAGCGGCGGCCGCCAGACTCGGCGCCCGTACGGCGCTACTGGCCCGGGTCGGGGACGACGCGTTCGGGCAACTGCTGCTGGAGGCCCAGCACGCGGCGGGCACGGAACTGCGGCACGTACTGGTCGAGAAGGGCGCCCGGACCGGCACCGCGATGATCGTCGTAGGGCCGGACGGGGACAACACCATCGTGGTCTCCCCCGGCGCCAACGCCCGCCTCTCCCCCGCCGACGTACGGGCCGCACGGGAGGTCGTGGCGGCCTCGGCGGTGGTCTCGCTCCAACTGGAGATCGCCCCGGAGACGGTACGAACGGCGGTGGAAACAGCGGCGGAGACCGGAGCAAGGATCGTCCTCAACCCGTCCCCGACACCGGAAACCCTGGACACGCGCCTACTGACAGCGGCCGACCCACTGGTGGTCAACGAACACGAGGCCAGACTCCTGTCGGGCCTGACGGACGGCACCCCGACGGACCAGGCCCAGGCCCTGCGCGAAAGGGGCGCCCGCTCAGTAGTGATCACGCTGGGCGCCGAGGGTGCGCTGGTCCTGGCCACGGACGCCAACGAGCCAGCACATATCCCCGGCGTGCCCGTCAAAGTCGTGGACACCACGGGCGCGGGCGACGCCTTCACCGGCGCCCTGGCCCTGCGCCTGGCCCGGGGCGCATCGCTGGAGGACGCGGCGCGCTTCGCGGTCAGAGTGGGCGCGGCATCGGTAACCCGCCCGGGAGCCCAGCCCTCGTATCCGACGGCGGAGGACCTGGCGTAGGGAAGACGGCGGGGAGCCGGGACCGGTGGGATGGGCCCTGGGAGGGGCCTGGGCCCGTCCCGCCGGGCCCGGCGGCACCGGACCGACAAGCTAAGCCCGCCGCCCCTGACGCGGCACCAGACCGATCGCCTCCGGCGCCTCCGCCGCGCACTCCGCCAGCGCCAGGATCTCCGCCGAGGCCCGGCCCACACCACCGGCGTCCTCCACCCGCAGGAACGCGACCCGGGCAGCCGAGAGGTACCGCCCCGCGCGTCCGGTCCGGCGCAGCATCCGGCACAGCCGCCCCAGCGCCAGCGACCCCTCGCCGGTCAGCGACAGATCACCGAGCGCCTCGCCCACACCCAGCGCGTCCGCGAACGCCCCCTCCGCCTCGTCGAAGAGCCCGTCCGTCAGCAGCGCCTCCCCCACCTCCAGCAGCGCCCACGCGGCCGCCGCGCGCCGCGCGTGGAGCCGGGCGGCCTCGCCC
>NZ_JAILXP010000059.1 GCF_020740895.1 Streptomyces sp. UNOB3_S3 | reverse complement strand
CCACCGGGTCCCCGCGTCCGCTCCGCCCGCCGCCCCGGCCCGTGCCGCCGTCTCCGGGCCCGCTGTCCGTACAGCCATGGTCCGTCCCCCTTCTGGATGGGTCCGCCGGTTCCCCGGCGATCTTCCGCTTCGGGACAGAGCCTGCCGCCCGGGAGCCGGCCCACCCAGCCCCCGGCTTCGCGTACGCACAGCGTGCCTACCACCCGTAGGGTCACCCTCCGCGGGTGCCCGGCCCCTCCGGCTCCCCGAACTCCGCGCGGATCGCGGCCGTGTGCTCCCCGAGCGCGGGCACCGCGCCCATCACCGCCTCCCGGCCCGCCACCGCCACCGGCGGCAACAGCCCGCGCAGCGGACCGGCGGGCGAGCCGAACTCCCGCCATCTGTCCCGCGCAGCCAGCTGGGGGTGCGCGGCGAACCCGGCGACCGTACGCAGCCGGGCGGCCGCGATGCCTGCGGCGTCGAGCAGGGCGAGAACGCCCTCCGCCGTGTGCCCGGCGAAGCACTCCTCGATGACGACCGTCAGCTGCTCGTCATGGGTGTGGCGCAGCGGGTTGTCCACGAAACGCGGATCGTCCGCCAACTCGGGGCGCCGTAACACTCGTTCGCACAGCGCCCGCCACTCGCGGTCGCTCTGCACGCTGAGGAAGACCTGGGCGCCGTCGCCGCACCGGTAGTGCCCGTAGGGGGAGATGGACGGGTGCCGGGCCCCGCTGCGGGCCAGGGGCGCTCCGCCGTACGCCTCCGCGTAGTACGGCTGCCCCATCCACTCGGCCAGGGCGTCGAAGAGGGAGAGGGACAGGGCCGAGCCCTCGCCGGTGCGCTCGCGCTCGTACAGGGCGGTCAGGATGCCCGTGAAGGCGTACATTCCCCCGGCGATGTCGGCGACGGATATGCCGGGACGGGCGACGGAGTCCGAGCTTCCGGTGAGCGAGACCAGTCCGGCCTCGCACTGCACCAGCAGGTCGTAGGCCTTGCGGTTCCGGTACGGGCCGCTCGTGCCGTAGCCGGAGACGTCGCAGGTGATCAGGCGGGGGTGGCGGGCCCGTAGGGCGCCGGGGGCCAGGCCCAGCCGCTCGGCGGCGCCGGGGCCGAGGTTCTGCACGAAGACGTCGGCGCGGGCGAGGAGCCGGTCGAGCAGCGCCCGGTCCGCGGCGTCCTTGAGGTCCAGGACCACGCTCTCCTTGCCTCGGTTGACCCAGACGAAGTAGGCGGAGAGGCCCTTGACCCTGCGGTCGTAGTCCCGGGCGAAGTCGCCGCGCCCGGGACGTTCGACCTTGATGACCCGGGCTCCCAGGTCGGCGAGCTGACGGGTGGCGAAGGGGGCCGCGACAGCCTGTTCGAGGGCGACGACCGTGATGCCGCGCAGGGGTGGTTCCGGCACGGTTCCTCCTAGGGAACGAGCGCGGTTGGCAAGGGCGGGCGCTGTCAGGAGGAAGGCTCCGGGCTCTCGACGAGGATCACCTCCAGCGCGCGCGGGCCGTGGACCCCCTCGACGCGGTCCAGTTCGATGTCGCTCGTCGCCGACGGGCCCGAGATCCAGGTCAGGGGCCGGACGGGGGAGAGGCGTTCCAGGGCCTGGGGCACCGAGTCCACCACCTGCCCGGGGGCCCGGACCACGCACAGGTGGTGGTCGGGCACGAGGGTGATGCGGCGCCGGCCCTGGTCCGGGCCCGCGTCGAGGACCAGGGTGCCGGTCTCGGCGATCGCCAGCGCGCACCCGGTGACCACGCTGTCCACGGCGTCCAAGTCGTGGGCCGTCAGCTCCGGTCCGTCCACGACCCGTTCGGCATCCGCTTCGGCCAGCCAGCCGTCCGGCAGGCCGGTCGGTACGACGACCCTGCGGCTGCCGCGCCGGCGGAGCAGCTCGGCGAGCAGGGCGGGCAGCCCGGCCGGGTCCGTGCGGTGCACGACGGCCCGGTAGTCCGCCAGCCGTTCGGCGAGCAGGCCGACGGACTCGGCCGGCGTCCGTTCGCCGTGCGCCCGCAGATAATCGCGCGGGACCGGGTGATCGTCGGGGCGCTCGTAGCGCGGCACATCGGCCAGCGCGCGCCGTACGCGCCCCAGGACGCGCGCCCTGCTCGGGGAGTGCGCCGGATCGCCGGTCATGGCCGTTCTCCCCGGGTGCGGGCCCACCAGTCCCGGAAGGACTCCTCGGGCACCTCCGGCAATTCGCGGATGTCCGACCAGGCGCGACCCGGGCCCGGCAGCCGCCGGGGGTGGGCGCGGCGGGTCCGGGCGGCGAGGCGCTGGGCCCGGCGCAGCACGGCCGGGTGGCCGAAGGTCCAGCCGGCGGCCCGCATCACGGCGCGCTCCAGGGCGTGGCGCTTCGCGGGCCTGATCACGGTCCGGTTGCCGCGGACGGTGACGGGCCCGCCCTCCACGACCCGCTCCCGCAAGTGGACCAGGACCTCGGGGATGTCGATGGCCACCGGGCACACCTCGTAGCAGGCTCCGCACAGGGACGAGGCGAAGGGGAGCGACTCCTCCAGCGGCGAGGCGAGGCCGCGCAGTTGCGGGGTGAGGATCGCGCCGATGGGCCCGGGGTAGGGCGAGCCGTAGGCGTGGCCGCCGGCGCGCTCGTAGACCGGGCAGACGTTGAGACAGGCCGAGCAGCGGATGCAGCGCAGCGCCTGGCGCCCGACCTCGTCGGCGAGGGTGTCGGTGCGGCCGTTGTCGAGCAGCACGAGGTGGAAGTCGCGGGGCCCGTCCTCGTCGGTGGTGCCCGTCCACATCGAGGTGTAGGGGTTCATGCGCTCGGCGGTCGAGGAGCGTGGCAGCAACTGGAGGTAGATTTCCAGGTCCCGCCAGGTCGGTACGGTCTTCTCGATTCCGACCACGGAAATCAGGGTTTCGGGGAGCGTGAGGCACATACGGCCGTTGCCCTCGGACTCGACGACGACCAGGGTGCCGGTCTCGGCCACCATGAAGTTGGCGCCGGAGATGCCGACCTTGCACCGCAGGAACTTCTCACGCAGGTGCAGCCGCGCGGCCTCGGCGAGGTCGGCGGGCCGGTCGGTGAGCCCCTCGGGGGCCGGGCGGCCCCAGTCGGCCATCCGGTCGCGGAAGATGTCGCGGATCTCCCGGCGGCCGCGGTGGATCGCCGGGACGAGGATGTGGGAGGGCAGATCGTCGCCGAGCTGGACGATGAGCTCGGCGAGGTCGGTCTCGTAGGCGCGGATGCCCGCCCGTTCCAGGGCGGCGTTGAGGCCGGTCTCCTGGGTGACCATGGACTTGACCTTGACGACCTCGCGCTCGCCCGTGGCCCGTACGAGCTCGGTGACGATGCGGTTCGCCTCCTCGGCGTCGGCCGCCCAGTGGACCGTGCCCCCGGCGCGGGTGACGTTCTCCTCCAGCCGCAGCAGATAGTGGTCCAGATGGCGCAGGGTGCGGTCCTTGACGGCCGCTCCGGCCGCCCGCAGCCGCTCCCAGTCGTCCAGTTCGGCGACGGCGGCGGCCCGTTTGGCGCGGATGGTGTGGGTGGCGTGCCGGAGGTTGGCGCGCAGCGTGGCGTCCCGGGTCGACTCCGCGGCGGCACGGGGGAAGGCGGGCATGCCCAGATACGTACGGCTCATGGCACGACTCCGTCCGTGCAGGCCAGGATCTCCGCCAGGTGGAGGGGGCGGACGGGGGAGCCGTCCCGGGCGAGGGTGCCGCCGATGTGCAGCAGGCAGGAGTTGTCGGCCGCGCAGACCGTCCCGGCGCCGGTCCGGGTGATCGCCCGTGCCTTGTCGGCGCCCATGGCGGCGGAGACGGCCGCGTTCTTGACCGCGAACGTGCCGCCGAAGCCGCAGCATTCGTCGGCGCCTTCGAGCTCGCGCAGTTCGAGGCCCTTGACGTGCTCCAGCAGCCGGCGCGGGCGGTCACGCAGGCCCAGCGCGCGCAGACCGTGGCAGGTGGGGTGGTAGGTGACGGTGTGCGGAAAACGGGCGCCGACATCGACGACACCCAGCACGTCCACCAGGAACTCGGTGAGTTCGTAGGTCCTGGGCACCAGCCGCTCCACGGCGGCCCGCAGCCGCGCCGCTTCCGCGGGGCGTCCCTCGGCGGCCGCGCGGGCGGCGATCCGGGGGTAGGACTCCCGGACCATCGCGGCGCACGAGGCGGAGGGGGTGACGACGTACTCGTGGTCGGCGAACGCGGCGGCGGTGCGCAGGAGCAGCGGCTCGGTGCCGTGACGGTAGCCCGTGTTGTACAGGGGCTGGCCGCAGCAGCTCTGCGCCGGCGGGAAGTCCACGCGCACGCCGAGCCGTTCCAGCAGCGTGACCACGGCCCGGCCGGTGCGCGGCCGCAGCGTGTCGTTGACGCAGGTGACGAACAGCCCTACGCGCATGACACCTCGGCCATCTCCTCGCGGTCGGTGACGCTCCGGCCAGTGATCGTCTTCGCGGCCTCATACTGCCGCAGCGAACGCCCGCTGGGAAGAACCCGAAGAACCCGACGCGTCCGGCGGGCCCTCTGTCAGGAGCGCCCCGATCTCGCGCACGGCGGCGCGCCCGGCGCGGTTGGCGCCGATGGTGCTCGCCGAGGGCCCGTAGCCGACCAGGTGGACGCGGGGGTCGCGGACCGCGCGCGTGCCCTCGACGCGGATGCCGCCACCCGCCTCGCGCAGCCCCAGCGGGGCGAAGTGGCCGAGGGCCGCGCGGAATCCGGTGGCCCACAGGATGACGTCGGCGTCGACGGCGGTGCCGTCGGCCCAGGCGACACCGGTCGGTGTGACGCGGTCGAACATCGGCAGCCGGTCCAGGATCCCGGCCTCGCGGGCCCGTTCCATCGCG
Organism: Streptomyces sp. UNOB3_S3; assembly: GCF_020740895.1. GTDB lineage: Bacteria > Actinomycetota > Actinomycetes > Streptomycetales > Streptomycetaceae > Streptomyces. The sequence goes on along the minus strand of NZ_JAILXP010000059.1, from coordinate 21,264 downwards.
GCCGTCATCGGGAGCCCCGTCACCGACACGACGCTCTGCGGCGGGAGGCCCTCGCGCACCCGTCGCTCCACCATGGCGACGGCGTCCCGTCCGCGCTCCTTGTCGAAGGGGCCGTCGCGGAACACCGGCGGCCGGCGCGTCACCCAGGTCGTGGCGGCCGCCACCTCGGCGATCTCCAGCAGGTGCTGCACCGCCGAGGTGCCGCCGCCGACGACCACGACCCGCAGCCCGGCGAAGGCGTCGGGACCCGGGTAGCCGGCGGTGTGCAGCTGACGGCCCCGGAAGCTCTCCCCGCCGGGGTAGCGGGGCCAGAAGGGGCGGTCCCAGGTGCCGGTCGCGTTGATCAGTGCCCGGGCCGACCAGATTCCCTCGGACGTTTCCACCCGCAACCGTCCGCCGTCGCCCTCGCGCACCGCGCGCACGTCGACCGGCCGGTGTACGCGCAGGCCGAAGGCGCGCTCGTAATCCGCGAAGTATCCGGCGATCACCTCCGAGGAGGGCCGGTCGTCGTCCGCGTCCGTCAGCTCCATGCCCGGCAGGGCGTGCATGCCGTGCACCTTGCCGTAGGTCAGGGTCGGCCAGCGGAACTGCCAGGCGCCGCCCGGGCGCGGCGACCGGTCGAGGACGACGAAGTCCCGTTCCGGCTCGTGTCCCGTGCGCCGCAGGTGATAGGCGGCGGACAGGCCCGCCTGACCGGCGCCCACGACCACGGCCTCGACGTCCCGCACCCCGATTTCGTTCATGTTTCTACTAACTATCGGGGTGGACGATCTCTTCCCGGCGGGCGCCGGCCGGGCGCCGGCCGGGCGCCGGCCGGCGCCGGTACGACGGGACGCGGCATCCGTACGAAGATGGGCGCATGAGCGATACCTTCCGCACCCGTGTCCTGGAGATCACCACCGGCCGTTCCGAGCGCGTGCACGACCTCACCGACCACTGCGAGGCGTTCCTGCGCGAGGCGGCCGGGGGCCGTGACGGCCTGCTCAATGTGTTCGTGCCCCACGCGACCGCCGGTGTGGCGGTGCTGGAGACGGGCGCGGGCAGTGACGACGACCTGCTGGCCGCGCTGCGGGACCTGCTGCCCGCGGACGACCGCTGGCGGCACCGGCACGGCAGCCGGGGCCACGGCCGTGACCATGTGCTGCCGGCCCTGGTGCCGCCGCACGCGACCCTTCCGGTCATCGGCGGGCGGCTGGAGCTCGGAACCTGGCAGTCCGTGTGTCTGGTCGATACCAACGTGGACAATCCGGACCGCCAGGTGCGGCTGACCTTCCTGGGGTGAGGATCAGTCCTGCTGCGCCGACCGCGGAAGCTGGCGCAGCTTCAGCGCGGTCTTCGTGCCGAAGGCCCAGTCGAGCATCCGCACGGCGTCCGGGTAGCGGTTCGTGGGGTCGTTGAGGATGACGCCCACGACCGTGCGGTCGCCGCGCCGGGCGGCGAAGACCAGGCACGGTCCGGCGGCCGTGCCGGTGCCGGTCTTGATGCCGATCGCGCCGTCGTAGGACCCGAGGAGCTTGTTGGTGTTGTCCCAGCGGTAGGTGCGGTTGACGTTCACGGCCTTCTGGCTGGTGGTCGTCGTCTTGACCACCGTGGCGAGCGTGTCGTTCGTCAGCGCGTACTGGGCCAGCGTCGCCGAGTCGCGCGGGGTGGTGTAGTTGTTCCCGTCGCTCGATATGCCGTCGAACGAGTCGTACCGGGTGTTCGTCATGCCCAGGTCTTCGGCCGTCTTGTTCATCTTGGCTATGAACTGCCGGGTGCGGGCGGCCTCCGTGTTGCCCAGGCCGAAGGTGTCGGCGAGCGCGTACGCGGCGTCGCACCCGGAGGGGAGCATCAGCCCGTACAGCAGCTGACGCACGGTCAGGGTGTCACCCGTCCGCAGATCGGCGGTGCTGGCGCCATTGCGTTCCACGTAGTCGCGGTACGACTGCTTGATGGTGATCTGCTTGTCGAGGTCGAGGCCGCGCTTGTTCAGCACCGTGACCGCGGTCATGATCTTGGTGGTGCTGGCCATCTGCCGCTGGGTGTCGGCGTCCTTGCCCCACAGGGCGCGGTTCGCTTCGCTGTCGAGCAGGAACGCGCCCTGCGCGGCGATGTCGGAGGGTCCGCCCTCGGCCTGGGCGGTCGCCGTGGGCAGCGCGATGGCCAGTGCGACCGCCGAGGCGATCGCGGCCGCGTACCGGCGACGGACGGATCTGCTCCTGAGCTCCATGAATGGACCTTTTCCTCGTGAATCGGATATGCCGTGCCGATGATCGCACCAGTGACTCCACGAGAAAAAACGGAATGTAGGGTTCATTCCCTGCGGCCGTCGAAGACCCACGCATAGGCCCGTGCGGCGTCGAACTCCGCCTGGCCGCCCGGGAACAGCAGCCCCGCCGTCCCGAACGCCGGATCCGCTGCCGCGGTGGGCGCGTACGGCACACCCACGCACCGCATCCCCGCCCGGTGCGCCGCCTCGGCGCCCGGAGGCGCGTCCTCCACCACCACGCATCTCCCGGGTTCCGTGCCCAACCGCCGTGCCGCCTCCAGGAAGACGTCCGGCTCGGGCTTGCCGCGGGCCACCTCCTCGGCCGAGACCACCGTGGCGAAACGGTCCGTCAGACCGACGCACTCCAGGACCGCTTCGATGGCCCGGCGCGAGGAGCCCGACGCCACGGCCAGTGGCACCCCGGCCGCGTACAGCCGCTCCACATACGCCCGCATCCGGGGAAACGCCTCGGTGCGCGTGCCCGCCAGCTCCAGATACGCGCGGTTCGTCTCGGCGAGCAACCCGTCCACGGGCATGTCGAGGCGGTACTCCCGGCGCAGGGTCTCCAGCGTCTCGCGCGTGCCGATGCCGACGAACCGCAGGTGGTCGTCCCAGCCGAAGCCGTCCACGCCGTGGTGGGCGAGCACGGCCCGGCTCGCCTCGAAATAGTTCGGCTCGCTGTCCACCAGCGTTCCGTCGAGATCGAAGATGACCCCGAGAGGTGAGGACGCCCTTGAAGTGATCACGTGCCCCAGCATGGCAGGGCGACCCGACGGGCCCGCCGGTCAGCCGTCCGGTCAGCCGTCCGGTCGGCCCGCCGGTCAGGTGGAGCGCTGCGCCGCCCGCCCCACCGACTCCACCAGCGGCACCATCCGGTACGGCACCCGCTCGCGCAGCACCATCTCGGTGCGCGTGCGCACCACGCCGGGCAACTGCACCAGCCGCTGGATCACGTCCTCCAGATGCGCCGGGTCCCGCGCGACGACGCGCGCCATCAGATCGCCGCTGCCCGTTATCGAGAACGCCTCAATGATCTCCGGCACGTCGCCGAGCTCGTTCGCCACGCTGTCCAGATGGCCCTGGGTGACCTCGATGTGGACGAACGCCAGCACCGGGTGGCCCAGCGCCGCGGGGGAGAGACGGGGACCGGTCCCGGTGATCACACCGTCGCGCTCCAGCCGGTCGAGCCGCGCCTGGAGCGTGCCGCGCGCGATCCCCAGCAGCCGCGCGTACTCCCGCGCGCTCGTCCGCGGCCGCTCCAGTAGCAACCGCAGGATCCTGGCGTCCAGCGCGTCCACGGCCATGGGCCACCGGCTCCCTCGTGGTCGTTCGTCCCGGCCCGCACTGTACCAATGGCCCAGTCTTCCGGGGCGGAGCCGGTCGGTCCCGTGGAACCCGGCCATTGGTCTGCTCATGGCGCAGCTACCCGGTGTTCCGCTGGGCCAATGGCCCAGTTTTTCCGGCTGCTCTTGAGCCACCCACCGAGGGGATGGTGTGATGGTCGGGTCGATGGCGCTGCGGATCTCCGCGGCGCCTTTTTCATGCCGGGTTCTCCCATGGCTCCACGCCGGGACCCACGGCGATTTCGCATCAGGACGTCGAAGGGGCGGAAAACTGTGCTGAAGAGGGCGTTCGTGGCAGCCGACCCGGGCCGGGCCAGGCTGCGGACCGCCACCCGCGCCGTCCTGGGCGTGGGCCTCGCGGTCACCGTCGTGACGCTCTCCGGGCTGCCGCTGACCGCCTCCATCACCGGTGGGCTCGCGGCGCTCCTCGCGCTGTTCACGGTCGCCGACCCCACCGTGCGCCGCCAGGCGGTCACCACCGCCCTGCTGCCCGCCGTCGGCCTGCCCGTCCTCGCGCTCGCGGCGGCCCTGCACGGGCTGCCGCTCGCGCGGGACGCGGCCTTCCTCGCCGTCGTCTTCTGCGGGGTGTACGCCCGCCGCTGGGGCCCCCGGGGCAACGCCCTCGGGATCTTCGGCTTCATGATGTTCTTCGCGACGCAGTTCCTGCACGCCGTCCCCGCCCAGCTGCCGCACCTGTACGCGGCGGTGCTCCTGGGCCTGGCGGCCGCCGGCGGCGTCCGCTTCGGGGCCTGGCCCATCGAGCGGCGCACCCCGCCGCCCGCCGCCCCGGCGCCCCTGGCCGCCCGGGGCCTCGCGCGCGTCACCACCCGGCAGGCCTTCCAGACCGCCTTCGCCTGCGGCCTGGCCCTCGCCGTCGGCCAGCTGGTCTCCGAGGAGCGCTGGTACTGGGCCGTCGGCACGGCCTGGTGGATCTTCGTGAACACCGCCTCGCGCGGGGAGACCCTCGTCCGGGGCTTCCGCCGCGTCGTCGGCACCCTCGCCGGCATCGCCGCCGGTCTGCTCGTGGCCGTACCGCTGCACGGCGCTCCCGCGCCCACCGCCGCCCTGGTCGCCCTCTGCGTCTTCGGGATCTTCTACACCGCCGCCCCCTCCTACAGCTGGATGATGTTCTTCGTGACCGTCATGGCCGGCCTGCTGTACGGGCTCCTCGGCGTGCTCCACCCCGGCCTGCTGGCACTGCGCTTCGAACAGACCCTCGTGGGCGCGGCGGGCGCGGCCGTCGCCGTCGCCGTCGTCCTGCCCGTCACCACGCACGCCGCCACCGACGCCTGGATCCGGCGGGCCCTGCTGGCCGTGCGCCACTGCACCGCCGAGTCCACGCGCCGGCTGGCCGGCGACGACTCGGCCGACCCCACCCCGCACGTCGCCGAGCTGGAGCTCCTCCTGACCAAGGTGCGGGTCTCCCTCGCCCCGCTGCTCCACCCGCTGAGCCCGCTGCGGGCGCGCCGCGAGCGGGCCCTCGCGGTCCTCGCCCACCTCGACGACTGCGCCCGGCAGGCCGGCGGCCTGGCGGAGGTCGCCGCCGACCCCGCCGCCTCCCACGACGCCCGGCTGACCGCCGCCTGCGACCGCGTCGAATCCGCGCTGCTGGCCCTGGCCGCCCCCGGCGAACCGCCCCGGGCCGGGGCACGGCCGGTCGCGGCGTTGTCAGTGCCGCCGTGTAGCGTCGGTGCCACTGACAGTGATCCTGTGCTCGACGGCCCACGACGGGCCGCCGGGCCGACGGGGGAGGACGGCATGGCGAACGGCAGCGAAGGACAGCGGCGCCGGTGGGCGTACATCGGCTCGTTCACCGAGGCGGGCGGCTCAGGCCTGACCGTCGCCGAGGTCGACGCCGGGACGGGCGCGCTCACGCCCGTCCACGCCACCGACGCGGTCGTGAACCCGTCGTATCTCGCGCTCTCCCCCGGAGGCGACGTGCTCTACGCGGTCAGTGAGACCGACGAGGGGGCCGTCGCCGCGTTCTCCCTCGCGGATCCCGCGCGGCCCGCGCTCCTGGGCCCGCCCGTCCCCGTCCGGGGCGACGGGCCCACCCACCTCGCCACCGCAGGCCCGTGGCTGCTCACCGCCAACTACGGCTCCGGCAGCGTCAGCGCGCTGCCGGTCCGCGTGGGCGGGGCCCCGGGCGCCCCCTCGGCGGTGTTCCCGCACCAGGGCGGCGGCCCGGTGCCGGACCGTCAGGCCGGTCCGCACGCGCACGCCGTGGTGCCCGACCCCACCGGGCGCTGGCTGCTCGCGACCGACCTGGGCACGGACTCGGTATGGATCTACGGGACCGACCCCGTCACCGGCGCGCCCGGCCCGCACGGCGAGACCCGGCTGCGCCCCGGCAGCGGCCCCCGCCACCTGGTCTTCCATCCGCGCGGCGACCGCGCCTACATCCTCAACGAGCTGGAGCCGACCGTCACCGTCTGCCGCTGGGACGGGGCGGCGGGGACGCTCGACCCCTTGGGCGAGACACGTGTCGTGCCGGCCGGGACGGAGGGGCCGACGTATCCGTCCGCTCCCGTGATCTCCGGCGACGGCCGCTTCCTGTGGGCGGCCAACCGGGGCCATGACAGCGTCGCCACGCTCTCCCTCGACACCTCGGGCGACGAGCTCGTGCTGCTCGGCACCGTCGGCTGCGGCGGGCACTGGCCCCGTGACCTGACCACCGGCCCGGACGGCCGGGTGCTGTACGCGGCCAACGAGCGCTCCGGGGACGTCACCTGGTTCACCGTCGACCCGGACACGGGCATACCGGCGCGGACGGGCTCGGCCGTGATCGCGGCGGCGTCCTGCGTGGTCCTCGCCTGAGCCGCGCGCTGCCGCGCGGCGGTTCTCGCTCGTCCCGGCACGGGCACGGCCGAGGAGCCCGGCCTGAGAACGCCTCCCGCCCGGCGCGAGCCGATCACGCCGGCCCGGAAGCGTCGGCTTCCGAAGATGCCGGCCCCCGGAAACGCCGGGAGGGGCCTCCGGTGCCGGAGGCCCCTCCCGTGGCGGTGCGGACGGCCTGGTTACCGGGCGGCCGGGGCGCCCTGCGCCGCCGGCAGCGTGATGCCGAGCGCGGCCGCGTACGTGGCGAGGACGAGCTTGCCGACCGAGGGGTAGTCGCCCAGCGGCTCGGCGGCCGCGCAGCCGGCCTCCTTCGCCGCCATGGCCGTGAGGGTCTCGTCGACCTCGGGGCCGATGAGGCAGGGGGCCAGCGCCAGGTTCCGGGAGCCGGAGGAGCGCAGCTGGTCGGCGGCGCGGGAGACGGCGCCGTCCTCGTCCAGCGCGGCGGTCAGCACCGGTACCGCGAGACGGGCGGAGAGCAGCATGCCGGTGATGCCGGCGGACTGCACGGCCTCCTCGCCGCCGACCGTCGCGAGGACGATGCCGTCAGCGGCCGTTGCGACTGTGAACAGTCGGGCGCGGTCGGCGCGGGCCAGCCCGGCCTCCGAGAGGCGGACGTGCAGGGCCTCGGCGAGCAGCGGGTGCGGGCCGAGCGCGTCGGTGAGCTCGCTGGCGCAGCCGCTGTTCAGCACGGCCTGGCGTATGCGGCGGACGACGGCGCTGTCCGGTCCCGCCAGCAGCGGCACGACGACGGCGTCGGGCGCCTGCGCCCAGACGGCGGCGCCCTCCGGGCCCTCGGCGGCCTCGGCCTCGGCCATGCGGGCGGCACGCTGGGCGGAGGCGTGGCCGAGGACGGCCTCCAGGGTGGGGAAGCCGTCAGCGGCGTCACCGCCCTCCGTGACGTCCACGTAGCCGACGCGCGCGTCGAGGCCCGGGAGCTCCGAGCAGGCGATGCTCAGCAGCTCCTCGGCGAGGCGGCGCGTGGTGATGTCGGGCGTCCCGGGCACGGCGAGCACCAGCGGGGGAGCGCCCGCCGGAGCGGCCGCGGGCTCCGGCCGCCGGTGCCGCCCGGGCTGGCGGGGGCGCGGCATTCGTACTGGCAGGCCCGGCGTGGGCCCTGTGGGGGAGCTCATGGCGTTGCATGCTAGCCGTTCATACGACTCGTCCGTTTGGGTGGGGGTAAATGATCAAGGTCTGTCCTGCTTTATTCGGTGACTCATCCGTTGGGCGCGGATGTGATCAGCGAACGACGCGCAGGAGCGCGCCGTCCACCGGCAGTGCGAGGCTGTCCTCCGCCAGCGCCGTGGCCACGCGCAACGCCCCCGTGAGGGGGTCGCCCTGGCAGTCCGTCAGTCGGGCCTGTGGTAGTTGCTTTTGCAACTCCTCCTGGACGGGGAAGAGCAGGGGCTCGCCCATACGGAACAGCCCGCCCGTCAGCGCCACCTCGGGAAACGCCCCCGGTCTTGCCGCTCCCGGTTCCGTCGCTCCCGGCCCCGTCTCCCCCAGCCCTGTCGCCCCCGGACCCGTGGGCGACGGGCACGCGGCCGCGGCCGCCGCGGCGATATGGTGCGCGGCCTCCCGCAGGATGCCCGCCGCGACCGCGTCGTCCGGCGCGCAGCGCCCCACCTCAGGGGCGAAGGAGGCGAGGACGGCGGGCCGGTCCGGCCGGGGGTAGAGCTTTCCCGGCAGTCCGCACGCCGGGCCGAAGACCGCCTCCAGCCGGGCCAGCAGCGCCGGTGATCCGCCGGCGCGGCCGTCGAACGCCCGCATCGCCGCCTCCAGCCCGGCCCGCCCGATCCAGGCGCCGCCACCGCAGTCGCCGAGCAGATGGCCCCAGCCGTCGGCGCGCCGCCAGCGGCCCTCCGGGCCGAGGGCGGTGCCGAGCGCGATCACACCCGTACCGGCGGCGACGACCACGCCCGGGCGCTGTCCGAGAGCGCCCGCGTAGGCGGTCACGGCGTCGCTGGCCAGCGCCAGCCGTCGGGCGCCGAGCTCGGCGCGCAGCACTCCGGGCAGCACGGCGTGCAGGTCGTCCCCCAGGGTCGCCATGCCGGCGGCCCCCACGCACACGGCGTCGCACCCCGGCGAACCGGCCTCGTGGAGCAGCCGCCGCGCGGCGGGCAGCACCCGGTCGAGCAGGTCCGGCGCGTCGATGCCGCGCCCGCCCGTGCCGACCGGCACGGATGAGGACCAGGTCAGCGCGGAGCCGCCGCCGTCGGCCGGGGCGAGGGCCACCCGCAGGCCCGAACCGCCCGAGTCGACGCCCAGGACCGTGCCCGCCCTGCCCCTGTCCCTACCCGCCGTGCCGGTACGAAGCGACATGGCGCGCACCCTATCGCCCGGGCCCGGCCCCGTGTCAGGGCAGTCGCCAGTCGACCGGCGCCATGCCCTGCCGGGCCAGCAGGTCGTTGGTCCGGCTGAACGGGCGCGAGCCGAAGAAGCCCCGGTCCGCCGACATGGGGGAGGGGTGCGCCGACTCCACGCACGGCACCCCGCCCAGCAGCGGCCGCAGATTGCGGGCGTCGCGCCCCCAGAGCACCGCCACCATCGGCTTGCCCCGGGACACCAGCGCGCGGATCGCCTGCTCGGTGACCTCCTCCCACCCCTTGCCCCGGTGGGCGGCGGGCTTGCGCGGGGCGGTGGTCAGCGCCCTGTTGAGCAGCAGCACCCCCTGCTGGGTCCACGGAGTGAGGTCGCCGTTGGACGGCCTGGGCAGCCCGAGGTCCGTGTGCAGCTCACGGAATATGTTCTCCAGGCTGCCCGGGAGCGGGCGCACCTCCGGGGCGACGGAGAAGCTGAGGCCGACGGCGTGGCCGGGCGTGGGATAGGGGTCCTGACCCACGATCAGTACTCTGACGTCGTCGAACGGCTGCTGGAAGGCGCGCAGCACGTTCGCGCCCGACGGCAGATAGGTCCGGCCCGCCGTGATCTCGGCGCGCAGGAAGTCGCCCATGGCGGCGATCCGCCCGGCCACCGGCTCGAGCGCCTTGGCCCAGCCCGGTTCGACGATCTCGTTCAAGGGTCTCGCAGCCACGGCTGCCGTGCCTCCCTGTCCTTGCGTAGGGACGGTGTCGCTGATGCCGCTCGATGTCGCTGTGCCGACGCTGTCGCGGTGGACGCCCGTACGTGAGGCAAAGATCGTACGCGAGCCGGGGGCGCCGCCCGGCGGGGATGCCCGGACCGGGAGCGAGGACCGGCCGGTGCGACGGCGCGGCGCGTCCTGCGGATTCACCCGTCGTGGTGCCCGGGACCCGCCACCGGCTTGTCATCCTTTATGACTTAACCCCGGGCGGGCCTTGACGGGCCGTGACGGGTCTTGACGGGCCTGGAGAAGCCGTGACGGGCCTCCTGGCCCTCGCCGTATGTGCCGGACGTGTCGGACAGGCGCCCGGACCGCCGGGAATGTAAGCAGGAAGCATGCGTCTTCAGCACCGTCTGCCGGACTTCGGTGAGCCGTGGCGCCCCAGCCGCGCGCTGATCGCGGTGCCGCTGGGGCTGATCGGCCTGATCGTGGCGGTGGACCTGCTGACCGCGCCCAACATCCACCTCGGTCCCCTGCTGGTCGTGGCCCCCACGATCACCGCGGTGTTCGCCGGCCCCCGGCTCACCGCCCTCATCGGTGCCCTCGCCGTGGCGGCCCAGATCATCATCGGGGTCTTCCACGGCGGGCTGTGGACGTCCAACCACCAGGCGCAGATCATCGCGCTGGTGGTGATCACCCTGTTCGTCGTGGTCTTCCGCTCCGTGCACGAGGGCCACGAGAGGGCGCTCAACCAGGCCCGCTGGGTGGCCGACGTCGCCCAGAAGGTCCTGCTCAGGCCGCTGCCGGCACACCTGGGCCCGCTGCGGATCGCGTCGGTGTACGTGGCGGCGGAGGCCGGGGCGCAGATCGGCGGCGACCTCTACGCGGCCGTACGCACCCCCCGGGGCGCCCGGGTGATGATCGGCGACGTACGGGGCAAGGGGCTGGCGGCGGTCGGCGACGCGGCCCTGCTGCTCGGCGCCTACCGCGCGGCCGCCCATCGCGATCCACCGCTGCCCCGGCTGGTGGCGCACCTGCAGAACGCCGTCTACTCGGAACCCGAGGAAGCCGAGGAAGCCGAGGAACCCGGGGCGGCCAGGGAGACCGGGGCGGCCAGGGAGGCCGCGAAACCCGAAGGGACCGGGAGAACCGGGCAGCCCACCGGCGACACCCCGGCCGGGGAACGGTTCGTCACGGCCGCCGTCCTGGACATCCCCGACGACGAGCAGGTGCTCCGGCTCATCAACTGCGGTCACCCGCCGCCGATCCTGCTGCGCGACGGCGAGCTGACGGAACTGGCGGTGAAGGACCCGGCCCTCCCCCTCGGGGTGGGCGGCTGCGTCACCGAGGAGGACTACGAGGCCGAGACCTTCCCCTACCGGGACGGCGACCTCCTGCTGCTCTATACGGACGGGGTCGTAGAGACCCGTGACGCCGACGGCGTCTTCTACCCCCTCGCCGACCGGCTCCGGGCATGGCGGGAAACCGACCCCCAACGGCTCGCCCAGCGGCTGCACAGCGATCTGGTCGCCCACGCGGGAGGCTCCCTGGACGACGACGTCGCCCTCGTCGCCATCGAACGGCGCCCCGCCTGACCGGGGACGGCCCGGCAGCCGGCTCCACGACCGCCGGCCGTCAGTTCACCGTCCCCTCCCGCGAGCGCGCGGCGTGGAGCAGGCCCGCCCAGTCCGGGATCTTCACCGTGCCCCGGCCCAGCCGCCGCCCCAGCGCCGCCTCGGCCGCCTCGATCCCCAGCCAGCCCGGCCACTCCACCGGCTCCCCGCCGGCCGCGCGCAGCGCGGTGAGCGGGTCCTCGGCCGGGCGGCGCGCCAGGAGGGCCCGGGCGTCGGCGAGCAGCGAGCCCACGGTCTCCTTGGCGCAGGGGCGGTTGGTGCCGATGACGCCGGTCGGTCCGCGTTTGATCCAGCCCGCGACGTACTCGCCGGGCGAGGGCGCCCCGTCCCGCAGCACACGCCCCTGGTCATGGGGGACGGTGCCGTGGTCCGGGTCGAACGGCAGCCCGGGGAGGGGCACTCCGCGATAGCCCACCGACCGCAGGACCAGCCGCGCCTCGATCTCCTCGAACCGTCCCGTGCCCACCACGCCGCCGTTCCCGTCCGGCGCCGTCCGCTCGAAGCGCACCGCGCGCACGGCCTCGTCGCCCAGCAGGGCGACGGGCCGCAGGAAGAACCGCAGCCGGATCCGCCGGAGCCCGTCCGGGTCCGGCCGCCCGGCCCACCCCCGCAGCACCTCCACATTGCGGCGGGCGGCCGCGGGCAGCGCGGAGGGGTCGGCCCACGCCGGGTCCAGCGCCGCCTCCTCGGCCCGTACGTGCGCCCCGGCGCCCGGCAGGGTGCCCAGTTCGCGCAGCTCCTTGGTGGTGAACCGGGCCTGGGCCGGGCCCCGCCGGCCCACCATGTGGATCTCCCGGACCCGGCTGGCGGCGAGCACGGTCAGGGCCGGGTCCGGCACGTCGGTGGGCCGCAGGTCGTCCGCGCGGCGCGCCAGCACCCGCGCCACGTCGACGGCCACGTTGCCGACGCCGATGACGACCGCGGAGCGCGCGTCCAGTGCGAACCCGCCGGGCGCGGCGTCGGGGTGGGCGCTGTACCAGGAGACGAACTCGGTCGCCGAGAAGCTGCCCGGCAGGTCCTCGCCCGGGATGCCCAGTCGCCGGTCGGTGGCCGCGCCCACGCAGTAGACCACCGCGTGGTAGAGCTCCAGCAGCCGGCGCGGCGTCACCTCGCCGGGGCCGTTGCCCACCGCGACGTTGCCGAGGAAGGTCACCCCGGGGAGCTCCAGCGCGGTGCGGAGGTTGTTCTGCAGCGATTTGATCTTCTCGTGGTCCGGGGCGACGCCGTAGCGCACCAGCCCGTACGGGCAGGGCAGCCGGTCGAGCACGTCGACCCTGACTCCCGGCACCGTGTGCTGTTCCACCAGGGCCTGGGCCGTGTAGACACCGCTCGGCCCCGATCCGACGACTGCGACGCGAAGCACTGGGGCTCCTTCCCGCGGGTGCGTCCAGGATCCCATCGACGGCCGTGTCACGGCAGGGGCAGAAGGGCCACACGGGTGCGGCCGCCCGGGCGCGGTCGTCGCGATCCCGCTGCCGGGAGCCCGTCAGACCCCCGGGGCCGGCGGCTGTTCGCCTGGCGGGAAGCCGAGCTCCCAGGCGAGCGCGTACCGCTGGAACAGCTCCGCGCGCAGCCGCTCGGCGGGCATCGGCGCCCCCGGCAGCAGGATCGCGACGACCGCGCCCATCAACAGGGCGCGCAGCAGGCGGTAGTCGGTCTCCGGGTCGGCGGAGCCGTAGCGCGCCATGGTGTCGCGCAGGAGGGCGGCGAGGCGCTGCTGCTCGGGGCACTGGATGAAGCCCTCGGCGGTCAGGATGCCCGCCATGTGGGTGCGCATCAGCCGGGGCCGGTCCCGGGCGAGCCCCAGGACCGCGTCGATCGCGCGGGCCAGCAGGTCGTGCCCCTCGCGCGTGCGCGGCTCGCGCTCCAGGCAGGCGGCGAGCTCCAGGTGCATCAGCCGGTGCACGGCGGACTGGAGCAGCTGCCGCTTGCCGGGGAAGTAGTAGGAGACCAGCCCGCGCGCGGCGCCCGCCCGGTCCGCGATGTCCGCGAGTGTCGTCGCTTCGTAGCCCCGCTCGTCGACGAGTTCGACGGTCGCCAGCAGCAGGCGCTCGATGGAGCGGCGGCGCAACTCCTCGTTGACCGCCGGGCTGCGCGGAGACATTGCTTTAACTCCTGCGTTGACTGGCTCCGAGCCAATATACTCAGGGGGGTGGCCGGTTGTCCCTCCCGGCGGGCGGGATCCGGTGTGTCCGCTGATGTCGGGTCATGCGGGGGATGATCCGACATCAGCGGTTCTGTCCCGCCGATGCCAGGGCGCCGGTCAGGAGGAGAGCTCCCCGGCGTGCGGGGCGAGGACGCCCGCGCCGACGAGGGCGAAGAGCAGCAGCCCCAGCAGAATGCGGTAGATCACGAACGGCATGAAGCTCTTGCTGGAAATGAACCGCATGAACCATGCGATGACGGCGTATCCCATGACGAAAGCGACGAGCGTGGCGAAGAGCGTCGGCCCCCATGCCGTGTGCCCGTCGCCCGCGTCCTTGAGCTCGAAGAGCCCCGAGGCGAGCACCGCGGGCACGGCCAGCAGGAAGGAGTACCGGGCCGCCGCCTCGCGGGTGTAGCCGAGCAGCAGGCCGCCGCTGATCGTGGCGCCCGACCGGGAGACGCCCGGGACCAAGGCTATGGCCTGGCAGAAGCCGAAGATCAGGCCGTCCTTGACGCCGAGCTCGGTGAGCCCCTTGCGGGTGCGTACGGCCCGGTGGCGGCCGCCCGTCGCGTCGCGGGCCGCCAGCCGGTCGGCGACGCCCAGGACGACGCCCATCACCACGAGGGTCGTCGCGATCAGCCGGAGGTCCCGGAACGGGCCCGCGATGGCGTCCTTGAGCAGCAGCCCCAGCACACCGATCGGGAGCGAGCCGACGATCACCAGCCAGCCCATCATCGCGTCGTGGTCACGGCCGGCCCCGGCCCGGCGGCCGGTGAGCGAGCGGAACCACGCGGAGACGATGCGCGCGATGTCCCGGCGGAAGTAGATGAGGACGGCGGCCTCGGTGCCGATCTGGGTGATCGCGGTGAACGCCGCGCCGGGGTCCGGCCAGTCCGCGAAGGCGGCGGTCAGCCGCAGGTGGGCACTGGAGGAGATCGGCAGGAACTCGGTCAGTCCCTGCACGAGCCCGAGGACGAGGGATTCGAACCAGCTCATGAAGTCTGCGCCATCCAAAGCGGTGGTCGTGGCGTGGTCCGGAACGGTCCGCGCCGGCGCGGCACCTTGATCCGGTGGGATGGTCGCAGAATGTCACGCTGAGTCGAACTCGCGTCCTACGTACGGGTGTTCATGGCGATAATTCACTCACTGGACGGCCGGACGTCACCGGTCGTTGGCCCGCCCTGACACCCGCCCTGACGCCCGCCCTGGTTTTCACCCTGGTTTTCACCCCGGCTTTCACCCCGGCGTCCGCGCCGTCGCCATGCCACGACGACCGCCGCCAGTCCGGTGACGGCCAGGAAGCCCGCCGCGGCCAGGAACACGGGGGACGTGGGGGAGGCCGCGCGGCTGCCCGCTATGACGTAGGCGGCGGTGTTGGGCGCGCTCCCCAGGGCGGTGGCCAGCAGAAAGGGCGCCCAGCCCATCCGGGAGACCGCGGCGCAGTAGTTCACGCCGGCGAAGGGCAGGCCGGGAAAGAGCCGCAGCGCCAGCATCGAACGGAACCCGTGGAGGCTCAGCTGCCGGTCGGCGGCCGTCAGCCACCGCCCCCGTACCAGCGGCCGCAGGGCGTCCTGCCCCAGCAGCCGGCCCAGGCCGAAGGAGAGCGCCGAGCCCAGGACCGTCCCCACCACGGCGGCTGTCGTGCCGAGCGGCGCGCCGAAGAGGGCGCCGGCCGCCAGGCTCAGTACCGGGCGCGGGACGAACGCCGCCGTGCACAGCCCGTACGCGCCGGCGAAGAGCACCAGCGCGGCCGCCCCGCCCGACAGCCGGTCTGGCCAGCCGCCCGTGAGCAGCCGCTCCGGATGGAGGAGCAGCACGGCCACGACCGCCCCGCCGACCAGCGCGACGAGCAGCCCCAGCCGGGCCCGTGGGGACAGCAGCGCACGGGCGCGGCGCTCGGCGGGGCCGGGGGGCGGCGCGGCGGTATCGAGCATCGAAGGAGCGTAACCGACGTGGCCGTATGGACGGTGTGATCTCGGTGAGACGGCACAGAAGCAGAAACGAACGGTCATTTTCCGTTCGCCCGGCCGGCCCGCCGATGTGCGGGGAACCAGCCCGCCGTCGTGTGGGAAAACGGCGGGAGAAACGGCGGGAGAAACGGCGGGAGAAAAGCATTCGACGTGCTCAGGGCCGTGCGCGAGCATCGCGCTTGGGGGCCGGGGCGGTCGGGCCCGGGTACGGGCGACGGTGCCGCCGCGGCGCCCCGCCCACCACGTCCGGAGAGTTCCGGGCACATCCGGAGAGTTCCGGAGAAGCCCGGAGAGGTTCCGCAGACCCCGGAGAGAAGGAGCCATGACCCAGCAGGCCTATGCACGCACCAAGCCGCATCTCAACATCGGCACCATGGGCCACCTCGACCACGGAAAGACCACACTCACCCGCGCCATCACCGCGCGCCTCGGCCGTACCCCCACGGGATGGGGCCCGCCCGGCCCCACGGTCGCCACCGCGCACGTCGCGTACGAGACGGACACTCGCCACTACGCCCACGCCGATCTGCCCGGCAACCCCCGTTTCGTCGGGAACATGCTGTCGGGCACCGCCGGGCTCGACGGCGCGATCCTCGTCGTCTCGGCGCCGGAGGGCGTCCGGCCGCAGACCGCCGAGCATCTGCTCCTCGCCCGCCGCGCCGGCGTGGAGCACTTCGTCGTCGCCCTCACCAAGGCCGAGGCCGCCCGGCCCGAGCGTGCCGACGCCGTCGAGGCGGACGTCCGGCGGCTGCTCACCGCGCGCGGTGGCGACGGCCGCCACACTCCCGTCGTCCGGGTCTCCGCGCTGGGCGCGCTGCGGGGCGAGCCGCGCTGGACCGCCGCGATCGACGCCCTGCTGGACGCCGTCGACGCCTGCCTCCCCACCCCGGTCCGCTACACGGACGCGCCCTTCCTGCTGCCGGTCGAGCGCGTCCTGGTCGTGCCCCGGCGCGGGACCGTCGTCACCGGCACCGTCGAGCGCGGCACCGTCCGCCCGCGCGGTGTCGTCGAGCTGCCCGAGGGGTACGGCCTCACCCACGTCCTGAGTGTGGAGACCTTCGGCCGCAGCATGGAGATCGCCCAGGCGGGTGACAGCGTGGCGCTGCTGCTGCGCGGACTGCAGGGGCACGAGGTACGGCGCGGGGACGTGGTCGCCGCGCCGGGCAGCGCCTCCGTGCACCGGCGCTTCACCGCCCGCGCGCGGCTGCTGACGGCGGCCGAGGGCGGCCGGCGCACCCCGGTCCGCACCGGCTTCCGGGCCCGCTTCCACCTGCGGACCGCCGAGGTCACCGGGGAGATCGGCCTCGGGCCGCGCGGCAGCGCCGGCCCGGGCGGGAGCGCGGCCCTCACGGTCGGGCTGGACCGGCCGCTCCCGGTGCGGGCCGGGCTGCCCTTCGCGATCCGCGAGGGCGGCCGCACCATCGGCACCGGCACGGTGACGGCCGTCGCGGCGTGAGGGGCGCGGCGGCGCGTGAGGGGTGTGGCGGGGCGGCGCGCCGCCCCGCCACCAGGGGGAACAATGGGGGAGTGGACGAACCGATACCCGTGACCCGCGAGGTCGATCACGGCACCGCCAAGCTCATGCCCGACGTGGACCGGGCGCGGGCCTGGCTGCTGACCATGGACGGCGCACCCCAGTCGTACGTCGACCTCGACGACCCCACCCACCTCGAATTCGAGTACGCGCGCCGGATCGCCCACGTCCTCGACACCGTCGCCGAGCCGGGGCGCCCGCTGACGCTGCTGCACCTCGGCGGTGGGGCCCTCACCCTGCCCCGCTACGCGGCGGCGACCCGCCCCGGCTCGCGCCAGCGGGTCGTCGAGGCGGACCGCGGCCTGATCGAGCTGGTCGCCGAACACCTGCCGCTGCCCGCCGGGTCGGGCATCGAGGTATGCGCCGGGGATGCCCGGGCCGTGCTGGAGGAGGCCCCCGCCGGCTCCGTCGACATGATCATCGGCGATGTCTTCGGCGGCTCCCGGGTGCCCGCGCACCTCACGTCCCTGGAGTACGCGCGCGGTGTCGCGCGGGTGCTGCGGCCGGACGGCCATTACGTGGCGAACCTCGCCGACGGCGCGCCCTTCGATTTCCTGCGCGCCCAGGTGGCCACGTTCGCGTCCGTCTTCGAGCACCTGTGCCTGATCGCGGAGGCCCCGATGCTGCGCGGCCGCCGGTTCGGCAACGCCGTCCTGGTCGCCGCGCACCGGGAGCCGCCGCTCGCCGACCTCGCCCGCCGGACCGCCGCCGACGTGTTCCCGGCACGGGTGGAGTACGGGGCGGCCCTGGAACGGTTCGCCCGGGGCGCGGTACCGGTGCGCGACGCGGACGCGGTGGCCTCGCCGGAACCGCCGGGCGGGGCGTTCACGGTCGGCTGAGCGACGAGACCACCGTCCGTCAGGAGAGCCACCGTCCGTCAGGAGGAGGCGAGCGGCCTGAGGGTGCTCATGACCTTCTTGACGGTGTCGTCGGAGACCTCGCGCTGCCCGCCCTTGACCCCGGAGAAGACCCAGACGGCGAAGTCGCCGTTGGTGTCCTTGAAGGCCACGGAGAAGGCCTTGCCGTCGCTGGAGCACTTGTTGGCCTGGGGCACGCCGGTCACCGTGGTGGTCGCGGTGGCGCCGCTGATGCCGTGGTCGCTCTTGAAGGGCGTGGCCTTGCCGATGTCGTACTTGCCCTGCTTCTTCTGGTCGAACATCGCCCACGCCCAGGCCGCCGCCTCGTTCTGGGCGGCCTCCTCCAGGCTCTTCGCGCCCTGGCCGCCCTTGGTGCCGGCGACCCCGGAGGAGTAGGTGTCGTCGGTGCCCCGGTCGTTCTTGACCGAGCACTGCTCCCGCTGGAAGTAGCCGGGCGAGGACATGGCCTCGGCCAGCTTCATGCCCGACTTGTCGGCCTCGTCGTCGATCCGCACGGCGGCCCCGTCCTGGGGCACGTCCCAGTCGGCGGGGACGTCGAAGGCGAGGTGCCGCTTGGAGTTGATGACGACCTTCCAGCCGTCGACCACGGGCTTGACGCCGCCACCGGCCCGCGGATTGTCCAGCGGCGCCTGGGAGCTCGCTGCGGGCGACGGGGCCTGGGCGGGTGCCGAGGGCTTGGTGTCCTTCGCTGCGGGCGCCGGGTCGTCCTTGCCGCCGTCGTCCTTCAGGACCAGGAAGCCGGTGATGCCCGCCGCGACGACCACGGCTGCCGCGACGGAGATCGCGATCACCGTCGTGCGCTTGTCCCGGCCGCCGCCCCCGCCCTGCGGCTGGGGCGCGCCGGGCGCTCCGGGCGCGCCCGGCGGGGACCACTGGGGGGCGCCGGGCGGCGGGGTGGGCTGTGCGTAGGGATTGGGCTGCTGGTAGCCCGGCTGCTGATACGGGTTGCCCTGGGGTTGCCCCGGTACTGGCTGTGCGTACGGGTTCCGGTCGGGGTCCTGCGGGTTCTGCTCGCCCCCGGGCTGCTGCTGTCCTGGCCACATGGCCGACAACCATAGAGGCCGCGGGTAACGGTTGTGATCGGCGCCCCTTCCCGATTGTGCTACCGATTGGTAACTTACCGGCATGTCACAGACCACGCCCTCGATCGGCGAAGCCCTCGCGGCCACCGTGCCCATGGTCCGCACCCTCAACCTCGTCTTCGACGAGATCACCGCCGAGCGCGCGGTCCTCCGGCTGCCCGACCAGCCCGACTACCACAACCACGTCGGCGGCCCGCACGCCGGCGCCATGTTCACCCTCGCCGAGTCCGCCAGCGGCGCGATCGTCCTCGCCGCCTTCGGCGACCAGCTCTCCCGCGCCGTGCCGCTGGCCGTCAAGGCCGAGATCGGCTACAAGAAGCTCGCCATGGGCCCCGTCACCGCGACCGCCGAACTCGGCCGCCCCGCCGCCGAGGTCGTCGCCGAACTCGACGCGGGACAGCGCCCGGAGTTCCCGGTGCGGGTCTCCATCGCACGCGAGGACGGCGCGGAGACGGGCGAGATGACGATCTGGTGGACGCTGCGGCCCAACGCGTAGCCTCTGACCTGGGAAGACGCTGATCTGCCGCTACCGCAGGGCACATTGAGGTCACACCGCTTTCCGATTCCACACCGCTTTCGCGGCGGCGACGATCCCCGCCGGCAGAATGTCCGTGGCGGCCCGGCCGCGATCCCCCGCACCGACGCGGCCACGGACATACCGGCGGAAAGTGACGAGCGGGTTCGCATGCCCCATTCACCCGGCGATATCCACGACGGACTCGCCGGCGTCGATCTGGGCGGTCGCGAAGAAGACGCCGGCCCTCTACGCCGCAGGATGCTCCCGGCTGTCGGCTCGTGGGTCACCCGCCGGAAGGTTGCCAGGCCGGACTCCTTGAGGCGCTCGGTGGCGGCGGTGACCTGGTCGGTGGTCTCGACCTCGACGCCGAGGTGGTCGAGGCGGGTGTCCCGGCCGGGTTCGCCTTCGATGAGGACGAGCTTGAGCGGGGGCTCGGTGATGGCGAAGTTCGCGTAGCCGGGCCGGTGCTCGGCGGGTTCGACGCCGAAGAGCTTGGAGTGGAAAGCCACCGATCCTTCGAGGTCGGCGACGTTGAGGGCGAGCTGCACGCGGGACATGACGATCTCCTCTATCTCCTCTATTCGCTTGTATCGATAGATGTCAACATAGAAGCATGTCGAATCAAGAGTTCGTGGTGCTCGGGCAGGACGGCCCCGACGGCTGCTGCCCCGGCCTGCTGACCGCGCCGCTGTCCGAGGACCAGGCCGTCGAGCTGGCGAAGGTCTTCAAGGCCCTTGGCGACCCGGTGCGGCTGCGGCTGCTGTCGATGATCGCTTCCCGGGCGGGCGGCGAGGTGTGCGTCTGCGACCTCACCCCGGCGTTCGACCTGTCCCAGCCGACGATCTCCCACCACCTGAAGCTGCTGCGCGAGGCCGGGCTGATCGCCTCCGAGCGGCGCGGGACATGGGTCTACTACCGACTGCTCCCGGAGATGACCGACCGGCTCTCCGGCATCCTGACCCGCCCCGCCGGGCAGCCCCTGCCCGAGCCCGCCGAGGCTCCCTCGTGATCGGCGCGCCCACCGCCCCGGTGGCGGCCCGGCTGTCCTTCCTCGACCGCTACCTCGCGGTGTGGATTCTCGCCGCGATGGGCGCCGGCCTCGGCCTGGGCCGCCTCGTCCCGGGGCTGGGGGACGCGCTGGCGAAGGTGACCGTCACCGGGGTCTCGCTGCCGATCGCGCTCGGGCTGCTGGTGATGATGTACCCGGTGCTTGCCAAGGTCCGCTACGACCGCCTCGACACCGTCACCCGCGACCGCCGCCTCCTGATCCCCTCGCTGGTCATCAACTGGATCATCGGCCCGGCCGTCATGTTCGCCCTCGCCTGGCTCTTCCTGCCGGACCTGCCCGAGTACCGCACGGGGCTGATCATCGTCGGCCTGGCCCGCTGCATCGCCATGGTCATCATCTGGAACGACCTGGCCTGCGGCGACCGCGAAGCCGCCGCCGTCCTCGTCGCGCTCAACAGCGTCTTCCAGGTGATCGCGTTCTCCGCCCTCGGCTGGTTCTACCTCTCCGTCCTGCCCGGCCGGCTCGGCCTGGAGACCACCGGCCTGCACGTGTCCGTGGGGGAGATCGCCCGCAGCGTCCTGATCTTCCTTGGCATCCCGCTCGCCGCCGGATTCCTCACCCGCTGCCTCGGCGAGAAGGCCAAGGGCCGCGCCTGGTACGAGGAGAAGCTGATCCCGCGCATCGGGCCCTTCGCCCTGTACGGGCTGCTGTTCACGATCGTCGTGCTGTTCGCGCTCCAGGGCGACGCGATCACTTCCCGCCCGCTCGACGTCGTGCGGATCGCGCTGCCGCTGCTCGTCTACTTCGCCGTGATGTGGGCCGGGTCCATGGCCCTCGGCTGTACGGTCGGCCTGGACTACCCTCGCACGACGACCCTGGCGTTCACCGCCGCGGGCAACAACTTCGAGCTCGCCATCGCCGTCGCCATCGCCACCTTCGGCGCCTCCTCCGGCCAGGCCCTCGCCGGAGTCGTCGGCCCCCTCATCGAAGTCCCCGTCCTCATCGGCCTCGTCTACGTCGCCCTCGCCGCCCGCCGCCACTTCCCC
>NZ_JAILXP010000589.1 GCF_020740895.1 Streptomyces sp. UNOB3_S3 | reverse complement strand
CCACCACACCCCCCGACGCCACGCCCACCGGCTGCGCCTACGCCGTCGTCGCCACCGGCGAACTCGGCGGCGGCATCGAGACGAACACCGTCCACGACCGGCCCGACGCCGCCACCGCCTGGGAGAACGGCCGCTTCCGCCGGCAGCTCCTCGCCCGCGACGGCTACACCAAGGCCCAGCTCACCTGCGGCCAGTGGACCCACCGCGCCGCCGGCGCCCCCACCGGCGACACCGAGCCCCTGCCCTACGTCCGCGTCGTCGTCACCCGCGACCGCAACGGCGACGGCCGGGCCGACTGGCAGGACGCGGCCATCGCCACGCGCGACATCATGACCGACCCGCTCGGCGCCGACGAACAGCACCTGCGCGTCGTCCCCCATATCCCCTTCAACTTCGCCAGCCAGGCCACCAACCCGTTCCTCGCCGTCCTCGACAACATCAAACGCGTCCACCTCGCCACCGACGGACTACGGCAGTTCACCCTCCTGAAGGGCTACCAGTCCGAGGGCCACGACTCCGCCCACCCCGACTACGGCGGCAACTACAACACCCGCGCCGGCGGCCTCACCGACCTCAACACCCTGCTGCGCTTGGGAAAACGCTGGAACAGCGACTTCGCCGTCCACGTCAACACCACCGAGTCGTACCCCGTCGCCCACGCCTTCTCCGAGACGCTCGTCGACAGAGACGACCGCCAGTGGGACTGGCTCGACCAGTCCTACCGCATCGACCCCCGCCGGGACCTGCTCTCCGGCGACATCGTCCGCCGCTTCCGCCGGCTGCGCGAGGAGACCGACCCGGCACTCGACACCCTCTACATCGACGTCTTCCGCGAATCCGGCTGGACCTCCGACCGCCTCCAGCGCGAACTGCGCGCCCAGGGCTGGCGCGTCACCACCGAATGGGGCCATGGCCTCGAACGCTCCAGCCTCTGGTCCCACTGGGCCACCGAGACCGACTACGGCCCCGACACCTCGCGCGGCGTCAACTCCCGGCTCATCCGCTTCATCCGCCACCACCAGAAGGACGTCTTCGCCGACAAATGGCCCCTCCTGGGCACCGCCCGCCTCGGCACCTTCGAGGGCTGGCAGGGCAAGACCGACTGGACGGCCTTCCACCGCCTGATCTGGACCCACAACCTCCCCGCGAAATACCTCCAGGCACACCCGATCCTCACCTGGACCGACCACGAGATCACCTTCGCCGGCCCGGCCGGGACCTCCGTCTCGGACACCGACGGCACCAGGACGATCGTCACCGACGGACGCGTCGTCCTCCGCGGCGACACCTACCTCCTCCCCTGGGAACCCCGCCGCGCCACCGACCCCGACCGCCTCTACCACTACAACCCGCACGGCGGCACCACCACCTGGACCCTGCCCCGCGCCTGGTCCCGGCTGCGCACGGTCGCCCTCCACCGCCTCACCGACCAGGGCCGCGCCGACACGCTCCGGGTGCCCGTACGGGACGGCCGCGTCACCCTCCGGGCGGCTCCCGACCAGCCGTACGTCCTGACCCGCCCGGACGCACGCCCGGCCCGCCGCGACCCCCGCTGGGGCGAGGGCACCCCGCTGCGCGACCCGTCCTTCCACTCCGGGAACCTCGACGCCTGGCGGGCCGTCGGCCCCGCCCGCGTCGAGCGCGGCGCCCTCGGCGACGGGGAGCTGGTGATCGGCGCGGGGGAGGCGGCGACCGTGAGCCAGCGGCTCGCCCGGCTGCGGCCCGGCACCTACGCCGCGTCCGTCCAGGTCGAGGTCGGCGCGGTCGCGGGGGAGCGGCGCCGGGCCGCGCTGACCGTCCGCACGGCCGACGGGATCACCGCGACGAACTGGACGGACACCTCCACGGCCGGCAATTTCGTGGCCGCCGACCGCAAGCACGGCACCCGCTTCCAGCGGATGTTCACCTGGTTCACCGTGCCGGAGGGCGGCGGGCCCGTGATCCTCGCGCTGACGGCCGCCCCCGGGCGGGCGCGGGTGCGGTTCGACGCCGTCCGCGTGGTGCCCGGCCGCAGGGCCGATGCCCGGGGCGCCCTGGTGTCCGAAGACTTCGAGAACGTGCCCCAGGGCTGGGGCCCCTTCGTCAAGGGGGACGCCGGCGGGGCCACCGACCCGCGCACCCATATCGCCCAGCGGCACGCGCCCTACACCCAGCGCGGCTGGAACGGCAAGGCCGTCGACGACGTCATCGATGGCACCCAGTCGCTGAAGTCGCGCGGGGAGAACCCCGGCGTGGTCTACCGCACCGTCCCCCACACCGTGCGCTTCACGGCCGGGCGCCGCTACCGGGTGGCCTTCCGCTACGAGAACGAGCGGGCGGGCCAGTACGCATGGGTGACGGCCGTCGACGAACCGGGAGCGCGCGAGCTGGTCCGTACGCCTCTGCCCGTCGCCGTCCGGCCGACCACGTTCTCGTACGAGTTCACCGCGCCGGATACGGGTGAGGCGTGGGTGGGACTGCGGAAAGTGGGGGACAACGGGACTGCTGAGTTCTGCCTGGATGGCTTCATCGTGCAGCTAGTCGGGCAATAAACCACCACGGGGTTCCGTCCCGTTGGTCACCGTCATCGGCCGGTGACCAGCGGGACGGACGCTCAGGCCCCGCCGTGGCCGGGCACTCCGCCCAGCCGGACCTCCGGCTCGCCCGGCCCCTCCAGCTCCAGCACCAGCACCTCGTTCTCCCCCTCGCGCAACACCGGCCCCGGCACATATAGCGGACGGCACGGACCCCGGTCCCAGTAGCGCCCCAGACAGAAACCGTTCACCCACACGAACCCCCGCACCCAGCCGGGCACCTCCAGCACCGCGTCGCCCGCCCCCACCACCTCGAA
>NZ_JAILXP010000588.1 GCF_020740895.1 Streptomyces sp. UNOB3_S3 | reverse complement strand
GGATGGGGCGGTGCGGAGGGGTGGGTTCGGTTCCAGAGGTAGATGCCTCCGCCGACCAGGGCCAGGATGACGATGCCACCGGTCACGATCGTGCCGAGACCGAGCCCGGCGAAGCCGCTCACGCCCTCGGCCGCCGCCGCGCCGCCTATGGCTTCGCCGGTCGCGGCTGCCTCGCCGGTGAGCGCCGCGCCTGTGACGGCGGTTTCGCCCGTCACGGCGGCGCCGGTGGCGGCCGTCTCCCCGGTGAGCGCGGCACCGGCGGCCGCGGTTTCGCCGGTCGCGGCGGCGCCGGTGGTGGCAGCGCCAGTGGTCGCGGCACCGGTAGTGGCGGCGCCGGTGGTGGCCGCTTCTCCGGTGAGCGCCGCGCTCGTGGTGGCCGTCTCGCCGGTCACCGCCGCGCCCGTGGTGGCGGCTTCACCCGTGGCCGCGACACCCTCACCAGCGGCGACCCCTTCACCGGCCGCGATCCCCTCGCCGACCGCCACGCCCGGTGCGGCCGCACCCGGAGCGCTCGCCGCCGGAACGGCCGCCGCGCCAGAGCTCTCGCCGGCAGCCGCCGCGCCCACGGCCGCGTCGCCGCTCACCACGCCACCGGCCTCCGCCGCGGGTGCGGCGGCGGCAGGAGCGGCCGCCGTGGGCGCCCCGGTGGCGGCCGCCGGGGCCGCGCTGTGGATGACGCCCTTGGCGGTGGCGGCGGTGACCGTGGCCACGCGGAATCCGCCGTGCTGGACGAATTCCTCGATCGCCTGCTGGCTCCACCCCATCACATTGGCGAGGGAAGCCCTGAGGTTCTGCGCACCGGCCTGCATGACGCCCTGGAGCTCCTGGTTCACCCGCAAAAGGTTCTGCCGGATGAAGTCCCGCTCCTTGACCAGTTCATCCAGGACGTCATAGAAGAACTGGCCCGAGCGGATGTCCGCCTCCGCTGAATACAGGACGTTCCAGTAACCCGCGCTCTTGCTCTGGAGATCCCTGACAATGGCCTGCCACGCCTGCTGCAGCGCCGGATCAGGAGGGACGTTCATGGCTCATCCCTCACTCTCTCCGCCCTGATCCGCCCCAGGGCCCATGGGACGGACCTGGACGCCGTCGTACCAGTACCAGCGCCCGCTGGGGAGATCGAACATCAGGGCGGCGCCGTCGCGCAGGACGAGACCGGCGTCGAACGCCCGGCGGCGGAACGAGTCCGCGTCGATCCTCTTCGCCGCGAGGTCGTCCAGCAGCCGCTGGTAGCTCGCGACGGACGCCTGGAGCTCCGCCACGAAGCCCATGGCGGTCGCCGGGTCACCGGCCGGGATCTCCTGCAGATGGCGCCCGTCCGCCCACACCGCAGCTATGCCCTCGGCGGTCGCGACGCGCACCAGGCCGTCGGGTCTCCGTTCGAGGACACGCACCCTCGTATCGGCAGGCAACAATCCGGCGGGCTCCTGCGCCGTATCGGGAACGCTCCACACTTCCAGGCCCCACGCGGGGACCGTATGGGTGGGCACGAATATCTCGTCGGTCGTATCGCCCGCACCGCCTGCCGAAGCTTTTTCATTGAACAACTGATTCGGCTGGTTCATGTGCTCGGCCCTTCCGGGTCCCCTCATTCAGCCTTGCACCGAGCACATGGCCGGATCAAGCGGCATGGGAAAATGGAAGAAGCACATACGAGGAAGCACCGTGAACGGGCAATCCGGGGCGCGAGAAAGGCTACTGGCCGACCGGTATCTGCTGGTCGAGCGGCTGGGCCACGGCCCGACGGGCGTGGTGTGGCGGGCCCGGGACCAGGCGGCCGACCGTGACGTAGCCGTCAAGGAACTGACCGTCACCGGTCTGCCGCCCGAGGAACGCTTGGCCCTGTACTCCCGTATGGAAGAGGGGATCCGGGCGGCGGCCCGGCTCCGGCACCCCGGCATCGTCACGGTCCTCGATCTGCTGGCACACGACGGCCGCCCATGGATCGTCATGGAGCTGATCGACGGGCGTTCCCTGGCCGGCACCCTCGCCGCGCAGGGCACGCTTCCACCGAGGGACGCCGCGCGGTTGGGGCTGCCCGTGCTCGCCGCGCTGGGAGAGGCACACGGTCACGGTGTACTTCACCGGGGCGTCAAAGCCGCCAACGTGCTTCTGGGGCACGGGGGACGGGTGGCGCTCACCGACTTCGGCATCACCGCCCTCGAAGGCGCGGCCGACCTCGTGCGGACCGCCGAGGCCCTCGGGGCGCCGGACCACCTCGCTCCCGAGCGGACCGTGGGCCGTGCCCCCGGCCCGGAGTCCGACGTGTGGTCGACGGGCATCACGCTGTACGCGGCCGTGGAAGGGATCTCCCCGTTCCGCCGCGCCACAACGGAGGCCACCCTTCAGGCGGTGGCCACCGATCCGCTTCCCCGGCCGGAACACGCGGGACCGCTGGCCCCGGTGCTGGAGGCCATGCTGTGCAAGGACCCGGCACGACGGGCCGACGTCGGGCAGGCGCGGTGGATGCTCGGCGAGGTGACGTCCGTACCTGCCGGACGGCAGGGCGGCGTGACGGCGCCCACGGCGCCCATGGCATCCGTGCCGGCGCGGCCGGCTCCGACCGCCACGGCCGCGCCCGTGCGTGCGGCGCCCGTGCGTGCGGCGCCCGTTCCCACGGCGCCCGCGGGCGGGGGAGGCCCTGGCACGGACGGCGGCGGGCGGCCACCGCCCGTGCCTCCGCGCCCCCGCAAGCCCCGTGCCCGCGTGCTGATCGCGGCGGCTTCGGTGGCCGTCGCACTCGTCGGGGGCGGCATCTCGGTCGCGAAAATGCTCAGCGGCTCGCACCAGCCGGCCCGGCCCCCCGCCGCCACCCAGAACGCGGCGCCCACGCCCGCTCCACCAC
>NZ_JAILXP010000587.1 GCF_020740895.1 Streptomyces sp. UNOB3_S3 | reverse complement strand
ATGCGCCCCGGCCCGGTCAGCACGTACTGGATCCCGAAGCCCGCGGCCACGACCAGCGCCCCGCCGACCGCGTCCAGCACATAGTGGTTGGCCGTCCCGACGATGACCGAGAACGTCATCAGCGGGTACAGCATCCCCAGCCACCTCGCCCGCCGCATCCCCAGCCACATCCTCGGCACCACGACCGCGATCACGACCCCGCACCACAGCGACCACCCGATGTGCAGCGAGGGCATGGCCGCGTACTGGTTGGACAGCTCGGTCAGCGCCCCGAAGTCGGGGTGGTTCAGGTCCTGCGGGCCGTTGGCGGTGTCGATGAAGCCGAGGCCGGGCATCAGCCGCGGCGGCGCCAGCGGGTAGAGCCAGAAGCCGGCGAGCGCCACCAGCGTCGCGAAGGCCAGACCCGTGCGCGCCCACCGGTACGTCGCCGGACGGTGCCAGTACAGATACCCCAGCAGGCACGTCGGCACCAGGAAGTGGAAGGTGCCGTAGTAGTAGTCCATGCCGTCCGCGAGCCAGCCCACGCCCGCCACGAAGTGGTTGACGCCGTGTTCGACGTCCAGGCGCAGGAACTCCTCGATGCCGAGGATCTGCCGGCCGTGGGACTCCGCGAGGCCGCGCGAGTCGGAGGCCTGGGCGCGGATCCAGGAGTAGGCCCAGTAGCCGACCCGTATCAGCATCAGCTCCAGGAGCAGGTTCGGGCGGTTCAGCGCGCGATTGAAGGGGCGCAGCAGCGGCACCCAGCGGAAGCGGCCGCGCTGCGGCCCGGCGACCGGGGTGGGCAGGGGCCGGTCCCACAGCGCGGAGGAGCGGGAGAGGAACGGCACCGCGCAGGCGGCCGCGAGCGCGGCGAGCAGCGGCGCGTGCCGGCCGACGGGCCCGAGGACGGGGTTCGGGGGGACGAGCACGGTGCTGGTCAGCGTCATGACGAGCACGACGAGCACGGGCCAGACGAGCCGGTCGGCGCGGCGGCGGCCGACGCGGCCGACGACGGTGAGGAGGATCCACAGCTGCTGGTGCTGCCAGGCGGTGGGCGAGACGGCGACCGCGACACAGCCGGTGACGGCCGTGGCGAGCAGCGGCTGTCCGTCGCGGGCGTAGCGGGCGGCCCGGCGCAGGCCGGTCCGGACGACGACGGCGGCCGACAGCGCGTAGAGCGTCAGCTCCAGGGGGCCGCGCGCGCCGAGGCGGAGGAACAGACCGTGCAGGGACTGGTTGGTCAGGGCGTCGGGCCGCTCGCCGAGGCCGGCTCCGGCGATGTGGTGGACCCAGTACGTCCAGGAGTCGTCGGGCAGGGCCGCCCAGGCCAGCGCCGTGCAGACGGCGAAGGTGGCACCGGTGCCGAGCGCGGCGCGGCGGCGGCCGGTGAGCCACAGCAGCGGGGCGAAGAGGAGCAGGGCGGGCTGGAGGGCGGCCGCGAGGCCGGCGAGGACGCCGGTCGTCCGTCCTCCGGGCCCCCGGGCGGTCCGGGGCGGGCAGCAGCCGAGGAGGACGAGCAGCACCGGGACGACGCTGATCTGGCCGAGGGTGAAGGTGTTGCGGACGGGCAGGGAGAGCACCGTAAGGATGACCGCGACGGGCGCGGCGAGCAGCGTCGTACGACGGCGGGGCGCGTCGTCGCCCGTGCGTCCGCCGGGCAGGGCGCGGACGGCGACGAGGGCGACGGCGACGACGAGCAGCAGGGTGCCCAGCGTCCAGGCGACGCCGAGGCCGTGTCCGGCCGCTCCGGCGAGGGGCTTGAGGACGAGTCCGGCGAGGGGGGTGCCGGTGAACCCGCGGTAGTCGTGTCCGGAGCCGTAGAGGGAGCCGGGCACGCGCGGGACACCGTTCTCCCCGGACCAGCCGGCCCGGCCGACGAGGTCGGCGAGGCCGGTGAACCGGTGTCCCGGGGGAAGCCGCAGCACGGCAGCCGTCTGACGGACGGCCAGCAGCCCGGCGAGCAGCCACAGCGCCACCAGGACCGCGCCGGTCCGCGAGCCCGCCCTCGGCGGACTCACCGGTCCGCCCCGCTCCCCATCCGCCACGCCCGCCGCTCCTCCGATCGCCTGGTCCGGTCACGCTCGCCGGGCTTTTTGAGGCCTCGCTCAGCCGTCCCGAACACGCGCGGCTCACCGCCAGGACATCCCGCGGTCTCCTGGCGGTGGCCTGAGTCCAACGCCCCGGGGGCCATTAGGGTGCGGTCATGAGCACCAGTGGCAGCAGTGAACGGCGGCCCCCGGCCCTGCGGGCGGACGCCCGGCGCAATCGCGAGGCCCTTGTCGCGGCGGCCCGGGAGCTCTTCGCCGAACAGGGCCTGGAGGTCCCCCTGGACGAGATCGCCCGTCGCGCGGGCGTGGGGAACGCCACCCTGTACCGGCGCTTTCCCACCCGTGAGGGGCTGATCGAGGCGGTCTTCGGGGAGTCCCTGGGCACGAGCATGAGCGAGGGCGAGCGGGCGCGCGCGGGTGAGGACGCCTTCGCGTCGCTGACCGCCTACATGGAGCGGATCTTCGAGGGCCTGGCCGCCGACCGCGGCGCTATCGAACTGATGACGACGACCATCCCGGCGGGCCCCACCCTGGCCGCGCTGCGCGAGCACAACCACACCACGGTGGCCACGCTCGTCCGCCGCGCGCAGGAGCAGGGCGCGATGCGCCCGGACGTGGTCGCCGAGGACCTCCTCTTCGCCCTGGCCGCCCTGGGCCGCTGCGTCCCCTCCGCCGCGGCCGTGGCCCCCGGCTCCTGGCGCCGCCATCTCGTCCTGCTCTTCGACGGCCTGCGCGCCGAGGGCGCGTCCGCCCTGCCCGCGCCGCCGCTGACGGCGGAACAGCTCGACGGCGTCCTGGCGGACGTGGGCGGGAGTGGGG
>NZ_JAILXP010000586.1 GCF_020740895.1 Streptomyces sp. UNOB3_S3 | reverse complement strand
GCCCGGCTGCTGCGCCGGGCTACGGCCCGCCGCAGCAGCCGGGGCAGCCGTATCCGGCGTACCCGCCGTTCCCCCAGCAGCCCGGGGCCTACGGGTACGGCCCCGGCGGCTATCCGCAGGATCCGTACGCCATGCAGCAGCGCCCGCCGCTGGCGGGCTGGTGGGCGCGCGTGGGCGCGACCCTGCTGGACGGCCTGATCCTGGGCGTCGTGCCGATGGTCCTGATCGGCGTGGGCGTCGGCATGATGATCGCGGGGCACGAGACCTGCGACTCCTTCAGCGCGAGCCAGGGCTACTGCGAGCCGACCGGGTCGTCGGGCCTGATGACCGGCGGCCTGGTCGTGATGGGGCTCGCGTTCCTCCTCAGCGTCTTCCTCGGCTTCTGGTCCCTCCACCGCCAGGGCAAGACGG
Organism: Streptomyces sp. UNOB3_S3; assembly: GCF_020740895.1. Lineage (GTDB taxonomy): Bacteria > Actinomycetota > Actinomycetes > Streptomycetales > Streptomycetaceae > Streptomyces. The sequence goes on along the minus strand of NZ_JAILXP010000586.1, from coordinate 2,450 downwards.
GACAGACCCCGGGCAAGAAGGCCGTGGGCATCAGCGTCCTGCGCGAACGCGACGGCATGCCCACCGGCTTCGGCATGGCGTTCGTCCGGAATCTGTGCCACATCCTCGACGGTTTCCTCTACCTCGGCTATCTCTGGCCGCTGTGGGACGAGAAGAAGCAGACCTTCGCCGACAAGATCGTCGGCACGGTGGTCGTACGGGTCCGCTGAGGCGTTCCCGAAGGCCGCGCTCCACGGAGCGCGGCCTTCACTTCCGCACAGATCAACAGATCAGTGGAAGAAGTGACGCGTACCCGTGAAGTACATCGTCACGCCCGCCGCCTTCGCGGCCTCCACCACCTGCTCGTCCCGGACCGAACCGCCCGGCTGCGCCACCGCCTTGATCCCGGCGGCGGTCAGCACCTCCAGCCCGTCCGGGAACGGGAAGAACGCGTCGGACGCGGCGTACGAGCCCCGGGCGCGCTCCTCGCCCGCCCGCTGGACGGCCAGCTTCGCGGAGTCCACGCGGTTGACCTGGCCCATGCCGACGCCGACGGTCGCGCCGTCCTTGGCCAGCAGGATGGCGTTGGACTTCACCGCGCGGCACGCCTTCCACGCGAAGGCCAGCTCGGCCAGTTCCTCGGCGGACAGCGCCTCGCCCGTGGCGAGCGTCCAGTTGGCCGGGTCGTCGCCCTCGGCCTGGAGCCGGTCCTTGGCCTGGACCAGCAGACCGCCCTCGATGGGACGGGACTCGCCGTGCGCGGCGGGCGCGTCGGCGCAGCGCAGCACCCGGATGTTCTTCTTCCGGGCCAGGACCTCGACGGCGCCGTCCTCGTAGCCGGGCGCGACGAGGACCTCGGTGAAGATCTCCGCGACCTGCTCGGCCATCGCCACCGACACCGGCCGGTTGACGGCGATGACGCCGCCGAACGCGGACAGCGGGTCGCACGCGTGGGCCTTGCGGTGCGCCTCGGCGACGTCCGAACCGGTCGCGATGCCGCACGGGTTGGCGTGCTTGATGATCGCGACGCAGGGGTCGGCGTGGTCGTAGGCGGCGCGGCGCGCGGCGTCGGTGTCGACGAAGTTGTTGTACGACATCTCCTTGCCGTGCAGCTGCTCCGCGTTCGCCAGCCCCGTGCCGGTGGGGTCGAGGTAGAGCGCGGCGGGCTGGTGCGGGTTCTCGCCGTAGCGCAGCACCTGCTTGCGGGCGTAGGAGATCCCGATGAAGTCGGGCCACGGGCCCTCGTCCGCGCCGTAGCCCTCCGCGAACCAGTTCGCCACGGCCACGTCGTAGGCGGCCGTGTGCTGGAACGCCTCGGCGGCCAGCCGCTTGCGGGCGGCGAGGTCGAACCCGCCGTCGGCGACGGCCTTGAGCACGTCGTCGTAGCGGCCGGGGTTGACGATCACCGCGACGGACGGGTGGTTCTTGGCGGCCGCGCGGACCATCGACGGGCCGCCGATGTCGATCTGCTCGACGCACTCGTCGGGCGAGGCGCCCGAGGCGACCGTCTCCCGGAACGGGTAGAGATTGACGATCACCAGCTCGAAGGGGCTGACACCCAGCTCCTCGAGCTGCGCGCGGTGCGCCTCCAGGCGCTGGTCGGCGAGGATGCCGGCGTGGACGCGCGGGTGGAGCGTCTTCACCCGGCCGTCCAGGCACTCGGGGAAACCGGTGAGCTCCTCGACCTTGGTGACGGGGACTCCGGCGGCGGCGATCCGGCCGGCCGTGGAACCGGTGGAGACCAGCTCGACGCCCGCGTCGTGCAGCCCCCGGGCCAGCTCCTCCAGCCCCGTCTTGTCGTAGACGCTGACCAGTGCCCGGCGGATGGGCCGCTTCATGGCTTCGGCTTCGGCGGTCACGGCTTCGGCGGTCGTACCTTCGGCGGTCACGGGATCCTTACCTTTCGTCCCTCTATGCGGTAGCCGTCGCGGGCCAGACGCCCCACGACATCGACGAGCAGCGAACGCTCGACTTCCTTGATCCGCTCATGCAGCGCGGACTCGTCGTCCTCGTCCCGGATCTCCACCACGCCCTGGGCGATGATCGGGCCGGTGTCGACGCCTTCGTCGACGAAGTGGACGGTGCACCCGGTGACCTTCACGCCGTACGCGAGCGCGTCGCGCACCCCGTGGGCACCGGGAAAGCTGGGGAGGAGGGCGGGGTGCGTATTGACGATCCGCCCGCCGAACCGGGCGATGAACGCCCTTCCCACGATCTTCATAAAGCCGGCGGAGACGACGAGGTCCGGCTCGTACGCGGCCGTCGCCTCCGTCAGCGCCTCGTCCCACGCCTCACGGGTGGGGTGGTCCTTCACCCGGCACACATACGTCGGCAGCCCGGCGCGCCCGGCGCGCTCCAGGCCCGCGATGCCGTCCCGGTCGGCGCCCACGGCCACGACACGGACGCCGTAGCCGTCGGGATCGGCGGCGATGGCGTCCAGCAGGGCCTGCAGGTTCGTACCGGAACCGGAG
>NZ_JAILXP010000585.1 GCF_020740895.1 Streptomyces sp. UNOB3_S3 | reverse complement strand
ATGTGTATAAGAGACAGGCCCCGCTCCCCGCGGCGCCCGTGCCACTGGCGCCTCCGCTCCCGCTTCCCGCCGTACCGGCACCGGCACCCGAACCAGCGCCCACATCCGCACCGGCACCCGCGCTCACGGCCGCGGCTCCCGCCGCCCCGGCCGCTCCCGCCGTGCCCGCGGCGATCCCGCCCGCCACCTTCAGCGACCAGTCGGCGGCGAACCAGCCGATGACCGCGACCGGCAGCAGCCCGCGCAGCTGCGCGTTGACGTCCGCTACCTCCCGCGCCGCCATACGGCAGCGCGAGCACCCGTCCAGATGCCTGCGCATCCCCCGCTCGGCCCGCGTCCGCAGACTGCCGCGCGCATACGCGCCGAGCCGGTCCGCGTAGCGCGCGCATTCGCCACCGGACGTCAGCGACGTACTCACATGGGCCTGGAGATACGCCTGCCGCAGCCCCTCGCGCGCCCGGTGCGCCAGTACCGCCGTGGCATTGGCGGTCAGCCCGAGGAGCGGCGCCACCTCGCTCGGCGACTCCTCCTCCACGGTGGTGTGCCAGAGGACGGTCTGCCACCGCTCGGGCAGGCTGCGGAACGCCTGCACGGCCAGGGACTCCTCGGCCTCCTGCATGGCCCGCACATCCGCGCCCAGCCCCAGCGTGTCGTCCTCGGCGGCGGCCGACGCCACGGCCGACGAGGTCGCGAAGACCGCGAAGTCCTCGACGAGGTGCTCCCGCCGGGTCGTCCGGCCCCAGGCCGCCGCGACCCGCCGCACCGTCGTCAGCAGATACGCCCGTACCGCCGTGTCCGGCCCGGCGCCGCCCCGTACCGCCTGGAGCGTGGCGGCGAAGACCTCATTGGTGAGGTCCTCGGCGGTGTGGTCGTCGCGGCAGCAGCTACGGGCGTACCGGCGGACCGCGCCGGCATGGCGCCGGTACAGCTCCTCGTACGCCCCGCCGCTCTCCCCGCCGCGCAGCTGTGCGACCAGTTCGAGGTCGGACGGTGGCGCATCCGTGGCTTCCTGGTCTTCCCGCACTCCCGCATCATCGACCGGCGCACCGTCCTGGGTACAACCGGCGGTATCGGTCTGGGTGGGAATGCCGGAAGAGCCCGGGTCTGTCACCCCCGGACCGGGATCCGCCCCGCCGCTGTCCCTCGGCGCCGGCACTCCCGAGCCGACGGGCCCGAACCACAGGTCCAGGGCGCCGGAGAGGGAGTCGGGACCCGGATCGGGGGAGGCCGCGGACGGCCCTCCCTGACCGGGCACCTTGTGCGGCGGCGAAGGATCGCCGGCCTCGTCGCTTCCGCGAGGCTCTTCCCGCCCGTCAACACTCATAGCGCAGGCTCCCCGTACACGCCGGCACACTCGAACTCCGAGCAGCCTCGCATACGGGAACGCAGCAGGATCACTTCACCGACGGCAACCACCCGTCCGGGCCCCGACCGGGCCGGAATACCGATGGTCACGAGAACCGATAGAAACCGGTGAAAGGGAGGGTGGAAAAGAGAGCGGTTGCCGACGCCCGCGACCAGCGCCGCCGCCGACAACCGTCACATCACACGGCTACCGCGTCACACGGTCACCGCGTCACACGACTACCGCGCGGGACGGGACCGCAGGCCCTCCAGCAGGATGTCCAGCAGCCGCGACGAGGCCGCCGCCTGCTGTGCCGCGTCCGGCAGGGACGGCGCGGCCGTCGCTATCACCAGCAGCACATCCGCGACGGTCACATCGGCGCGCAGCTCACCCGCCGAGCGCGCCCGCTCCACGAGCCGGCCCACGACGTCCAGCAGGGCCGCCGCACCCGCGTCGTCCCGCTCCTGGACCGCCGCCGGCCGCTGCTCGACGAGCCGCAGCTCGTGCAGCTGGCCCCCGGCGCCCACGGGCTGCCGCTGCTGCGGCACCCGCGCCGGAACCCGCTCCCGGAGCTCCTCGGCCTCCACGTCGACGCCGACCCGCAGCACCTGCGGAGGCAGCAGCCGGCCCGCGCCCGACGCCACCGACGTGCGCAGGAACCGGGACAGCGCCGACCACGGCTCGTCCTCCTGCCCCAGCGCGGTGCGCGCCTGCTCGGTGAGCCGTGCCGTCTCCTCCTCGGCTATCCGCCGGACCAGCACGTCCTTGCTGGGGAACCGGCGGTAGACCGTCCCCACTCCCACTCGGGCCCGGCGCGCCACGTCCTCCATCGGCGCCCCGTACCCCAGCTCGCCGAAGACCTCGCGAGCCGCCCGCAGGACATGTTCCAGATTGCGCTGAGCATCCACGCGCAACGGCGTATTACGGCCACTCGTGCCGTCGGTCGTCGTCGCGACAGCGGCAGACCAATGAGAGCCCTGAATGGTCATACGTTCCCCCGGTTATGACGTCTCCCCCCGGAGACTCCCCGCCCTGACTGCCGGGGCGCGTCTCGACACCCCGACGGAGTACGAACATAGTTGAGCCCAGGTCAAGAAAGAAGGGGGTAGTTCCGCACAGGCCGTCCCCGATTGGAGTACAGGCCTGATCCCCTTTGATTCTGCACCACCGCTCCACCCCGCCGCATCCCCCCTGACCTGCGAATTTTTCCTACTTGACGGCCCTCCTCGGATGGACGGATCAGCTCCGGGACCGGTCATACATTTCAAAGGGCCTGTGGACAAACCACTGAGAGCGATGCGTCATGGGAAGGAGCTGTGCCACAACGCGAGGACGATGCCAGGACGACGCGGCAGCACGAGGAGGAAGAGGGCCTTGGAGAGCGGACCGGCGCGTGAGGGGCACGAGGGGCGGCAGGAGCGGGAGGGACGGAAGCCCGCACCGACCGGGACCGATCCGGCCACCGATCCGGCCACCGCGACCCCCGCCCGCGAGGCACCCGTCCACGAGGCACCCGCCCAC
>NZ_JAILXP010000584.1 GCF_020740895.1 Streptomyces sp. UNOB3_S3 | reverse complement strand
CCGCCGACGCGGCCAAGCCGCGCGGCACCGCCGCGAAGTCGGCGGCCAGCCGTCGTGCGTCGGCGGGCGGCAGCCCGGCGGCGGTGATGCGCACCCCGGGCGCGCCGCCGATCCGGAAGCGGGCCCCGGCGGCGACCCACCAGCCGTACGTCCGCAGTCCGTTGACCACGGCGGACTCGTCCCGCACGGGCACCCAGACGTTCATGCCGCTCGCCCCGTGGGCCGTGATGCCGTGCCGGCCGAGCTCGCCGGCCAGGGCCAGCCGCCGTTCCTCGTAGGCGTCGCGGGCCCGGCGCACCAGGTCCCGGGTGCCGGCGTCCGTCATCAGGCCGAGGACCGTCTCCTGGAGCAGGTGGCTCACCCAGCCGGAGGTGAGCAGCATCCGTCCGTCGTGCCGGGCGAGGGTCGTCGCGTCGCAGGCGGCGGCCGCCCAGCGCAGGTCCGTGCCCAGGTACTTGGTGACGGTCGCGACGTGCGCCCAGCGCGCGAGGCCGCCGCCGGTGAGGGTGTGGAGGGGGGCCGCCGCGATGCTCCCCGCGTGGTCGTTCTCGATCACGAGGACGTCGGGCGCCTCGCGCAGGACCGCCACCAGCGCGTCCCGGCGGGCGGGGGTGAAGCGGCCGCCCCAGGGGTTCTGCGCCCGGGGGCTGCACACCACGGCGCGCACGCCCGCGCGCAGCGCGGCGCGCAGTGCCTCGGGGCGCATGCCCTCGTCGTCGACCGCGACGGCGACGGTGCGCAGCCCGAGCGCCGTGAGGAGGTCGAGCAGGTGGTGGTAGCCGGGGTCCTCCATGGCCACGGCGTCGCCCGGGCGGAGCTCGACGGACAGCAGCCGTCCGATCATGTCCAGCGCGCCGTGCGCGAACGTCACGTGCTCCACCGGCACCCCGTCGGCCCCCAGCCAGGCGCGGACGGCCTCCTCCAGGCGCGGCAGCCGGGGGGACGAACGGTGGGAGCGGGCGCCGGGCGAGAGCCGGCCGGGCGGCAGGAGATCGGGGAGGAAGGCCGGGTCCGGGTGGCCGCCGGCCAGGTCGCGCACCCCTTCGGGCACCCTGGGCGGGCGCCGGGAGGCCACGGCGGGGGCGGGTGCGACGACCGTGCCGCCCCTCCCCCGGGTGACGACGATCCCGCGCCGCCGCAGCTCCTTGTAGGCGGTCGCGACCGTGCCGGGGCTGATCCCGAGGTCCTCTGCGAGCCTGCGCACCGGCGGCAGCGCGGCGCCGGGCTCCAACGCGCCCTCGGTCACGCCCCGTTCGACGGACGCGGAAAGGGCCTTGGCTGTCGTACCTGTGATCGCATATTGTGTTGCCACATCGTCAATTATGTATTGATACATATCTGGTTGGCAAGGGAATCGGGGGGAACGATGCGCGAGGCACGGATACCAAAGGCACGGATTCCAGGAGGGCGGGACGGGCGGCGCATGCTCGCGGTCGCCCTCGTCGACCGGGTCGGCAGCGGCCTGTGGGCCGCCACCTCGGTCCTGTACTTCACCTACGTCGCCCACCTCGGCGTGGCCGAGGTGGGCACCCTGGTCGCCGCCGCGGGGATCGTCGGCATCGCGGGCGCGCCGGCCGGCGGAATCCTGGCCGACCGGCTGCCGGTCGTCCACGTCCTGGCCGCCCTCCAACTGCTGCGCACCGTGGGCGCCGTGGGGCTGCTCCTCACCCACGACTACACGCTCCTGCTGGCCTGTTCGGCGGTCGGCGGGTTCGGCGACCGGGCGTCGAGCGTGCTCACCAAGCTCTACGCCTCCCGCATCGCCGGCCCCGAACGAGTGCGCTACCAGGCCGTTCACCGCACCGTCGCCAACGCCGGCTGGGCCGTCGGCGGCCTCGGCGCCGCCGCGGCCCTCTCCGCCGGCACGACGACCGTCTACACGGGCCTGCTCCTCGGCGACGCCCTCTCGTTCGTCGCCGCCGCCCTGATCACCCTGCGCTGCGCGGAGGCGTCGGCGCCCGCCCGCACCGTCACGAGCGACTCCGGGCCCGTCCCGGCGGCACTCCCCACGAACCCCTGGCGGGACCGCACCTACCTCGCGTACGTGGTCAGCGAGACCGTCCTCTTCCTCGACGACGCCGTCTTCCGGGTGGGCCTGCCCCTGTGGGCGATCCGCGCCACCGACGCCCCGCACGGCCTCGTCCCCCTGCTGCTGGTGCTCAACAGCGTGCTGGTCGTGGCCCTCCAGGTGCCCCTCGCCCGCTTCGGCGCCACGACCGCCAGGGCGCGCGCCCTGCTCCTCCCCCTCGGCGCCGTCCTCGCCGCCTCCGGCGTCGCCATGGCGGCCTCCGCCGCGCACGGCGCCGTACCCGCCACGGTCTTCCTGACCCTCGCCGCCACCGGCTTCACCCTCGCCGAGATGCTCCACGCCACCGTGTCCTGGGAGTTGTCCATCGCCCTGGCCCCCGACACCGCCCAGGGCGCCTACCTGGGCGTCCACGGCCTCGCCCAGGCGACCCAGCGCGCCGTCGGCCCCCTGGCCGTCACGGCGGCCATCGCCACGGGCCCCCTCGGCTGGACGGCCTTCGGCACCCTCATCGCCGCGACCTGCGCCGCCCAGCACCGCCTCGTCCGCACCCGCCTCGCCGCGCCCGCCCCACGGCCGGAGGCCGTCCCGGCGACCCGCATCTGACCGCCCCCGCCCGGTCAGCCGTCGCCGCGCGGCGTACTCCGTCCGACGGCATCCCTGCCCGAACCGCCCGGAGGACACCGGTCCTTCACGTACCGTGATGGGCTTCAGGACGCACCGGAAGGGCGCTGGAGGGGGAGGGGCGATGGGACTCGCTTATCTGCGGTCGGACGCCGACCGGGCGGCGGGGACGGGCACGGCACGGGTGCTGGCGCGGGAGGCGGCGGGATGTGTGCGGG
>NZ_JAILXP010000583.1 GCF_020740895.1 Streptomyces sp. UNOB3_S3 | reverse complement strand
GGCTGGGGGCCTACAACCTGGTCGACGCCGTCACGGGCGACGGCGCGGGCGGACTGCGGGCGGAGGCGGCCCCGGCGCGGACCGGGCCGCCGACATCCGGCGAGACCGAGAAGACCGCGCGCGACTTCCTCGCCGCGTGGGCCGCCGGGGACACCGCCAAGGCCGCCGGCCTCACCGACAACGCCCAGGCGGCGACCACCGCCCTGGCCGCCTTCCGGGACTCCGCGCACGTGGAGAAGGTGACGTTCAAGCAGGGCACGGCCGTGGGCACCAAGGTGCCCTTCTCCGTCAGCGCCGAGGTCGTCCTCGGCAAGCAGCGCACCACCTGGGCCTACGACTCCTCGCTCGATGTCGTCCGCGGCGCGGAGGGCGGCCGCGCCCGGGTCGGCTGGCAGCCGGCGGTCGTCCACCCCGAGCTCACCGCCGGCCGGACGCTGCGCACCGGCCCCACCGAGGAGCCGAAGGTCGCCGCCGTCGACCGCTCCGGCGCGGAACTGGACCTCAAGGACCACCCGTCGCTGGAGTCCGTCCTGTCCGAGCTGCGCAAGAAGTACGGCGAGAAGGCGGGCGGCGAGCCCGCCGTCGCCGTCCGCCTCGAAGGGCCCGCGGGCGCGGCCCCCAAGAACCTCCACGTCGTCTCCGAGGGCAAGCCCGGCAAGCTGCGCACCACCATCGACGCGGCCGTCCAGCGCGCCGCCGAGACCGCGGTGAACAAGTACGGCGACGCCTCCGTGGTCGCCGTGAAGCCGAGCACCGGTGAGATCCTGGCCGTCGCCAACTCCAAGAAGACGGGGTTCAACGCCGCGCTGGGCGGTACGACCGCGCCCGGCTCCACGATGAAGATCGTGACGTCCGCGCTGCTGCTGGAGCAGGGCAAGGCCGCGCCCGGCAAGGCCCTGCCGTGCCCGAAGAACGCCACGTACGGCATGACCTTCCACAACGTGGAGAACAGCGAGAACCCCCGGGCCACCTTCGCCCAGGACTTCGCGGCGTCCTGCAACACCGCCTTCATCTCCTTCGCCGGGCAGCTCCCCGACGGCGCCCTCGCCGCCGAGGCCCGCGACGTCTTCGGGATCGGGCTGGACTGGAAGGCCGGCGTCGCGACGTTCGACGGCCGGGTGCCCACCGACAGCGGCGCGGGCAAGGCCGCCGCGCTCATCGGCCAGGGCCGGGTGCAGATGAGCCCCCTCAACATGGCGTCCATAGCGGCGACCGTCCGCGACGGATCGTTCCACCAGCCGTACTTCGTGGACCCGTCCCTGGACGGCCGTCAGCTCGCCCGGGCCGCCCGCCCGCTGTCGCCCGGCGCCGCCCGCGACCTGCGCTCGATGATGCGGCTCACCGCCGTCTCCGGTACGGGTGCCAGGGCGATGGCCGGCCTCGGCGGCGACATCGGCGCCAAGACGGGCTCGGCGGAGGTCGACGGCCAGACCGCGCCCAACGGCTGGTTCGCCGCGTACCGCGACGACGTGGCGGCCGCCGCCGTCGTCCCGCAGGGCGGGCACGGCGGCGACTCGGCCGGCCCGGTCGTCGCGGCGGTGCTGCGCGCGGGCGGCTGACCCGCGCGCCCGCCGGGTCCATCACTCGCGCTCGCCGGGTCCACCACCCGCGCTCGCCCGGTCCACCACCCGCGCCCGCCGGGTCCACCGGGCGCCGGGCCCGGGTGACGGAAACGACATCGCGGGCCCCCGGCGGCGCCGCTAGCGTCGGGTGTCATGAGCATTCCGTCCCGCATACCTGACCGCCGGGCCGGGGGTGGTGGCGCATGACGCCGCTCGTCGCCGTGGCCGTCCTCATCGCCGCCGTCACCCACGCCAGTTGGAACGCCATCGCCCACGGCATCAGGGACCAGCTCCTCGCCTTCACCCTCGTGGGCGGCGGCGGGGCGCTCTGCGGGGCGGCGCTGCTGCCGTTCGTACCGGTGCCCGCCGCCGGGGCCTGGCCGTACCTCCTCGCCTCGGCCGCCCTCCACACGGTCTACCAGGCCCTGCTCATGCGGTCGTTCACCCTCGGCGACTTCGGCCAGATGTACCCGATCGCCCGGGGCACCGCCCCGCTCGCGGTCACCGGTCTCGCGGCGCTCTTCGCCCATGAGGTCGCGGACGGCCGCCAGCTCGCGGGCGTCGCCGTCGCCTCGGCCGGGCTGACCGGCCTCGCCCTGTGGGGCATCCGGGGCTCGGGCACCCGGCCCCGGTGGGCGGCGATCGGGGCGGCCGTCGCCACCGGGCTCGCCATCGCCGCGTACACGGTCGTCGACGGCCTGGGCGTACGGGCCGCGGGCACGTCGCTCGGCTACATCTCCTGGCTGATGATCCTGGAGGGACTGGTGATCCCCGCCTGGGCGGTGGCCTCCCGGCGCGGCGCCCTGCTCGCCCAGATCCGCCCCTTCGCCGCGCGCGGGCTGCTCGGCGGACTGCTGTCCGTCTTCGCGTACGGGCTGGTGCTCTGGGCGCAGACCCGGGCGCCCCTCGCCCCGGTCGCGGCGCTGCGCGAGTCGTCGATCATCGTGGGCGCGGCGATCGGCACGGTCGTGATGAAGGAACGGTTCGGGGCGCCGAGGATCGCGGCGGCGGGACTGATGGTCGTCGGGATCGGGCTGATGCTGCACACGGGGTGACGGCCGTACACAGGGTGACGGCCGTACACGGGGCGATGGCCGCACACACGTTGACGCCGCACGCGGGGTGACGGTCCGTGGGGCCCGTGACGCGCCGCCGGGCGGGTGAGGTGCAAACACCCCGGCGGCCGGTTCCGGTATCCCTGGCCCATGCGCATCCGCACCATCGGCACCATCCGCAGCGGCGTCGCCGCCGGGGCCCTCGCCTGCCTGGCCACGGCCGCCCCCATGGCCCAGGCCGCGCCCGCCCCCCGGTCCACGGGC
>NZ_JAILXP010000582.1 GCF_020740895.1 Streptomyces sp. UNOB3_S3 | reverse complement strand
CCGCCGCCGTGGTGGCCACCGGGCGTTCGGACTTCCCCAACCAGATCAACAACGTGCTGGTCTTCCCCGGCGTCTTCCGCGGCCTGCTCGACGCCCAGTCCCGCACCGTCAACACCGACATGATGCTGGCCGCCGCCCGCGCCCTGGCCGACGTCGTCGCCGAGGACGAACTCAACGCCAACTACATCATCCCCAGCGTCTTCAACGACAAGGTCGCCGGAGCCGTCGCGGGTGCCGTCCGGGAGGCCGCGAAGGCCGCCGGGGCCGCTGTGACAGGCACCACGACGGTCTGACGCACGGCGCGTCGAGTGGCGCGACGCCGCTGGGCCCCCCATAAGGTGTCGGGCAGACATCCGGCCGCAGAAATGCGGCCACATCCGAGGCTGTGGCAGCTGGCCGTGGCGCTTTCCGTGTGACTCTCCAGGGTGCCGGATTGGCTTTCCCGCCACTGGTGGGGGCAGGATGCGTAACCGGGCGCGAGGGTCTGGCAAACGGACCCGGGTCCGGGGACTGTCCGAGGGCCCTGGCAGCATCGGCTTCGATCTCACGCCTCATTGGCAAGAAGAACACGGGAGTACAACATGAACCGCAGTGAGCTGGTGGCCGCTCTGGCCGACCGCGCCGAGGTGACCCGCAAGGACGCCGACGCCGTTCTGGCCGCGCTCGCCGAGACCGTCGGCGAGATCGTCGCCAAGGGCGACGAGAAGGTCACCATCCCCGGCTTCCTGACCTTCGAGCGCACCCACCGTGCCGCTCGGACCGCGCGCAACCCGCAGACGGGCGAGCCGATCCAGATCGCTGCCGGTTACAGCGTGAAGGTCTCCGCGGGCTCCAAGCTCAAGGAAGCCGCGAAGGGCAAGTAAGCCTTCAGCTCGAAGGGCGGCCACCCATGGGGGTGGCCGCCCTTTTGGCGTATCAGGGGAGCATGCCCCGTCTCGATGCCGCGTAAACGGCCCGTGTACGGCCCGTAAAGCCCCTAACGCCTCGTCAGGGTGCCCTGGGCCCCACCCGAGGCGGTTCGGGGCCCTGACGGCCCGGCAGCGAGTTCCGCCCTCCCCGCCTCTCCGGGGACGCGCCGCACGCGGTGCCGCAAACGCCGGACGGGGCTGACGTATGTCAGCCCCGTCCGGGGGTTCGAGGGGGCGGAGCCCCCTCGGAGAAGCGAAGGAACCGTCAGGCGGCGGAGTCGCCCGGCATCTCCACGTTGGCACCCAGATCCCGCAGCTTCTGCATGCTGTGTTTCCCGGGGGACGACCCCCGGACCCCCAGCCGGGGCGTGGTCAGCCCTGCGCAGCGGGCTCGGGCATCTCGACGTTCGCCCCGAGGTCCCGCAGCTTCTGCATGAAGTTCTCGTAGCCGCGGTTGATCAGGTCGATGCCGTGCACCCGGGACGTCCCCTCCGCGGCCAGGGCCGCGATCAGGTACGAGAAGCCGCCGCGCAGGTCGGGCACGACCATGTCGGCGCCCTGGAGCTTCGTCGGGCCGGAGACGACGGCCGAGTGGAGGAAGTTGCGCTGGCCGAAGCGGCAGGCGGAGCCGCCCAGGCACTCGCGGTAGAGCTGGATGTGCGCGCCCATCTGGTTGAGCGCGGAGGTGAAGCCCAGGCGGGACTCGTAGACCGTCTCGTGGACGATCGACAGACCGCTCGCCTGCGTCAGGGCCACGACCAGCGGCTGCTGCCAGTCCGTCTGGAAGCCGGGGTGGACGTCCGTCTCCAGCGCTATGGCGTTGAGCGGGCCGCCCGGGTGCCAGAAGCGGATGCCCTCGTCGTCGATCTCGAAGGCGCCGCCGACCTTGCGGTAGGTGTTGAGGAAGGTCATCATCGACCGCTGCTGGGCGCCGCGGACGTAGATGTTGCCCTTGGTGGCCAGCGCCGCGGACGCCCAGGAGGCCGCCTCCAGGCGGTCCGACAGGGCGCGGTGGTTGTAGCCGCCGAGCTTGTCGACACCGGTGATCCGGATGGTCCGGTCGGTGTCCATGGCGATGATCGCGCCCATCTTCTGCAGTACGCAGATGAGGTCCTCGATCTCCGGCTCCACGGCCGCGTTGGACAGCTCCGTGACGCCCTCCGCCAGGACGGCGGTCAGCAGGACCTGCTCGGTGGCGCCGACCGACGGGTAGGGCAGGCGGATCTTGCAGCCGCGCAGCCGCTGCGGGGCCTCCAGGTACTGGCCGCCCTCGCGCTTCTCGATCGTCGCGCCGAACTGGCGCAGCACCTCGAAGTGGAAGTCGATCGGCCGGCCGCCGATGTCGCAGCCGCCCAGGCCCGGGATGAAGGCGTGGCCGAGGCGGTGGAGCAGCGGGCCGCAGAGCAGGATCGGGATGCGCGAGGAGCCGGCGTGGGCGTCGATGTCCGCGACGTTGGCGCTCTCCACGTACGTCGGGTCGAGGACCAGCTCGCCGGGCTCGTCGCCGGGGCGGACGGTCACACCGTGCAGCTGGAGCAGACCGCGCACGACGCGGACGTCGCGGATGTCGGGCACGTTGCGCAGCCGGCTGGGACCGTGTCCGAGCAGCGCGGCGACCATGGCCTTCGGCACGAGATTCTTCGCGCCGCGGACGCGGATCTCTCCCTCGAGCGGGGTACCGCCGTGGACAAGCAGGACATCGTCAGGGCCGGTCATGGATCTCGCGTTCCTGGAGTTGGGCAGGGGGCAAGAAGAAAGGGTAATGCGACCGGGGGGCCGTTCTGGTGCCCCGAGGGCCCGGAAAGCACGTCATGGGTTTGTCACAACACTCTGCGTTTATGGAATGGTCGCTACCGGTTATCACCGGGGCGTCGCGGGACCGCCCCGCGGGCCCGGGCTCACGCCCCCGGCGGTCATTTCGGCGCTTTCCGTGATCGCGGGGTCGCTTTCGGTCACTTGCGCGGGCGCCGCACCCGTGCGCCCCCGCCCGCCCCGGGCCGTGGCC
>NZ_JAILXP010000581.1 GCF_020740895.1 Streptomyces sp. UNOB3_S3 | reverse complement strand
CCCGCCCGCCGCCTCCCTGCCCTATGGCCTCTTCGGCCTGGGCTGCGGGCTGCTGACGACCTTCGCCGCCCTCGGCGACGCCCTCGCCCACCACGACGGGGGCACCGCCGGACCCGCCGTCATCGCCCTCACCCTCAGCATGGGGCCCGCCGAATGGCTGCTCTACCGCTGCCGGGGCCGCTCGCTGGCGGCGCTCGCCGCCGCCACGACCACCACCGGGCTGCTGTGGCGCGCCGCCCGCGTCCTCGCCCTGTGCGCCGCCGGCTACCTGGCGGCCCTGACCGCGCTCGTCCTGGCCGTCGGGGCGCTGTGGCCCGGCGGGGCGCCGCCCGCGCCCGGCCGGCTGATCGCCCTGCTGGCGCTCGGCGCGGTGCTGTGGACGGGCCTGCTGCTCCAGGCCTACGGCACCGCCTGGCCCCCGGCCCTGATCTGCCTGGGCGCCGCCGCGGCCGAGGCCGGCGCGCTCCGGCTGGGCACGACGGCCCCGGTCACCGACCAGCTCGTCATCTGTTCCGGTGCGGCGGCGGCCCTGCTCGCCGTGGCCACCGCCCTGCTCGGCCGGATCACCACCCACCGCTGAGCCACCGTGAAAAAGCCCTGAAGAGGAGAGCCCTCGTGTCCGCATCAGCACTCGTCGCCGTCACCGGCGCCGAAGGATTCATCGGATCGCACCTCGTGGAGGCGCTCGTCGCCGACGGCCACCGGGTCCGCGCGATGGTCCAGTACAACTCCTTCTCGTCCTTCGGCTGGCTGGAGGACCTGCCCCGCGAGGTCATGGACCACGTCGAGGTCGTCCTCGGCGACGTCCGCGACCCCGGCTCCGTCCAGGGCCTCGTGACCGGCGCCGAGACCGTCTACCACCTGGCGGCCCTCATCGCGATCCCGTACTCCTACCGGGCCCCGCACAGCTACGTCGAGACCAACGTCACCGGCACCCTCAACGTCCTGGAGGCCGTCCGCCACCTGGGCATCCCGCGCCTGGTCCACACCTCCACCAGCGAGACCTACGGCACCGCGCGGACCGTGCCCATCACCGAGGACCACCCCATCAACACCCAGTCCCCCTACGCCGCCTCCAAGGCCGGCGGGGACCGGCTCGCCGACAGCTACCACGCCAGCTTCGACCTGCCCGTGGTCACCCTGCGCCCCTTCAACACCTTCGGCCCCCGCCAGTCCATGCGGGCCGTCATCCCCACCGTCATCGGCCAGGTCGCCGCCGGACAGCGCGCCATCACCCTCGGCGACCTGCGGCCCACCCGCGACTTCAGCTACGTCAAGGACACCGTGGCCGCCTTCCGCGCCGTGGGCACCGCGCCAGCCGCCGCCGTCCTCGGCCGGACCTTCAACTCCGGCACCGGCGAGGAGATCTCCGTCGGCGACCTGGTGACCCTCATCGGCAAGCTCATGGACACCGACCTGGAGGTCACCGAGGACGCCGAGCGCGTCCGGCCGGCCAACTCCGAGGTGATGCGGCTGGTCTGCGACTCCTCCCGGCTGCGCGCCGCCACCGGCTGGGCCCCCGCCCACACCCTGGAGCAGGGGCTCGCCGAGACCGTCGCCTTCTTCCGCGACCCCGCCAACCTCGGCCGCTACAAGACCGGCATGTACAACGTCTGACGTTTCTGTCCACCCACGCGGTACCACCCACGCGGCACAAGAGAGGAACGGCACCCTCATGCACGCAGTGATTCTTGCCGGAGGCAAGGGCGTCCGGCTCCGCCCCTACACGACCGCACTGCCCAAGCCCCTGGTGCCCATCGGCGACCAGCACGCCATCCTCGAGATCGTCATGCGCCAGCTGGCCGGCGCCGGGTTCACCAGCTGCACCCTCGCCATCGGCCACCTCGGCCACATCATCCGCGCCTACGTCGGCGACGGCTCCCAGTGGGGCCTGGCCGTCGACTACACCACCGAGGAGAGCCCGCTGGGCACCATGGGCCCGCTCCTCACCATGGCCGACCGGCTCCCCGAGCGCTTCCTGGTGATGAACGGGGACATTCTCACCGACCTCGACTTCGGCGACGTCCTCCGGGACCACACCGTCTCCGGGGCGCCCCTGACCATCGCCACCTACCCCCGCCGGGTCAGCATCGACTTCGGCGTCCTGACCACCGAGGCGGGCCGGGTCGTCGGCTTCGCCGAGAAGCCCAGCATGGACTACCGCGTCTCCATGGGCGTCTACGGCGTCTCCCGCACCGCCCTCGCCCGCTACACTCCCGGACTGCCGCTCGGCTTCGACGAGCTGGTCCTCGACCTGCTGGCGGACGGCACCCCGCCCAACGCCTACGAATTCGACGGCTACTGGCTCGACATCGGCCGCCCCGACGACTACGACCGGGCCAACGCCGAGTTCGCCGTCCGCCGCGACCTGCTGATCAAGGGAGCGTGACCGGCCCCGATGCGCATACTCGTCCTGGGCGCCACCGGCTTCCTGGGCCGGCACACCGCCTCGCGCCTGCGCGCCCTCCCGGGCGCGCACGTGCGGGTCGCCGGCCGCGCCCCCGCCGCCGGGCCGCCCCTCGACCTGGCGCCCGTCGACCTGGCGACCGCCGACCCCGGCCGGCTCGCGGCCCTGCTGCGCGAGTTCGCCCCCGACGCCGTCGTCAACTGCGCGGGCGCGGTCGGCGGCGGCGCGGTCACCCTCACCGCCGTCAACGCCCGCGGCCCGGCCGTGCTCTGCGAGGCCCTCGGCGCGGCGGCACCCGACGCCCGCCTGGTCCATCTGGGCTCGGCGGCCGAGTACGGGCCCGCCGAGGCCCGGCTGCCCGTCGGCGAGAGCGCCCCGGCCCGACCGCTCGGCCTCTACGGCGCGAGCAAACTGGCCGGCACCCTCGCCGTCACCGGCTCCGGCCTGGACGCCGTCGTCCTGCGGGTGTTCAACCCCGTGGGCCCCGGCGCCCCGGCCGCCTCCCTCCCCGGCC
>NZ_JAILXP010000580.1 GCF_020740895.1 Streptomyces sp. UNOB3_S3 | reverse complement strand
GCGGGGCAGTGGTGGGGGCCCGCGCTCCAGGCGAGGTGGGCGCGGTTGCCGGCGCGGTTGCCGGCCGGGTGGCCGGTGCGCAGGGCGGGGTCGGTGTTGGCGGCGGCGAAGCTGACCACGACGGGCTCGCCCGCGCGCAGCGGGACGCCGCCGAGGCTGTCGTCGGCCAGGGGGTAGTGGACGGCGTAGTTGGCCATGGGCGGGTCGAGCCAGAGGACCTCGTCGAGGGCGTCGTCGACGGGCAGGCTGCCCCCGGCGAGGTCACCGGCGAAGCGGTCGTCGGAGAGCAGCAGCCGCAGCGCGTTGGCGATCAGGTTCTGCTGGGGCTCGGTGCCCGCGCCGATCAGGACGACGAGCTGATGGAGCATCTCCTCGTCGCTGAGCTGGACGGGATGGGCCATCAGCCAGGAGATCACGTCCGCGCCGGGCTGCCGGCGCTTGAGGGCGATGAGTTCCAGGAGGCTGCTGGTGATCAGGGCGTCGGCGCGCTCGGCGTCGACGCCGTCGAAGATGCCGGAGAAGCCCTCGACGAGCCGGTCGCCGAGCTCGGGCGGGCAGCCGAAGAGCTGCTGGAAGACCAGCAGCGGGAGGGTCTTGGCGTAGCTGCCGAGCAGATCGGCCTCGCCGAGCGCGGTGAAGCGGTCGATGAGGCTGTCGGCGCTGCGCTCGACGTAGCCGCGCAGCGCGTTGGGGTCGATCCGGGCGAGGCTGTCGTCGACGGCCTGGCGGTAGCGGCGGTGGTGGTCGCCGTCGGAGAACAGGCAGTTGGGCCGGTAGGCCATCATCGGCACCACCGGGTTGTCCGCCTCGACGCGGCCGTCGGCGAGGGCCCGCCAGTGGCGGGCGTCCTTGACGAACCGGTCGGTGCCGCGCAGGACTTCGAGCGCGGCACGGTAGTCGGTGACGAGGACGGCCTTGACCCGGGGGGCGAGCTCCACGGGCGCGGCGGGCCCGTACTGCCGCAGCCGCTGGTAGACGGTGTGGGGGTCGGCGGCGAAGTCGGGCCCGTAGAGCGGGGTGTACACGGTGGGCGGCGTGGGCTGCGGCGTGGGCTGCGCCTGGTGCGCGGGGCACCCGGGGGGTGGTGCGTCCGGGCGGAAGGTCACACGTGCTCCTGGGCGATACGGGCGCTGAGGTATTCCACGAGGGTGATCAGGGCGTGGGTCGAGGAGACCCGGTCGCGGGCGTCACAGGTGATCAGCGGGGTCTCCGGGAGCAGGTCGAGGGCCTCGCGGATCTCCTCGTCGGGGTAGGCCGGGGCGCCGTCGAAGTGGTTGACGGCGACCGCGTACGGCAGTCCGAGCTCCTCCAGCAGCTCCATGACCTCGAAGGACTGGTCCAGCCGCCGGGTGTCGGCGAGGACGAGCGCGCCGAGCGCGCCCTGGGTCATGTCCTGCCAGAGCCGGGTGAAGCGCTGCTGGCCGGGCGCGCCGAAGAGATAGAGGACGAGGCTCTCGCTGAGCGTGAGCCGGCCGAAGTCCATGGCGACGGTCGTGGTGGTCTTGCCGTCGATGCCGGCCAGGTCGTCGACGAACGCGCCGGCCTGGGTCATGGTCTCCTCGGTGCGCAGCGGCCGGATCTCCGACAGCGAGCCGACGAAGGTGGTCTTGCCGACCGCGAAGTGCCCCACGACGAGGATCTTCGCCGCGGTCCGGACGGTACGGGGCAGGTAGACGGCTCCGTCAGAGGCGAGCGCGGAGTCCATCGAGCACCTCCTGGAGGATCTGGGCCTCGGGCAGCTCTGCCGAGGGGATGGGGGCCCGGGTGGAGAGGTGGCCGCTGTCGACGAGATCGCCGAGCAGCACCTTGACGACGCTGACGGGCAGCATCAGATGGCCGGCGATCTCGGCGACGGACAGGGCGCCGCCGAGACAGAGCTCCATGAGGGCGTACTTCTCCGGACTGAGGCCGCCGAGCGGCCGGTCCTCATGCGCCATCACCAGGGTGACGAGGTCAAAGGTGTTGCGCGTGGGGTGGGAGCGGCCCTCGGTGACGACGTACGGGCGGACCAGCCCTTTGTCGCGTCGCGGCGCCGGCGGGGTCATGCCTGGCTGCCCGGGCCGCCTTGCCAGGTGTCCATGCCTTGGCGGGGCGGGCTCACCAGTTCCTTGCCGAGCCGGTCGACGGTCTTCTGCATGCGGTAGGTGACGGCTTCCATGTCGACGTTCTCGCTCGCCGAGACGGCGAGGTAGGCGCCGGGGCCGGCGGCGATGAGGAAGACGTAGCCGTGGGCGAACTCGATGAGTGTCTGCCGCCAGGGGCTGTCCTGGCCCTGCGGGTGGGTGCAGAACTCGGTGGTGGAGCGGCTGATGGACTGCAGCCCCGAGAGGGCCGCCGCCTGGCGCTCGGCCTCGTCGCGGTCGATGCCCTGGGAGTGGGCGCGCAGCATGCCGTCGGCGGAGAGCAGGATCGCGTGCCGGGCCTCCGGCATCTTGACGACCTCGTCCAGCATCCAGCCCAGCTCTTTGTTCATATGGTCGTTCACGCGTGCGGGTTCCCTTCGTCTTCTACGGGGGTGGGGGCGTGGGCATCGGCCGGCGGGCCGGGCGGAGCAAACGGCGGAAGCTGTTCGGGCATGGGCCCGGGGCCGGGGACCCGGCCGGCGGGCCGGGCGTCCCGGTCGCCGGGCCGGGCGTCCCGGTCGCCGGGGAGCGGCGGCATCTGGTGCTCGCCGGTGCGGCCGCTGCGGGTGCCGCGGGCGAACGCGCCCATGCGCCGGGCGGTCTCCTCCGCCGAGCGCTCCGGGGGGATGTCGGTGGGCGGCATCGGCGCGGCGGGCCGGGGGTGGCGCTGCTGTCCGGACGCGGGCTGCCTGCGGCGGCGCTTGGGCAGCCCGCCGGCGGTGGAGCCGGTCACGTGCGGGGAGCCACCGGCGGCGTTCGGGGCGCCGGTGCTGTGCGGGGTGCTGGTGCCGGGCAGGTG
>NZ_JAILXP010000058.1 GCF_020740895.1 Streptomyces sp. UNOB3_S3 | reverse complement strand
CGTAGGGAGGCGTCGGTGAATTCCCGGGCCAGGCTGTTGAGGACGACGTCGATGTTGGGGAATTGTTTTTCGAATTCCAGGTTTCGGGATGAGGCGATGTGGTTGTCGTCGAGGCCGAGTGAGCGGACGGTGTCCCACTTGGAGGGGCTGGCGGTTCCGAAGATTTCGGCGCCCCAGTGTTGGGCGAGTTGGGTGGCTGCCATTCCGACGCCGCCGGCCGCGGAGTGGATGAGTACGGTTTCGCCTGTGCGGAGGTCGGCCAGGTCTCGTAGGGCGTAGAACGCGGTGAGGAATGCGATGGGCACCGACGCCGCCCGCGTGAACGACCACTCGTCCGGCACGCGGACCAGCATCCTGTGGTCCGTGACGGCCACAGGGCCGAAGGCCCCGGTGAAAAGGCCCATCACGCGGTCGCCCGGAGCGAGGGTGTCCACTCCCGGGCCCACCTCGATCACTTCGCCGGCGGCCTCGCTGCCCAGCAGGGCTTTGTCGGGGTACATGCCGAGGGAGATCAGTACGTCGCGGAAGTTCACCCCGGCCGCC
The DNA here is from genome assembly GCF_020740895.1 of Streptomyces sp. UNOB3_S3. Lineage (GTDB taxonomy): Bacteria > Actinomycetota > Actinomycetes > Streptomycetales > Streptomycetaceae > Streptomyces. The sequence goes on along the minus strand of NZ_JAILXP010000058.1, from coordinate 25,612 downwards.
CGGATCGCGACCCGTACTTCTCCGGTGCCCAGCGCGGCACCGGCCTCGGTGTTCGTCTCGAACCGCAGTTCCTCGAGGGTGTCACGCGTCCCCGCCTCCAGCCGCCAGAACGACGCGGCGGCCGGAGTCACCAGGGTTTCCGTATCGATCGCCCTCACCAGCCGTGGCGCCCGGAGCTCCCCGCCCCGTACGGCGAGTTGAGGTTCCTCCGTGGTCAGGGCGTGGGGGAGGAGTGCCGCTGATGCGGGTTCGTCGAGGTCGAGGAGGACGAAGCGGCCGGGGTTCTCCGTCTGCGCGGAGCGTACGAGGCCCCAGACGGCGGAGTGTGTGAGGTCCGTGGCGTCGTCGCCGTCTGCCAGGGCCACTGCGCCTTGGGTGACGACGACGAGTCGTGCGTCGGTGAACCGTTCCTCCGCCAGCCATGTCTGCAGCAGTTCCAAGATCCGGACCGTCGCGGTACGTACCGAGGCCGCGCCGCCGTCGTCGCGGGAGTCGGCTACCGCTGTGACCAGTACGGTGTCCGGCACGTCGGTGTCGGGCGCCGCCAGGTCCGTCAAGGACCGGGCCGTCTCGACGGACGGGCCGAGGGTGGCAGCCAGGCCGAGCTGGTCCGGACCGACGACGGCCCAACGCCCCTGCCCGGAATGCGGGGTGACCACGTCGACCGGTACCCACTCCACCCGGAACAGCCCGTCCCGGGCCCCGCCGTCGCCGCCGGCGGTCAGCTGTCCGTCCGGTATCGGCCGCAGTACCAGTGATTCCACCTCGGCCACCGGCGCACCCGTGTCATCGGCCACCCGCACCGACACCGCACCGGAATCCGTCGCGGTCAGCCGTACCCGCAACGCCGTCGCACCCGTCGCGTGCAGGGATACTCCGGTCCAGGAGAAGGGCAGTTGTCCGCCGGTGCTCTCCTCCAGCAGTGTGCCCAGGCCCAAGCCGTGCAGGGCGGCGTCGAGCAGCGCGGGATGCAGGGCGAACCGCGCGGCCTCGGCCCCCGCCTCCTCGGGCAGTGCCACCTCGGCGTACACCTCGTCACCGTGCCGCCAGGCCGCCCGCAGGCCGCGGAACAGCGGCCCGTAGTCGAGCCCGCGCTCCGCGAGGTCCCGGTAGACGTTCGCGACATCGATCGCCGTGGACCCGGCCGGAGGCCATGGCTCCGGCGGGAACTCCTCCGCGCTGCCTCCCCGGCCCAGCGTGCCGTCGGCGTGACGCGTCCACGGCGCGTCGTCGTCGGTACGCGCGTACACGGCCAGGGGACGGCGCCCCGGCTCCTGCTCGGCCCGCACGCGAACCTGGATCTGCACCGTGCCGGTGACAGGAAGCACCAGCGGTGTCTCGAGAGTGAGCTCCTCGATCAGGTCGAAGCCGACTTCGTCCCCGGCCCGCACGAGCAGTTCGACGAATGCCGTGCCGGGGAGGAGGACCGTGCCGTGGACGGTGTGGTCGGCGAGCCAGGGGTGGGTTCGCAGGGACAGTCGGCCGGTGAGGACGACTCCGTCACCGTCGGCCAACGGTACCGCTGCCCCCAGCAGGGGGTGGTCCGGTGCTCCCAGACCGGCCGAGGTCACATCGGCCCCGGACGTCAGTTGTTCGGCCCAGAAGCGTTGGCGTTGGAAAGCGTAGGTGGGCAGCTCGACGCGGTGGCCTCCGGCGAGGGCGGGGGACCAGTCGACGGTGACGCCCCGGACGTACGCTTCGGCCAATGACGTCAGGAAGCGCGACAGCCCGCCTTCGTCGCGGCGTATCGAGCCGACCACGGCCACGGTCGCCCCGGTGTCCTCGGCGGTCTCCTGCACGGCCATGGTCAGCACCGGGTGGGGGCTGATCTCGACGAAGGCGGTGAAGCCGTCGTCGATGAGGCCGCGGACGGACTGCTCGAACTCGACGGTGTGCCGGAGGTTGCGGTACCAGTACTCGCCGTCGAGGGCGGTGGTGTCCATGGCCCGGCCGGTCACCGTCGAGTGGAACGGGATGCCGGCGGGCCGGGGGGTGAGGGGTGCGGCGAGGGCGAGGAGGCGTTCGCGGATGGTTTCGACCTGGGCGGAGTGGGAGGCGTAGTCGACCGGGATCTTCCGGGCCCGGAAGCCGTCCGTCTCGCAGGCCGTGACGAGTTCGTCCAGGGCTTGTGGTTCACCCGATACGACGGTGGCCGAGGGGCCGTTGACGGCGGCGATGGAGATGCGCCCGCCCCACGGCTCGATCCGCTTCCGCACCTGCTCGGCGGGGAGGGCGATGGAGACCATGCCGCCGGCGCCGGAGAGCTGGAGAATGGCCTGGCTGCGCAGGGCGACAACACGTGCGGCGTCGTCGAGGGAGAGCGCTCCGGCGACGCATGCTGCCGCGATCTCGCCCTGACTGTGGCCGATCACCGCGGCCGGCCGGACGCCGAAGGATCGCCAGAGTTCCGCGAGTGAGACCATGACCGCGAACAGCACGGGCTGCACCACATCCACCCGGTCCAGCGAGGGTGCCCCTTCCGTACCGCGCAGAACGTCGAGCAACGACCAGTCCACGTAGGGCGATAGTGCTGCCGCACACTCACGCATCCGGTCGGCGAAGACGGGCGAGGAATCCAGCAGTTCCACCGCCATGCCCACCCACTGCGCACCCTGCCCCGGGAACACAAAGGCCACCTTGTCCACGCCAACTGTCGCGTTGCCTTCGACGACATTCGCTGCCGATTCGCCGCGTGCCAGCGCCTCCAGGCCCTGCCGGAGGGTGATCCGATCCCGTCCGACCACGACCGCGCGCCGGGTGAGCGTCGCCCGCGTCGTCGCCAGCGAGTGTCCGACGTCGACAAGTGAGCCCGCTCGCTCCGGCCGGTCGTCGTCCAGGTACGTCAGCAACCGCCGGGCCTGCGCACGCAGCGCCTCGGGAGACTTGGCGGAGAGCGTCCACGGCACGGCCACCACCGCGCTGTCGCCGGCCTCGTCCGTGCCCGTGCCCGTGCTCGTTCCCGTAGGTACGACGGCATCTTCGTCATCCTCGACGGACGCTTCCTCGAGGATCACATGGGCGTTGGTGCCGCTCATGCCGAACGAGGACACGCCGGCCCGGCGCGGGTGGCCCTTGCGCTCCCACGACCGTCCCTCGGTCAGCAGCTCCACCGCTCCGGCCGACCAGTCCACGTGCGACGAGGGCTCGTCCACGTGCAGCGTGCGCGGGAGCACCCCGTGCCGCATGGCGAGCACCATCTTGATCACACCTGCGACACCGGCCGCCGCCTGCGTGTGGCCGATGTTCGACTTGATCGACCCGAGCCACAGCGGCCGGTCGCCCGGCCGGTCCTTGCCGTAGGTGGCGAGCAGCGCCTGCGCCTCGATCGGGTCGCCCAGCGTCGTCCCCGTACCGTGCGCCTCCACCGCGTCCACCTCGTCGGCCGCTACGCCGGCGTTGCTCAAGGCCTCGCGGATGACGCGCTGTTGCGACGGGCCGTTGGGGGCGGTCAGGCCACTGCTGGCACCGTCCTGGTTGATCGCCGAGCCCCGTACGACGGCCAGTACTTGGTGGCCGTTGCGTCGTGCGTCCGAGAGCCGCTCCAGCAGCAGGACGCCGACGCCCTCGCCCCAGCCCGTGCCGTCGGCTCCGGCCGCGAAGGCCTTGCACCGGCCGTCCGGCGCCAGGCCGCGCTGGCGGCTGAACTCCAGGAACGCCCCCGGGGTCGACATGACGGTCGCCCCGCCCGCCACCGCCATCGAGCACTCGCCCTGGCGCAGCGCCTGGGCCGCCAGGTGCAGTGCTACCAGCGACGACGAGCATGCCGTGTCCACCGTGACCGCGGGGCCCTCGAGCCCGAAGGTGTAGGCGATCCGGCCCGACACCACGCTCGCGGCGGTGCCGGTGCCGATGTGCCCCTGGAGATCCTCCGTGGCGTGTGTGGCGAGCGTGGCGTAGTCCTGGCTGTTGCTTCCCAGGAACACGCCGGTCCGGCTGCCCCGTAACGCCGCCGGATCGATGCCGGCCCCTTCGAAGGCTTCCCACGACGTCTCCAGGAGCAGCCGCTGCTGCGGGTCCATCGCCAGTGCCTCGCGGGGCGAAATGCCGAAGAACCCGGCGTCGAACTCACTCGCCGCGTGGAGGAATCCGCCCTCGCGCGTGTACGAGGTGCCCGGCCGTTCCGGGTCGGGGTCGTAGAGCGCGTCGACGTCCCAGCCGCGGTCGGTCGGGAATCCCGACACCGCGTCCCGCCCGGACATCAGCAGGCGCCACAATTCGCCGGGGGATTCCACGCCACCGGCGAAACGGCAGCCCATTCCGACGACAGCGACGGGCTCGCGCCGCTCCTCTTCGAGTTCCCGTACCCGGAACCGGGCCCGGCGCAGATCGGCCGTGACTTTCTTGAGGTAGGCGACGACCTTTTCTTCGTTCGACATTCCACACCTAACTAAGAGGCGGGCGGGGTTATCGGGACACCGGTCCAGCGCCGAAACTAGTGTCCGGGCGGCCCGGGCAAAACCCCTACTCTTCCCTTACCGCACACCCCTATCGCGCGGAACGTGAGACGGCCCGTGGCCGGGCAGGACAAAGGGGCGGACGATTCCGTCGCCCGCCCCTGTCGTTGTCCGTACGGCTCAGCCGGCCACCAGCGTTCTGACCGCCACGGCCGGGGTGGTCTTGGGCGTGCAGACCAGGTGGTTGCCCAGCCAGTTGAGGGTTTCCAGCTTTCCGGGCGTGAAGGTCACGACGCCGGCCGCGGTGGCCTTGACCTTCGTGGTTCCTCCGGTGAGGGTCAGCGGTTGGCCCTTGGGTATCCGGTTGGCGGTGGTCAGGCCGGTGGCGTCCGTCGAACCGGAGAACGCCCCGCCGTAGACGACCCCGACCTTGCCGTTCACGCCGTTGGCCGGGATGTCCAACGGCACGCCCGTGGTCGACTGCACGGTCGCGTTGACCTTGATGTCGCTGCCCTTGACTGCGAAGGGCGGCGCGGAGAAGGTCACCTTCATCGTCGAGTCGGCCTCGGGATAGGGTGGTTCGACGCAGTGGTACTCGACGGTGACGGTGCCGCTGATCTGCGTACTGTCGCAGTTCTCGGCGGATGCCGCGGCCTGCGTGCCGATCAGGGTGATGGAGACGGCCGCGGCTGTCAGTGTCGCGGCGCGGACTCGGGACCGCTTCATGAACGTCCTCTTCATCGACCGGAATAGCTCCGGTATGTGCGAGTGTGCGGCGCCGGCTGCCCGGACGAAACTAGTCACGCCGACGCCTCCGGGGGAACCCCTAACCGGCCCCTACATGCCCCGGCCCGAGCGGACGGCAGGCCGAGGGCCGCGGCCTGCGGGGGAACAGGCCGCGGCCCTCGGCGGCGGGGGACGGGGTCGGGAGACGGTGCCGGCTAGCCCAGCAGGGCCTCGCGCTGGGTGGCGAAGAACTCCGCCAGCGAGGCGGGCCGCCGGCCGGTGAGGCGCTCGACCGCGTGTGTGGTGACGTCCAGCCAGCCCTCGGACACACTGCCCCAGAACTGGGTGGCGGCGGCGATCATCGCGGGCTCGACGCCGCGCGCGGCGTACGCGGCGGAGGCCTCCTCCTCGGTCTGCTTCTCGAAGCGCACCGCGCGGCCGGTGGCCTCGCCCAGCGCTGCCGCGACGCCCGCGTAGTCCACCGCCTCCGGGCCGGTGATCTCCAGGAACTGGCCCGTGTGCCCGCCCTCCGCGAGGACGGCCGCGGCCGCGGCCGCGCAGTCGGAGCGGGTGATGTAGGAGACGTGGCCCTCGCCGTTGCCGCCGCCCAGCACGCCGGTGCGCACCGCTTCGTTGAGCGGTGCCAGCATCAGCAGCATGTCGGGGTAGATATTGTTGCGGAGGACGGTGAATTCCAGACCCGACTGGGTCAGGACGCGCTCGGTCTCCCGGTGTTCGGGCACGAGCACGAGCGGGTTGCCCGGTTCGCCCGCCCGAGTCAGCGAGGTGTACAGCACATGACCGACCCCCGCCTTGGCGGCAGCGTTGATGGCGTTGGTGTGCTGCTGGACCCGCTGTCCCATGGCGTCCGTGCTGACGATCAGCACCCGCTCGGCGCCGTCGAACGCGGAGACCAGCGAATCGGCGTCGCCGAAGTCGGCGGCCCGCACCCGCACCCCGAGATCGGCGATCTTGTCCGGGGTGCGCGTGAGCGCCACGACCCGCGACGCGTCGACGCGCTCGATGAGGTGCTGGACGGCGAGCCGCCCCAGCTTGCCGGAGGCCCCGGTCACCACGAACATGCGAACTCCTCGAGTCAGTACGAATGCGGTCGGCCACCGGCCGACTCCCCGATTGTCAGCGGCCTTTCCCCGGCCCGAAAGGAGGCACATTCATGTCAGTAGGTGACACCGAGGTGCCCGTGGTGATCCGCGCGGACATCCCCCTGCCCATCGGTATCGACGACCACCGGGCGTGTCCGGCCACGGACGTCCTGCGCCGGGTGGGCGACCGGTGGAGCGTGCTCATCGTGATGCTGCTCGGCAGGCGCAGCTACCGCTTCAACGAACTGCACCGCGCCATCGAGGGCATCAGCCAGCGGATGCTCACCCTGACCCTGCGCTCGCTGGAGCGTGACGGCTTCGTGTCGCGGACCGTCCATCCCAGTGTGCCGCCGGGCGTGGAGTACGCGCTGACGGATCTCGGCCGCACTTTTCTCGTCCCGATTTCGGCGGTCGCCGAATGGGCGGCCGCGCACGATACGGAAATCGGCGCGGCGCGGGACCGGTACGACGGTGCCGACGGGCCGGTGAACCCCTAACCTTCCCCGGCCTCCCCCTTACCTCCCCCTACAAACCCCTGTCCGACCCTGTGGTGAACGAGTTCACAGCGGGTCCAGGACCGGCTCGCCGGGCATCGGAGTATGGTGCGAATCGAACGTGGTCAGCGCCATCGGGCACCACTTCGCCACCACTTCGCCCACCGGGCAGGCTCCGATTACCTGGCACCGACGACCTGGGCGACCCATCACCTGGGGTGGACAGATGACACAGACATTATCGCCGGTCCGCACCACGGCCCGCACCATGGCGCGGATCGTGGGCCTCGGCACGGCCGTACCGGCATTCTCCTATTCACAGCAGGAGTTGCTGGACATCTTCTCCATCGAGGATCCGCGGATCCGGTCGGTCTTTCTCAACAGCGCGATCGAACGCCGATTCCTCACCCTGCCGCCCGAACTCCCGGACGGCACGCGCCACATGGAATCCCAGGGCGAGTTGCTCCGGAAGCACCGGGAACACGGCATCGACATGGGGGCGCGCGCCCTGCAGTCGTGCCTCAAGGAGGCGGACGCGTCCCTCGAAGACGTGCGCTACCTGTGCTGCGTCACCTCCACCGGCTTCCTGACCCCGGGCCTCAGCGCACGGCTGATCAAGGAACTCGGCCTGCAGCACCACACGAGCAGGCTCGACGTGGTCGGCATGGGCTGCAACGCCGGGCTGAACGGCCTGGGCGCGGTGGCGGGCTGGGCCGGCGCGCATCCGGGAGAGCTGGCCGTCATGGTCTGCGTCGAGGCGTGCTCCGCGGCCTACGTCTTCGACGGCACGATGCGGACCTCCGTGGTGAACAGCCTGTTCGGCGACGGGGCCGCCGCGGTCGCCCTGGTCGCGGACGCCGACGGCGAAACCGGCACGGACACCGGCACCGGCACGGACACCGACCGGTCCGGTCCGTCGGTGCTGAAGTTCGCCAGCTGCGTCATCCCCGAAGCGATCGAGGCGATGCGCTACGACTGGGACGACGAGGAGGGCAAGTTCAGCTTCTTCCTCGACCGTGACGTGCCCTATGTCGTCGGCGCGCACGCCGAGAGCGTGGTGGACCGGCTGCTGTCCGGCACCGGTCTGCGCCGCAGTGACGTGGCGCACTGGATCGTGCACTCCGGCGGCAAGAAGGTCATCGACTCGGTGATGGTGAACCTCGGCCTGACCCGTCACGACGTGCGCCACACGACCGGAGTCCTGCGGGACTACGGCAATCTCTCCAGCGGGTCCTTTCTCTTCTCCTACGGGCGACTGCTCGAGGAGGAGGTGGTCCGGGCCGGCGACTACGGAATCTTCATGACCATGGGGCCCGGCTCGACCATCGAGACGGCTCTTGTCCGCTACTGAACCAGAGCTGAAGACAGCACTGACGGCTGAGCAAGGCGGTGTGGGTGTGTCTCCGAGCAATACCGGGCCCGGTTCTTCCGGGAACCGAGCCGATCTTTCTGACAGCGCTGATCCCGGCGTCGACGGCCTTGGCGCCGACGGCCTCGCTGTCGACGGCCTCGATGTCGACAGCGGCCGGCCGCTGTCGGAAGCGCTGATCGCCGAAGTGGGCGCGTTGTGCGACCGCGTCGAGGCCGGGACCGCCGCGAACCCGGCGGTCGTCCTGCGTCTGACCGGCGGACCGGCGACGCCGCGGCAGTGGCCGGGCGGGACGGGCGTCCATCTGGTGAACAAGTGGGAACGCGCCCTGCGCCGGCTGGAGCGGCTGAGCGCCGTGACCATAGCGGTGGCCGACGGCCGGTGCACCGGGCCCGCCCTGGAAGTGCTGCTGTCGTGCGACTACCGGATCGGCACGCCCGCCCTCCGGCTGGCACTGGGCACGACCGGAGGCGAGCCCTGGCCGGGCATGGCCCTGCACCGACTGGCCAACCAGCTGGGGGTGGCCCGCGCCCGGCGACTGGTGCTGTTCGGCGCCGAGGCCGACGCGGCCGAAGCGGCCCGGCTCGGTCTCGTCGACGAGATAGCCGACGACGCCATGGGCGCGGCCGCGGCCAGGACCACGCTGGCGCGCGGCTTGAGCACCGCCGAACTGGCCGTCCGGCGACGGCTGTTGTTCGACGCGACCACGACGAGCTTCGAGGACGCGCTGGGCACCCACCTCGCCGCCTGTGACCGGACCCTGCGCAGGGGGCGGGACCACGCCGAGCCCGCGGCCGCCTCATGACCGGCCACCAGCCGCCGGCCGGACCGGTCCACGTCGAGCACGACCGGTGGGATGTCAAGATTCCGCCGCTCACCGGCGTCCTGGCCCCCGACGCGGCCGCGCTGCACGACTGCTGCCGCTCCGGCGAGGACCTGCTTGCCACCCTGCCCCCGAAGCCGGAGCGCACCCCGGAACAGCGGCGACTCGCGGACACGGTGCACCGCGTCTCCCGCTGGTCCCGCTCCCGCTTCCTGCGCGCGCACGCCACCGCCGTCTACGACGAGCTGACCTCCGGCCGGACGCGGCGGCCCAGACTGCCGGAGCTGGCCTACACCGGCGCCGAAGCCTTCCCCGGCCTGCTGCCGACCCGGCGGCAGATGGACGGGGAGCTCGAGCACGTCCAGGCCGGCAAGGAAGGCAGGGAGATCGACCAGGGCATCTTCTTCCAGGAGATGCTGCGGCTGCCCGACGCCGGCTCGCACCTGACCGACTCGATGCTGCGCCCGACCGACCGCGCCCTCGACCTGCTGCCCGGCTTCCGTCGCTCCGGCTCCCTGGACCTCGGCTCGGTGCGCGTCGAGCGGGACGGGGACGCGGCCGTGGTGACCCTGGCCAACCTCCACTGCCTCAACGCCGAGGACAACACGCTCACCGAGGACCTGGAGACCGCCGTCGACCTGGCCCTGCTCGACGACGGGGTGCGGGTGGGCGTACTGCGCGGAGCGCCCATGACGCACCCCCGCTACCGGGGCAAGCGGGTGTTCAGCGCCGGCATCAACCTCAAACACCTCCACCAGGGCAGGATCTCGTACCTGGACTTCCTGCTCCGCCGGGAACTGGGCTTCATCAACAAGCTCGTGCGCGGTCTGCTGCTCGACGACGATCCGCTCACCTGGCCCCACCGGACCCTGGAGAAACCATGGGTCGCGGGCGTGGACACCTTCGCCATCGGCGGCGGCATGCAACTGCTCCTGGTCTTCGACCGGGTGGTGGCGGGCGCGGACGCCTACTTCAGCCTCCCCGCCGCGCAGGAGGGCATCGTGCCCGGCGCCGGTAACTTCCGGCTGGGCCGGCTGACCGGTGGCAGGCTCTCGAAGCAGGTCATCCTGTGGGGACGCACGATCCGGGCGGACGCACCCGAGGGCCGGCTGATCTGCGACGACGTGGTCGACCCGCAGGACATGGACGCCGCCGTGGCCGACGCCGCGGCCCGGCTGTCCGGCCCGGCGGTGGTGGCCAACCGCCGCATGCTCAACCTGGCCGAGGAGCCGCCGGACCGGTTCCGCGCGTACATGGCGGAGTTCGCCCTCGCCCAGGCGCTGCGGCTGTACAGCCAGGACGTCTTCGACAAGGTCGGCCGCTTCTCCGCGCGCGGCGGACCGCTGGGCGAGGAGGCCGGCGGATGAGGCCGGTCGACGCGCTGCTGCGGGTGCTGCGCGAGGAGGGGGTGACCAAGGTCTTCGGCAACCCCGGGACCACCGAACTGCCCTTCCTGGACGCCTTGGCCGGCGCGGCGGACATCGAGTACGTGCTGGGGGTCCACGAGGGCTCCGTGGTGGCCATGGCCGACGGGTACGCCCGCGCCACCGGCCGGCCCGCGTTCGTCAGCCTCCACGTGGCCGCGGGGCTGGCCAACGGCCTCGTCGGACTGCTCAACGCGAGCCGCTCGCGCACCCCCCTCGTCGTCACCGCCGGACAGCAGGACCGCCGCCACCTCGTCCAGGACCCGATGCTCAGCGGCGACCTGGTGGGGCTGGCACGGGCGGCGGTCAAGCACACCTTCGACGTCCAGCACGCCCACGACCTGCCCGTCCTGCTGCGACGGGCGTTCCAGCTGGCCGTCCGGCCACCGGCCGGACCGGTCTTCCTGTCGGTGCCCATGGACCTCCTCGCCGAGGACACCGACGTCACCCTGCCGGCCCGCTCGACCCTGGCCCCTCCGGGCGTCGCCGGTGGGGTCGCCGAGGCCGCGCGCCTGCTCGCCGGCGCGCGACGGCCGGCGATCGTGGCCGGGGACGGCGTCGGCCGCGACGGTGCCGTGGCCGAACTGGTGGCCGTCGCCGAGGCCCTCGGCGCGGTCGTCCACCACCAGCCGATGCACGACGGCGTCGACTTCCCCGGCACCCACCCCCTCCACGCCGGGGCGCTGCCCCCGCTCAACGCCGCCATCCGCGAGACCCTGGCCGCGCACGACGTGGTGTTCATCGTCGGCTGCCACGCGTTCATGCCCCACCACTACACGCCGGGCCCCGCCGTCCCGGACTCGGTGACGGTCGTGCAACTGGACTCCGACTCCGCCGAGCCGGGCAGGAACTTCCCCGTGGCGCTCGGCATGACCGGAGGGATCAGGGCGACCCTGGCCCGGCTGGCCGAAGCGCTCGCCGGGCGCGTGCCGCGGGCACGGCAACGGATCGCGGCCGCGGCCGCGTCGCACGCGGCGCGCCGCGCCGCCGCTGACGCGGCCGCCCTCGCCGCGTACGGGCCCGCGCCCTTCGACCCGCTCGCCGCGGTCCACGCCGTGGTCGCCGGGCTGCCCGAGGACGCCGTCGTGGTCGAGGAGGCCATCACCTCCGGCGTACGACTGCGGTCGGTGCTGCGCCTGGACCGTCCCGGGTCGCTGGTCCACACCGTGGGCGGCGGCCTGGGATCGGGGATCGGCGCGGCGGTGGGCCACGCGATGGGCCGGCCCGAGCGGCCCGTGGTGGCCGTACTCGGCGACGGGTGCTCCCTGTTCGGCCTGCAGGGGCTGTGGAGCGCGGCCCGCTACGGGGCCCGGGCCACCTTCGTGGTGATGAACAACGGCGAGTACCGCACGCTCAAGGAGACCCTGGACGCCTGGCGGAGCCGGGCGACCGCCACGGGGCACTACCCGGGGCTCGACCTCGCCACCACCCGGCTGGACTTCACCAAGGCCGCCGAATTCTTCGGCGTGCCGGCGGTACGGGCCAAGGGCCTCGACGGGCTGACGGAGACCGTGGCGAAATCGGCCCTGCCGTCCGGTCCGCTGCTGGTGGACGTCCCGGTGACCAGCCACTCCTCGCACCGCTGAGCGCGCCGGCCGCGTCCCACCCCTCGTTCACCCGTCGCGGACCGACGGACCGAAGGACCGAAGGAGATCGTCGATGACCAGGCTGGTCGACCCCGCCTCGATGCACGGCAAGGTGTTCACCGGCACATGGCACCGGCCGCGCGGCGGCACCGCCGACGTCGTCGAGCCGGCCACTGGAGCCGTCCTGGCGACCGTCGGCCTCGCCGACGCGCGGGACGTCCGCGCCGCGGTGACGACCGCCCGCCGCGCGCGGCCCGCCTGGGCCGCCCTGCCAGCCGTGGAGCGCGCCGCCGTGCTGCGCCGGACCGCGCGGCTGCTGGAGGAGCACACGGCGGAGCTGGTGGAGTGGCTGGTCCGCGAGGGCGGGGCGGTGCGGGAGAAGGCCTCGGCCGAGGTGGGCGCGGTGCTGGACGAGCTGTGGGTGGCCGCGTCGTTGCCGACGCGGCCGCACGGCAGTCTCCTGCCGGCAGCCCCCGGTACGCACAGCGTCGGGCGCCGGGTCCCGCTCGGCGTGGTGGGGGTGATCAGCCCGTGGAACTTTCCGCTGCTGCTGGGCATGCGCGCGGTCGCTCCGGCGCTGGCCCTCGGCAACGCCGTCGTCCTCAAGCCGGACGTGCGGACCCCCGTGTCCGGCGGCTTCCTGCCGGCGCGGCTCCTCGCGGAGGCCGGGCTGCCGGACGGGGTGCTGCAGGTGCTGCCCGGTGAGGCCGAGGCGGGTACGGCGCTGACCGCCGATCCCGATGTGGCGATGATCGCCTTCACCGGTTCGACGGCGGTCGGCCGCGAGGTGGGCGCGGCGGCGGGGCGGGCACTCAAGCGCGTCTCGCTCGAACTCGGCGGCAACAACGCCCTCATCGTCCTGGACGACGCCGACATCGACGCGGCGAGTTCGGCGGGCGCCTGGAGCGCGTTCTTCCACCAGGGGCAGGTGTGCATGACCGCCGGCCGCCACATCGTGCTCGCCTCGGTCGCCGACGCCTACGTCGACCGGCTCGTCCGGCGGGCGGAGAAACTGGTGACGGGTGATCCGTGGACCGGCCCCGTCGCCCTCGGCCCGCTCATCAGCCGCGCCCAGTGGCAGCGGGTGGACCGTGTCGTCCGGGACACCGTCCGCGCGGGTGCCGAGCTCCGCACCGGCGGCACGGGCCACGGCCTGTTCTACCGGCCGACGGTGCTGACCGGCGTCACGCCCGGGATGCCCGCCTTCACGGAGGAGATCTTCGGGCCGGTCGCCCCGGTCGTGGTGGTCGCCGACGAGGACGAGGCCGTCGAGGTCGCCAACCGCACCGAGTACGGGCTGGTCGCGGCCGTGCAGACCGGCTCGGCGGAGCGCGGGCTCGCGCTGGCCGGCCGGCTCGCCACCGGCATCGTGCACGTCAACGACCAGACGGTGAACGACAACGCCTTCGTGCCCTTCGGGGGCCGCGGCGCGTCGGGCAACGGCAGCCGCTACGGGGCGGAGCACAGCCTCGACGAGTTCACGCAGTGGCAGTGGCTCACCGTGCGCTCCGCCGCGGCCACGACACCCTTCTGACCGTGGGTCAGCGCGGGCCGGTGTCCCGCAGCCCGTCGGCCTCGCCCCGCCGGGGCAGCACCCTGGTGGTGGCGGCGACCGTCGGGCCGCCCTTGCGCTTGCACGTCACGGAGTGGTCGGAGGTGTTCACATAGACCTCGGCGCCCGGCGCGAAGGTGTAGCGGCCGGTGTGCCGGGCCTTGACGGTGGCCTTGCCCTCGGTCAGCCGGACCTCCTGGCCCTTGTGGACGGGGGTGGTGTTGGTCAGGCCCTGGGCCCGTACGGAGCCCCTGCCGGCGCCGCCGACGGTGACGTCGGCCCAGCCCTTGATGTCGAAGGGGGGCCGGTCGGCGATGGTGCCGTGGAGGGTGTGGAGGGTGACCTTCAGGTCGATGTCCTGGCCGCGCCGGACCACGGCGGGAGCGGTGATGCCTATCTCCATCAGGCTGTCGGTCGGTGTCGGCGTGATCACCGAGCTGCAGGTGTAGGTGACGCGGACGTCGTCGGCGTAGGCCGCAGTGGCCGTCAGCGGCGCGACGGCCAGCGCGGAACCGGTCACGGCGGTGGACAGCAGGGCAGTGCGGATGCGGCGTCGAACCATCGGAACGTCTCCCAACTCCTAGGAAATCCCCGCCCGTTCATCGGACGCGGGGAACCGGCCCGCGTCGGACCCTACTGAAGCGGCGGGCCGGAGCAGGAGCGTGGACCACCCCTATCCGACCCCTGAACCTCCGCTTCCCAGGCCGTGTACGGCCATGTCCATGGCCCGTTCCACCGCGGCCCGGATATGCCGCGCCGACTCCTCGCGGACCAGGCCCGTGACCAGCGCGGCCAGGGGCGCGCTGGTCATCAGCACGACCATGACGCTCGCGTCGCTGAAGTCCAGCTCCCCGGGAGCGGACCGCTGCAGCGCCTCGGCCAGCCGGCGCTGGGCGACGGCGGTCAGATAGAGGGCCCGCGCCTGCAGCGACGGCACCGACATGATCAGGCGCAACCGGGCGGGGGCGAGTCCCAGACTGCCGTCGAGCTCGCCGACCACCCTGCGGATAGCGCGTTCGAGGACGTCGGCGGCGGTCTCCTCCGGCCGCCGTCCGGCGATGGTGTGCAGCAGTGTCTCGACGCGCTCGGCGGTGCCGATGAAGACCACGTCCTCCTTGCTCGCGAAGTAGCCGAAGAACGTGCGGGGCGCGACATCGGCCGCGGCGGCGATCTCGGCCACGGTGACCCGTTCGTAGCCGCGCTCCTCGAAGAGGCGCAACGCGGCCTCGGCCAGCGCCAGACGGGTGCGCCGCTTCTTGCGTTCTCGCAGACCCAGGTCGTCTCCCATGGCGGGGGACTCTACTGCACCCCCTCACCAACTTGCAGTGGTTGCAGGTTTGCAGCCCATGCGGTTTCATGGCGTCGGCGCACCACGCACGCAGCGACGAAACGGCACGAAGACCGACGACACGCAGCGAAGGAGCCCCCATGACACGGACCCTGCCCATGCAGCGCGGCGGTTGCCCGTTCGATCCCCCGGCCGAGCTGGGCCGGCTGCGGGAGAAGGAGCCGCTCAGCCGGCTGCTCTACCCCGACGGACACCTCGGCTGGCTGGTGACCAGCCACGCCCTCGCCCGCGAGGTACTCGCCGACGACCGCTTCAGCGCCAGGAGCGAGTTACGGCGGATGCCCGTACGCACCGCCCTCAACGCCGAGCGGGAACTGCAGAAGGCCCCGCCCGGCATGTTCACCAACATGGACGCGCCCGAGCACACCCGCTACCGGCGCCTGCTCACCGGGCATCTGACGGTCAAGCGGATGAAACTGCTGGAGCCGCTGATCACCCGCATCACCGAGGACCTGCTGGACGAGATGGAGCGGCACGGCCCCACCGCCGACCTGCTGGAAGCCTTCGCGGCGCCCATCCCCGCCCTGGTGATGTGCGAGCTGCTCGGCATCCCCTATCCCGATCGCGAGCAGTTCCAGCGCGACCTCGCCCTGCTGTCCAACCTGCGCTCCGGCGGGGACGACGCCAAGGCGGCCATCGCCTCGATCCAGGCCTTCTTCGCCGACCTGATCCGGGACAAGCGCGCGAACCCCGGCGACGACCTGCTCAGCGGGCTCGCCACGAGCACCGACCTGACCGACGCCGAACTGACCGGCATGGGCTTTCTGCTCCTGGCCGGCGGCCACGAGACCACCGCCAACATGCTCTCCCTCGGCGCCTTCGCGCTGCTGTGCCACCCCGAGGAGTGGGCCAGGCTGCGGGCCGACCGCTCGCTGGTCGGCAACACCGTCGAGGAACTGCTGCGCTACCTCACGATCTTCCAGATCGGCACCATGCGCGCCGCGCTCGAGGACGTCGAACTCGACGGCAAGGTGGTCAAGGCGGGGGAGACGGTCTCGATCTCCTTCTCCGCCGCCAACCGGGACCCCGAGCGGTTCCCGGACCCGGACCGGCTCGACATCACCCGCTCCACCAGCGGCCACATGGGCTTCGGCCACGGCGTGCACCAGTGCATCGGCCAGCAACTGGCCCGGGTGGAGATGCGGATAGGTTTCGACCTGCTCTCCCGCCGGTTCCCCACCCTGCGCCTCGCGGTGCCGGCCGAGGACGTCCCGATGCGGCACAACATGTCGTTCTACGGCGTCGACAGCCTTCCGGTCGCCTGGTAGGGGCCGGCATGAGGATCGAAGTGGACGTCGAGCGCTGCTGCGGGGCCGGGATGTGCGTGCTGAGCGCACCGGAGGTCTTCGACCAGAGCGACGAGGACGGCCGGGTACGGGTGAAGCACCCGGCTCCGCCCGCCGAGTGGCACGACGCCGTACGGGAGGCGGCGGAGATCTGCCCCTCGTACGCCATCCGGCTCCGCGAGAGCGAGGACCGCCTCCGCCGGTGAGCACGCCGGTGAGCACGCCTCGACGGCCGGCCGGGCACGCACGGCACCCGGCCGGCCGGGACGGTGACGAGGCGTCAGCGGCGCACCGTGGTCCTGGCCGCGACCGGCGAGGCACCCTTGGCGACGCAGTCGACCGCGTAGCCGGACGTCTGCACCAGCACCCGCTGACCCGCCCTGAAGGTGTGGGTGCCGGCGCGCTGGGCCTCCACGGTGGCACGTCCCTCCGTGAGCAGCGCCTGCTTGCCCGCCTCGACGGGCTCGGTGTTGGTCAGCCCCGTCGCTTGTACGGTGCCGCGACCGGCCCCGCCCACGGCGATGTCGACCTGGGCCTTGATGTCCCTGGCCGGGACGTTCCTCAGCGGCGGATCCACCGTGCGCAGCGAGACCGCGAGGGCGATGTCGTCCCCGCGCTCCACGAACCGGGGGGCCGTGACCGTGATGTCCAGGTAGTGGTCTTCGGGTTGAGGATTCCGGGGCGAGCTGCAGGTGTACAGCACGCGCACCGCTTTCGCGGGCGCGGCGGCCGTCACGGTCGCCGCTGTCGCCGCGGAGGCGGCGCCGGCCGTCGGGGCCAGCAGCGCGAGGACGGCCGATCCGGCGGTCGCCGCGGCCAGCGTCGCGGCGCGCACGCGTCGGTTCACCACAGGCACTCGTCACTCCTTTTCAACGGTTTCAACGGGCCATTGGGTCCATCGTGTTCATCGGGCGGCGCCAC
Source organism: Streptomyces sp. UNOB3_S3 (assembly GCF_020740895.1). GTDB lineage: Bacteria > Actinomycetota > Actinomycetes > Streptomycetales > Streptomycetaceae > Streptomyces. The sequence continues at coordinate 8,586 of NZ_JAILXP010000058.1, read as the reverse complement.
AGCCGAAGGTGGTGCACCCCGCGTCCGCGGGGCAACCCCTACCGAACCCCTGCCACACCCCCAAGGAGACGACATGGACCGCGTGAGAGACCTGACCCTGCTCATCAGCCGCGTCGTGGTGGGAATCGCGTTCATCGCCCACGGCCGGCTCAAGGTCAGGGACGTCGACCTCACCGTCGCGACCTTCGACAAGCTGGACATCCCCTTCCCGACGCTGTCGGCCTGGTTCGCGATCGTGGTCGAATGCGCGGGCGGCGTCGCCTTCATCGTCGGGCTCGCCCTGCCGCTCGTCGGCCTGCTCTTCGCCGTGGTGTCGCTCGGGGCGCTCGTCTCCGTCCACATGGACAAGGGCTTCTACGCGGGCGAGGGCGGCTACGAGTACGTGCTCGTGCTGGCCGTGGTCAGCGTCGGCCTCGGATTCAACGGAGGCCGGCTCTCACTGGACAGGGCCCTGGCGGCGCGCCGTTCCGCCCGGCACCCGTGACACCGTCGGCCATATGGCCTGATGTCCACCTGTCCGCGTCGCGGCAATACCCTAAAGTTCCCCCACCGAGTGCCCTTTCGGACGGGGGAAATCATGGACAAGGGCAGCGTGCGTTCATCTGCCGTGGGCGAGCTCTACGACCATCTCAGCGCCGCCTTCGGCGAGATCATGGGCGGAAGCCTTCATTTCGGCTATTGGGAGGACGCCGACGATCCCGGCGCCATGGCGGTTCCGTCCCGGCGGATGACGGAAAAGATGATCGACAAGCTTCCGGTGGGGCCGGGCCAACGTGTCCTCGACATCGGCTGCGGCAACGGACGGCCCGCACTGGACCTGGCGCGACGGACCGGCGCCGAAGTCGTGGGCATCAGCATCAGCCGGCAGCAGGTGGCCGAAGCCGGCCGGCTGGCGGCCTCGGCGGGCCTGAGCGGACGCGTGACCTTCCGCTTGGCGGATGCCATGGACCTGCCCTTCGCATCCGATTCCTTCGACGGCGTCTGGATGTTCGAATCGCTTCTCCATATGCCCGACGCCTCTCGAGCACTCGCGCAGGCGGCCCGCGTCCTGCGGCCGAGCGGCCGGCTCGCCCTCAGTAATCTCGTGGTACGGGAGCCCCTGGCGCAAGGCGAGGAATCACTGCTGGAGAATGCCTGCAGGCTGTTCCAGGCGCCCTCGGTGATCGCGCTCTCCGATTATCCCGCGCTCATTTCCGGAGCGGGGCTCGTGCCGGAGGAACTGGCGGACATCTCCGGGAACAGTGTGCGCAGGACCATGGAGGCCTTCTCCTCGGACGTCGAAAAGGTCCTGGAGAAACTCATGAAGGACGGCGCGGATGCGGCCTTCCTGCAAACTGTTGAAGGCTTGTCCGGAATCGCGACGGACATCGGCCGGGCTGCGTGGATCGGTTATGCCATCGCGACCGCGACGAAGCCCGGTGGCGACGTCGCGCGTTGACGACGGGTGCGCGGAGAGCTGCGCCTGCAGCATGGACATGGCTCACCCCGTGCCCACCGCCGAAGGGAACCCCCCATGCGTCTGCGCCCCGCGCTGCTGGGCACCCTGGCCCGCAACTGACTCCAGCGGCTTCGAAGCCCCGGCCGGTTCCCGGCCGGGGCTTTGTCCCGCCAGGCTCCCCCCCGCGAACGCCCTCTTGGGTCGCCGACGCGACACGGCGAGCGGAATCCCGCCGGTACTGGCACCCATAGTGCATGGTATGTCCGTATTTATGAAATGCGGAGGAGGCTCCCGGATGTTTGTCACCGCCCGGCAGTACGACCCGCAGGGGTGAGCGGGCTCAGCCGGGGCGCGGTGCCGGCCCTGGAGCTGGACGACATCCAGGGCACCGTGCTGCGCCGCCGTCCGGACGACTACCACGGCGTCTACCTGCTGTACCGGATCGACGACCCGGCCGCGACGAAGCGGTCGCTGTGCGAGGTCCTGCCGAAGGTCACCAGCGCGGCGGACTGGGAGCGGCCCCGCCCGTTCACCCTCAACATCGCCTTCACCTACCCGGGGCTGGCCCGGCTGGGCGTGCCGGAGGACTCGCTCGCCTCCTTCTCCGAGGAGTTCCGGGCCGGCATGGCCGCCCGTAAGGAGGTGCTCGGTGACCTCGGGGCCAATGACCCCGGCAACTGGCGCTCTCCGCTGGGCGGCACGGACGTGCACATCGGCGTGATGATCATCGCGGAGACGCCCGAGGGGCTGCGCGAGCCGGTGGAGGCGGCCGGGCGGCTGGCCGGGGTGAGCCCGGTCTACCGGCTCGACGTCGGGGTCCCGGTGACCGGGCGTGAGCACTTCGGGTTCCGGGACGGCATCTCCAGCCCGTACCTGGTGGGCAGCGCCGATCAGCCGCTGCCCGGTCAGGACGCCGTCCAGCCCGGCGAGTTCGTCTTCGGCTACCCGGACGAGTCGGGGACGCCGCCGAAGGGGCCGGCCCCGGACGTGCTCGGCCGCAACGGCTGCTACCTGGCCTTCCGGCAGATGCACGCCGACGTCGCCGGGTTCCGCCGGTACCTGCGCGACAACGCCCGCTCGCCCGAGGACGAGGAACTGCTCGCGGCCAAGATCGTCGGTCGCTGGCGCAGCGGTGCGCCGCTCGCGCTGGCACCGGACCACGACGATCCGGAGCTGGGCGCCGACCCGATGCGCAACAACGACTTCCGCTACCACGACGACCCACGGGGCCTGCTCGTCCCGCGTGGCGCCCACATCCGGCGCGCCAACCCGAGGGACAGCCTCACGGACACCGTGGTCGAGACCGGTATCCATCGTGTGCTGCGACGAGGGGCCGCGTACGGCCCGCTGCTGCCCGAAGGGGTCCTCGAGGACGACGGCGCGGAGCGCGGGATCATCTTCGTCTTCCTGGGCGCCAGCCTGTCCCGGCAGTTCGAGTTCGTACAGCAGGTGTGGCTCAACGACGGCGACTTCGCCGGACTCGGCACCGAGCGGGACCCACTGGTCGGCGACAACGACGGCACCGGTACCCACTCCATCCCTGCCCGGCCGGTCCGCCGCCGGCTCACCGGGCTGCCCCGGTTCGTGACCGTGCGCGGTGGCGAGTACTGCTTCCTGCCCGGCCTCACCGCGCTCAAGTGGCTCGCCGCGCTGCCCGACCCGGCCGGCAGCCCATCCACCACGCGACCCTCGCCGAGACCACCGGAGGACGACAGGTGACGCCATCCAAGAAGCCATCCGGGATGAACTTCGTCCCTGTGCGCTACTCGCCCGACGCCGTGCCGCCGGAACCGGACTTCGACCGTCACCTGCGGCAGGTCATCGACGTCATCGAGGACTTCGAGAAAGGCTCGGTGGAGGGCGAAGGCGAGAACCGCGCGGTCCGTTTCGCCCACGCGAAGGCGTACGGACTGGTGCGCGGCACCTTCGAGATCCTCGACGGCGTCCCGCCCGAGTACGCCCAGGGCGTCTACGGCAGGCCCGGGACGCACGACGCGCTGGTCCGCTACTCCAACGGGCTGTCCCACCTGGGCGCCGACCGGATGCTCGGCAATGTCGTGGGCATGGCCACCAAGGTCTTCGGGGTGGAATCCACCACCACCCTGCCGGACGAGGCCACGAGCCACACCATGGACTTCAACATGATCAACGGGCCCGTCTTCTTCTGCAACACCGCGGCCCACTACACATTCCTGGCGAAGCTCTTCATCGACCTGCCGAAGTACCGGCTCGACGGCCGCCGGGGCAGCCACCGGATGTACTACGACTGGGTGACCGGGTACGGCACGCTGCCGCCGGAGGAGTGGGCCTGGGACGAGCTCGGCGCGATGCTGCGGCTGGGCGCGCGGGCCCGCTGGCAGAACCTCCTCCTCAGCTCGTTCTTCTCCATGGGCGCGGTGCGCCACGGCGACCACATCGCCAAACTGCGCATCCGCCCGACGGACGAGTCGGCCGCCGGAGTGCGGGCCCGTGACCTCGACCCGACGAGCCGGGACGAGGTCTTCCGGCCCGCCCTGGTCGACGAGCTCGCCCGGTCCGCCCACGAGTTCGACTTCCAGGTGCAACTGTGCGCGTCCCTGGAGACCATGCCCGTCGACGACCTCACCGTCGAATGGGAGGAGCACCAGTCCCCGTTCGTGACGGTCGCCAGACTCCGCTTCCCCCGCCAGGACGTCGACGGCGAAGGCAACCTCGCCGCCGCCGACGCGCTCTCGTTCACGCCGTGGCGCTGCCCGCCGGAGCACGTACCGATCGGCTCGATCCAGACCGTCCGCAAGGAGGTGTACCGGCGTTCGTCCGTGCTCCGTCACGAGCTGAACGGCCAGCACCGTGCCGAACCGGCCACGGCGGCCGACGTGCTTCCCGACGGGCAGTGACGCCACCTCGAAAGGAACCCGGATGTACGACTTCGACCCGTCGACCTACCAGCCGATCTCCCCGGACGTCCCCGTCGAGGAGATCGCCAAGCACTTCCAGCACCCCCGTACACAGACCGACGGCGTCGGCCTGCGAGCGGTGAACCGGTCCGAGTTCACCCTGCTCGCCCCGGTCATCCAGCCCACCGGGCCCGCCGTCTTCCGGGAACGCGCCGAGAAGGCGTGCATCGAGGCTCCCTATTGGGAGAACCGCCTCGGGACGGTCCACGACCTGCGCGTCGCGCTCGTCGACGACGGCCGGCAGGTCCTCTTCTGCGCGACCTACAGCGACGAATTCAAGCCCTACGTCGTCGACGTCATCCGCTTCGCCACCCCCTGGATCGACTACATGTTCACCGACGTCGCGGTCGGCTACCCGGGCCTGGCCTCCGACGGGGCGATCCCCTACATCGCGAAGTACCAGGTGCAGGCCGACGTCTGGTACGGCGGGCTCAACCCGGAGGCCAGCCCCAGGGAAATCGCCAAGAGCCTCGCGGTGGCCTCCGCGTTCGACGACCTGCTGGACGCCGCCCAGGGCTGACGGCCTCCGCCGTGCCGACCATCGGTGACGGGCTGGATTGCTACTCGTAGGAGTGAACTTCCCTCGGCGAAGCTCTACTTGGCGCCTCCGTTGGAGAGAGCTCGTCGGTGTTGGCGTACACGAGCACGAGGAGGCACCCCTTGGCGGCGGCATCGGTCCGGCCCGTGGTGATCGGAGTCAGCCCCTTCGGAGAGCCGGATGTGCGGCTCGCCGCCGCCGTCGGCAGAGCCGGCGGGCTCGGTGTCGTCGACCTCGGAGGCCGGGGCGGCGCCGCCCGGGACGCCCTGGACCTCGCCCGCGCCTGGGCGCCCGGCGCCTTCGGCGTCCGCGTCCCCGCCGACTGCCCGCTACGGGCCGACGAGCTCCGCACGCTCGACGGAGACGGGCCGTCCCACGTGCTGATCGCGCCCGGCTCCCCGTTGGGTCCGGGGGAGTTCCGCCCCGGAACCGTCACCGTCATCGCCGAGGCGCGCAGCCTGCGCGAGGCCCGTACGGCCGTGGCCGCGGGCGCGGCCGGGATCGTCGCGCGGGGCGGCGAGTGCGGCGGGCCGGCCGGTGAGCTGTCCACGTTCGTCCTGCTCCAGCAGCTCCTCGGCGACGACCGGATCACCGTGCCCGTATGGGCCTGCGGCGGCATCGGGCCGCACACCGCCGCCGCGGCCGTCCTCGGCGGCGCCGCCGGAGTGGTCCTCGACGTCCAGCTCGCCCTCCTCGACGAGGCCGACACCGCGCCCGCGACCGCCGCCGCCCTGCGCTTCCTGGACGGCACGGAAACCCTCCACGAGAACGGTCACCGCCACCTCGACCCGCGCCGGCCGGGCCTGCCCGCGCACCTGCGCGACCGGCCGCTGCCGCTCGGCCAGGACGCCTTCCTCGCCCATCGCTTCGCACGGACGTACCGGTCCGTGGCCGTCGCCGTACGAGCCGTCCGGGACGCCGTCGACCGGGCCGCCCGGGACCGGAGCGCGCCCGAGGCGCTGCGGCCCGGCTCCCCGATGAGCCGCGCGCTCGGGACGGAGCTGCCCGTCGCCCAGGGGCCGATGACGCGCGTCAGCGACCGGCCCCGGTTCGCGAAGGCCGTCGCCGACGCCGGGGGGCTGCCGTTCCTCTCCCTCGCGCTCGCCGGCCCCGAGGACACCAGGGCCCTGCTCGAAGGGACCCGCGCCGCGCTCGGCGACCGCCCCTGGGGCGTCGGCGTCCTCGGCTTCGCGCCCGAGGACGTCCGGGCCGCCCAGCTCGCGGCCGTACGCGACCTGCGCCCCACCCACGCGATCATCGCGGGCGGCAGGCCCACACAGGCCGCCGACCTGGAGGAGCACGGCATCCGCACGTTCCTGCACGTGCCCTCGCCCGGCCTGCTGGAGCAGTTCCTCGCGGCGGGGGCCCGGCGCTTCGTCTTCGAGGGCGCCGAATGCGGCGGCCACATCGGGCCGCGCAACAGCTTCCCGTTGTGGGAGGCCCAGCTCGCCGTCCTCGACGACTTCCTGGCCACGCGGCCCGCCGACGAGGACCGCCCCGCGCCGGAGGTGCTCTTCGCCGGCGGCATCCACGACGAGCGCTCGGCCGCCATGGTCGCCGCGCTCGGCTCCGGGATCCGCGCGCGCGGCGCGACCACCGGCATGCTCATGGGCACCGCCTACCTCTTCACCGAGGAAGCCGTCTCCTGCCAGGCCATCCGCCCCCTCTACCAGCGGCAGGCGCTCGCCGCCGGGCGGACCGCCGTGCTGCGCACCGGTCCCGGCCAGGCGACCCGCTGTCTGCCCAGCCCGTACTGCCGCACCCACGAGGCGCGCAGAGAGGAGCTGAGCACGCTCGGCGTGCCCGACCGGCAGGCGTGGGAGGAGCTGGAGCGGCTCAACCTCGGGCGGCTGCGCATCGCGGGGAAGGGCATCGAGCGCGTCGGCGACGCCCTCCGGGACGTCGACGAGCGACGGCAGCTCGCCGAGGGGCTCTTCATGGCCGGCGAGGTCTCCGTCCTGCGCACCGCCACGACCACCGTCGACGCCCTGCACCGCCAGGTCGGGGAAGAGGCGGCGGATTTCTACGAGCGACGGTCCCGCGCGCTGGCACCGTCGGCCACGCCGTCGCCCTCGGGCGGGGAAGAGCCGGTGCCCGAACCGCTGGGGATCGCCGTCATCGGCATGGCCTGTGTGTTCCCGCAGGCCCCCGACCTGCCGGCCTTCTGGGGCAACGTGCTCTCCGGCACCGACGCCGTCACCGAGGTCCCGCCCGAGCGCTGGGACCCCTCCGTCCACCATGGGCCGCAGGCGACCGCCCACGACGTGTCCGCGTCCAAGTGGGGCGGCTTCCTGCCCCAGATCCCCTTCGACCCGCTGCGTTACGGCATCCCCCCGGCCTCCCTGCCCGCCGTCGAACCCGTCCAGCTGCTCGCGCTGGAGACCGCCGCGCGGGCCCTGGCCGACGCCGGCTACGACCGTCGCGCGATGCCGCGCGACCGCACCTGCGTGATCTTCGGCGCGGAGGCCGGCAGCGACAGCGCGGACGCCGCCGCCCTGCGCGCCGTCCTGCCGTCCTACCTCGGCCGCCTCCCCGAGGAACTGGCCGCCCGGCTGCCCGCCCTCACCGAGGACACCTTCCCCGGCATGCTCGCCAACGTCATCGCCGGGCGCATCGCGAACCGGCTCGGCCTCGGCGGCGCCAACTACACCGTCGACGCGGCCTGCGCCTCCTCCCTGGCCGCCGTCGACGCCGCCTGCGCCCAGTTGCGCGGCGGCGCCGCCGACCTCGCCCTGTGCGGGGGCGCCGACCTGCACAACGGCATCAAGGACTACCTCCTCTTCTCCTCCGTGCGCGCCCTCTCGCCGACCGGCCGGTGCCGCCCCTTCGACGCCGGGGCCGACGGCATCGCGCTCGGCGAAGGCGTCGCCTGCGTCGTGCTCAAAAGGCTCGCGGACGCCGAACGCGACGGCGACCGCGTCTACGCCGTCATCGAGTCCGTGGGCAGCAGCGGCGACGGGCGCTCGCTCGGACTCACGGCGCCCCGCCGGGAAGGACAGCGGGCCGCCCTGGAGCGGGCCTACGCACAGGCCCGCATATCCCCTTCCGCCGTGGGGCTCGTCGAGGCCCACGGCACCGGCACGCCCGTCGGCGACCGCACCGAACTCGCCGCGCTCACCGACGTCTTCGGCGCGTCCGGCGCGGCGCCGGGCAGCTGCGTCGTCGGCTCGGTCAAGTCCCAGATCGGGCACACCAAGTGCGCCGCCGGGCTCGCCGGGCTGATCAAGACGGCCCTCGCGGTGCACACGGGCGTACGCCCGCCGACCCTGCATCTGCGCCGGCCCGACCCCGCCTGGGACGCGGACAGCAGCCCGTTCGTCTTCCACGACAAGCCGCTGCCGTGGGCGCGGCCCGCCGGGCAGCGCGTCGGGGGCGTGAGCGCCTTCGGCTTCGGCGGCACCAATTTCCACGTCGTGCTACGGGGACACGGCACGGGCGCGCCACCGCGCAGCGGCCACGACGTCTGGCCCGCCGAACTCCTCGTCCTGCGGGGCGCGGACGACGCGCGCGAGCTGCTGCGGCTGACCGAGCTCAACGACCGCTCCGGTCGCCCCTGGCGCCTGCGCGACCTCGCCCTGACCGCCGCACGGCGCGCCGGGGCGCACCCCGTCGGCGCGGCCGTCGTGGCGGCGTCCCTCGACGAACTGCCCGAGCTGTTGCGGGCGGTGCTCGCG
>NZ_JAILXP010000579.1 GCF_020740895.1 Streptomyces sp. UNOB3_S3 | reverse complement strand
TCGGGGCCCTCGCGGGGCGGCCAGGCGGAGAGCAGCGGCCGGATGAGCCGGGGGTCGGCGAAGGCGGCCCGCACGTCCTCGTAGCGGCTGAGCAGCCAGCCCGTCTCGCCGTTGGGCAACTCGGCCTTGACCACCGGCTGTTCGGCGCGCAGCCGGGCGTAGCCGCACGGCGGGCCGGCGGTGCCGGGTTCCACGGCCGGGACCTGGACGAGCTCGGCGGGTTCCTCGGGGCCGTTCATGCTGTGTGCTCCGTTCCGGTGGGCGACAGGTGTCCGGGCGACGGGTGTCCGGCGGCGGGCTGTTCGGGAGTGGGCTGTCCGGGGGTGGGTCGCGGGATGTAGCCGGACGTGAAGAAGAACTCCAGGTACCGGTCCAGCAGCGCGGTGTCGACGGGCGGGCAGTGCAGCCCGCTGCCGTCCAGGGCCTCCTCGGCGTTGCGGCGGCCCAGGACGGGGAAGACGCCCTTGAGGTACATCTCCTTGACCGACATGTCGGCGTTGCGGCTGCGGTCCACGCACAGGGAGACGAACGGGGCCGTGGCGCTGGTGGGGTTCCGGGCGACGTGGCGCACCAGTTCGCCCACCCACTGGTTGTAGGGCATCGTGCGGATCGCGAAGCCCGCCGCGCGCATCCGGTCCAGGACGTCGGAGAGCATGGCCGGGCGCGGGTTGGTGAGGTGGTGGACCCGCCAGCCGGCCGGGCGGCGGGTGGCGATGTGGACCACGGCCTCGGCGAGGTGGTCGACGGGGACGAAGTCCATGGGCAGCTCGATGTCGGGGGCCAGGCCCGTCTCGGCGATCGTCTTGAACAGGGAGCAGATGGCCGTCTCGGTGTTGCACGCGCCGGTCGCCCGGTCGCCCGTCACCTCGTAGGGCCGGTGGACCGCCACCGGCAGGCCCGCTTCCGCCGCGTGCCGCAGCACCTCCTCGGCGACCCACTTGCTCTCCGCGTAGCCCATGGTGAGCCCGTCGGCGTGCGCCAGCGGCATGTCCTCGTCCACCTTGTCCACCCCGGCCGTGCCGAATCCGGCGACGACGGCGACGGTGGAGATGAAGTGGACGGGCACGCGGCGGGGTGCCGCCAGCTGGACGACCCTCCGGGTGCCCTCGACGTTGGCCGAGCGCAACTCCTCATACGGATAGAGGAAGTTGACCCGGGCCGCGTTGTGCACGATCAGGTCCAGGCTGCCGGAGAGTTCGGCGGCGTGGCCGGGGGAGAGACCGAGATCGGGTTCGGTCAGGTCCGCGGGGAAGCACTCCACCCGCTGCCAGGCGGCCTCGTCCAGGCTCAGCCCGTAGCGGGCGAGGGTGTTGCGCACCCGCCGGGTGGCGTGGGCGTCGCTGGACGCCCGTACGGGGCAGTGGACGCGCGCGGACGTCATCCGCAGCAGCCGGTCGAGCAGGAACGCGCCGACGAAGCCGGAGGCGCCGGTGAGCAGGACGTGCCAGGGGTCCTCGGGGCGCGGGGCCGGGCCCTGCGCGGGCGGCAGCTCGAAGCCGAGCTCGCTCTCGCGCGCGAAGCCGATCGCCGGCCCGGTGCCCTGCCCCGGGCCGCCCGTGCCGCGGCGCAGCTCGCGGACGGCCGTGCTGAAGCCCTCCAGGGTGGGTGCCGTCAGCAGGGCCCTGATCAGGGTGGAGCCCAGCGCGGCGTCGAGGCCCAGCACCGCGAGGGTGCGGGTGACGGTTTCGGAGGCGAGCAGCGAGTCGCCGCCGAGCCGGAAGAAGTCGTCCTGGGGGGTGGGGCGTACGCGGAGCACCTGGTGCCACACCTCGGCGAGGGCGTCGAGCACCCCCTCGACCTTTCCGCCGGACGCGGCCGCGGACGGGTCCGCCTTGGACGGGTCCGTGTCCCCGTGGGCCTCGGGCCGGGGCGCGAGGGCCTTCAGCCGGGCGCGGTCGACCTTGCCGCCGCTGGTCACCGGCAGGTGGTCCATGGCCACCAGGGACGGGACGGTCTGGGCCGGCAGCCACTGGGCGCAGTAGGCGCGGATGCCGGGCAGGTCCAGGGCGTGACCGGGCGTGGCGGCGGTGACATAGGCGGTCAGGGCGTCCGATTCGAGCTCGACGACGGACTCGCCGACCTCGGGGTGGGCCCGCAGCCGAGACTCGATCTCGTCCAGCTCGACGCGTATGCCGCGCAGCTTCACCTGGCGGTCCAGCCGTCCCCGGTACTCCAGCAGCCCGTCGGCGCGCCGGACGACCAGGTCACCGGTCCGGTACAGCGGCCCGTGCGGATGATGGGCGGGCAGCTCGACGAACCGCTCGGCCGTCAGCCGGGGATCGCCGAGGTAGCCCAGGGCCAGGCCGTCCCCGCCGACGTACAGCTCCCCCTCCTCGCCCGGTGCCGCGGCGGTGCCGTCGGGGCGCAGGACGTGGCAGACGGTGGCGCCGAAGGGGCGGCCTATGGGGACGTTCGTGGCGTCGGCGGGCAGCTCGCGCACCACGTGCGCGGTGGAGACGACGGAGTTCTCCGTCGGGCCGTAGAAGTTGACGACGGTGGTGCCGGGGCAGGCGGCCAGCACCTCGTTCACCAGGCGGGGGTCCATCGCCTCGCCGCCGGCGGAGGCGAAGCGCAGCGGTGCCAGGGCCTGGGGGCGGGTGCGGGCCACGAGGTGGAAGACGCTGGTCGTCAGATAGGCGACGGTCACACCCCGGGCGCGGAACAGTTCCTCCAGGGCGGTGGGCGAGAGCAGCTCCGCGCGGTCCGCCAGGACCAGGCAGGCGCCGGTCAGCAGCGCGCCCCAGATCTCGATGGTGGAGGCGTCGGAGGACAGGCCGTAGGCGTGCAGCACGCCGTCGCCGGGCCCGGGCGGGGGTAACTCGCCGTCGGAGAGGACCAGTCGGGCCACGCCGCAGTGCGGTATCGCCACGGGTTTGGGGCGGCCGGACGAGCCGGAGGTGAACACCACGTAGGCGCAGTCGGTGGGGGAGGG
>NZ_JAILXP010000578.1 GCF_020740895.1 Streptomyces sp. UNOB3_S3 | reverse complement strand
GGGGTGGGGCGTCCTGCCGGTGGCGCTGGTGCTCGTCGGGCTGGGGTGGCTGCTGGCTCTGCCGGTGCTGCTGTGGTGCGCGGCGGGGTGGGTGGCCGTGGCCTCCCCGGTGGTGTGCGCGCTGGCGCGGGACGCCTACCGGGCGCTGGGGTACGCGGTGCGGGGGCGCCATCTGGTCGTACGGTCCGGGACGTTCGGACGGGAGACGGTGGCCCTCGACCGGAGTTCCGTACAGGGGTGGACATTTACCGATACGCCCTTTGCGGTCCGGGCAGATGTGTCCACTCTCACTGCCGCGGTCCCCGGTGGGGAGGATGAATACCGCATACGGGACATCCCGGCGGCCGAGGCGGCGGAGTTCGCGGAATATGTCGCTCCGGGGATCGTTCGTGAGTTCTTGATCCGCATGTCCGACTGAACGTACTGCCGTACATTCGCACCCAACTTTTTTGTTATCTGCCGACCGACGCCCGGTCTCCTAGGTGTCGGATCGAGCGCCAATTGTGGCGGGTGCGGAAAGAGGTGCGGGCGTGAAGAGTGTGAGCGTGGCCGTGATCGAGGCGGCGCGTGCCGGGGACACGGCGGCACAGGACGAGCTCGTCGCCACCCACCTGCCACTCGTCTACAACATCGTCGGCCGGGCCCTGAACGGCCACGCGGACGTCGACGACGTGGTGCAGGAGACCATGCTCCGGGTGATCAACGGCCTGGACGGGCTGCGGGACGCCGCGAGCTTCCGCTCCTGGCTGGTCGCCATCACCATGAACCAGATACGCAGCCACTGCCGGGAGGAGCGCCCCGAGGCTCCCGTCAGTGGCCTGCAGGAGGTGGTCGGCGAAGTTCCCGACCCCAAGGCCGACTTCGTCGACCTGACCATCGTCCGGCTGGGGCTGGAGGGCCAGCGCAGGGAGGCCGCCGAGGCCACGCGCTGGCTGGACGAGGGGGAGCAGGAGGTCCTGTCCCTGTGGTGGCTGGAGGCCGCCGGCGAGCTGAAGCGCGCCGAGGTCGTCGCCGCGCTCGGGCTGACCCCGCAGCACACCGCCGTCCGGATCCAGCGGACGAAGGCGCAGCTGGACGTCGCCCGCGGCGTCGTCCAGGCGCTCGCCGCGTACCCGCGCTGCGAGCGGCTCGGCGAGGTCGTCGCCACGTGGGACGGCGTTCCGTCCGCGCTGTGGCGCAAGCGCGTCGCCCGGCACGTGCGCGGCTGCGGCCGCTGCACGGGCGCCCTGTCGACGCTGGTCCCGGCCGAGGGCCTGCTGGTCGGCCTCGGTCTGGTGCCGGTCGGCGGAGCCCTGCTGGGCTGGTGGGGCGGCGGTGCCGTGGTGCCGGGCGAGCCCGTGGGGTACGCGTCGGCGGCGCACCCGGCCGCCGCGCCGGCCGCGCCGGGTGCTCCGGCTGCTCCGGGCGGCGGCCGGGCGGGCGGTCACCGCGCGGGCGGCGGGCGGTCGCGCACGGGCCGGAAGGCCGTGCTCGGGGCGGGCGTCCTCGCCCTGATCGCCGGCGGTGTGCTGGGCGGCGGGTACCTCATGGAGGACTCCCCGGGGACGACCGTCAAGACGGAGGCCGTGGACTCGTCCGGCAATCTGAAGCAGCTGAACGCCCGGGAGCCCATGCCCATCCGGTCGAGCCCGTCGGTCTCCGCCTCGCCGAGCGCCTCGGCGTCCGCGTCCGCGTCGGCCTCGGCGAGCGCCTCGCCGAGCGCGTCGGCGAGCGCGTCGCCGTCGGCCAAGGCCTCCGAGTCCCGCGCGGACGAGCCCGCGTCCGAGCGCCCGGCCGCCCCGGCCCGGACCCGTGCGCCCAAGCCGTCCGGCGGCGACGGTTCCATGGCCGCGCAGGTGGTGGCCCTGGTCAACGCCGAGCGGGCGAAGGTGGGCTGCTCGGCCCTGACCTCCAACAGCCTCCTGGACGCGGCCGCCCAGGGCCACTCCGACGACATGGCGGCCCGGGGCTTCTTCGACCACACCAACCCCGACGGCAAGGGCCCGGGCGACCGCATCACCGCGGCCGGTTACCGCTGGAGCACCTACGGCGAGAACATCGCCTACGGGCAGCAGGACGCGGCGTCGGTCATGGACTCGTGGATGCACAGCGACGGCCACCGCAAGAACATCCTCAACTGCTCCTTCAAGGAGATCGGCGTCGGCATCAACAAGGCGCCGGGCGGTCCGCGCTGGACCCAGGTGTTCGGCGCGCGCTGAATCCCGCTCGTTCAGCCCTATGTTGATGGTTGAATTATGCGGGTGACTGACCGCCGATTTTCATATCGCGGTAAATGTCCGAGCGTGCCCGGGAGTTACCCGGGCGCGCGTCGCCATGGGGCGCCCGCATTTCACCACCAGCAACTCGGCCATGGCATTGTGATGATGTGTTCGTCATATTTACTCTCTTCGTGCGGCCGGGGATCGAAAGATCCGGGGGCCGTCCCCTCCCCGCATGAGTAGTGGTGTGCGCGTGCGGGAGAGGGCGCTCCCATCGGTCGTGAGCAGGTGACCTGCGGTTCATCGTCCCCATCGCAGAGAAGGAGAACGCCATGACGTACGAGCGTCCCACCATCGCCAAGGCCGGCGGCTTCCGTAAGGTGACGGGCCTGGCCAGCAAGACCGCGAAGGACGTTCTCGGCGGTCACAACCTCGTCTGAGGCGGCCGAAAGGGGCCCGCTGTCACTGGTCGAGTCCAATGAAGAATGACCGGTGACGAGCGGGAGGGCCCCCGGAATCGGGGGGTGAGGGCCATGGGCCATTCACCCCCCGATTTCCATCCGTTTCCATCCGTTTTCCGCGCAGTGCCGGAATGCCGCCCGGATCGACGGCCGGAGGTGTTTGTGCATGGACCGCTCCTCGTCCCTGTCCGCCCTGCCCAGCTGGTTCCTCGTCCTGCCCGACACCGCCGCCGAGGCGGTCACGGAGATCGCGGCACGGGCCCGCCCCCACGCGCCCCAGAACG
>NZ_JAILXP010000577.1 GCF_020740895.1 Streptomyces sp. UNOB3_S3 | reverse complement strand
CGGTGGGGCGGGTGAGCGCCGTGACCCGGACCCGGGCCAGCCCCGGTACGTGCTCGTCGATGATCCGCTCGTGGTCGGCGGCCGTGACCGCGCGGCGCAGGGGCGCCAGGCCGAGCCCCGCGCGTTCCAGCGCCGTCCGCCAGTCCTCCGCCTCCTCGGAGGCGACGACGACCTCCTCCACCACCGCCGTCAGCCCGGGAAGGTCCACCGCCAGGGGCGTGCCGGTCTGGACACCGCCTCCCCGGCCCCGGAACACGCCGTACTCCGCGCCGATCCGCGCGCCTTCGGGCGGCACCTCACCGTGCTGCCGCGCGCCGTCCTCGAAGGGGACCAGCGGCCCGAAGACCACCTCGCACGAGGCGTCGTCCCACCAGTGGACCCGGTCGCCCGCACCCGCCTCGGCGAACGTCGGCACCGCCCGCCACTCGACACCCCCCACACGGACGGTGACCGGCGGCCCGAACGGCGGATCCGGCACCGGGGCGCCGGGCCGCCAGGGGCGGTGGCGCGTCGGGAAGCGGCCGGCCGGCTGGCCGTCGGCGACGCCCAGCACCTCGGTGATCCGCACCAGTTGCTCGTCCGCCGCCACCGTTCCCACCGGCCGCGTCCCCTCCAGGACGAGCGGCGAGACGGTCGCCAGCACGACCGGCTCCTCGCCCCCGGTGCGCACCACCGTGCCCGCCGGGATCTCGCGCCGGCCGGTCGCCCCGTCGGTCCGGGTGAACGCGACCACGATCCGTGCCGGCGACGCGGGAAGGGGGGTGATGCCCATGAGACGCAGCAGGGCGGACCGCTGGCGGTCCGTCATACGGTTGACCCGGTACAGCAGTTGGTCGGTCCGCTCGGCACAGGCCTCGACGAGGGTGATGCCGGGGTCGGAGACGTTGTGGTCGGTCCACTCGGGCACCCGCTGGGGGAGGGCGCGTTTGGCGGCGTCCACCAGCGGCTGGAACCGGAGATCGTCCAGGTCGGGGACGGGAACACCGGACGGATCCGGCGCGGAGGAAGCGGAGGAAGCGGACGGGTCGGTCATGACAGGGGTCACTCCACCGGGGAGTCGCCGGGCAGGGTGTAGAAGGGGAAGACGAGGTTGCGGGGTTCGTTGGTGGCGCGCAGCCGGTAGCGGATGTCGATGTAGAGCACTCCGAGGTCCGTGGTGTCCATGCTGAACAGCAGGTCGTCCACCTCGATCCGCGGCTCCCACCGGTCGAGGGCGCGGCGGACCTCCGCGTCGGCGCGGGCGACGGTCGTGGCGTCGAGCGGGTCGAAGACCAGGGCGTGGACGCCGCAGCCGAACTCCGGCCGCATCGGCCGCTCGCCCGGCGCGGTGGACAGGATGATCCGTATCGCCTGCTCCACGTCCTCGGCGCCGCGCGCCAGGCCCACCCGCCCCGTTCCGGTGATGACGGCGGGGAACGCCCACCCCGCGCCGATGATGTCCACGATCGCGCCCTCCCGCCCGTGCGTGCCGGTGTACGAGGTCAGTGGTCAGAGGTCAGTTGATGTCGACGGTGTTGCCGGTGATGCCGGTCTGCTTGCCGTCCAGCGAGAGCTGCCCGGTGCTCTCGACGCTCACGGTGGCGCCCTTGAGCGTGAGCCCGCCGCCGCCCTTGCCGTCGTCGGCCGTGACGGTGACGGTCCCGGCCTTGAGGACCAGGCTGCCGGCCGTGCCCGCGTCGACGGTGACGGTGCCGTCGCCGCGGGCGTCCAGCGAGACCCGCAGCGTTCTTTCTCCCTCGCCCGCCGTCAGGACGATGGTGCTGTCCTTGCGGTCGAGATGAGCGGCGAGTTTCCTGTCGCCCGTCCGCAGCCGCACCCCCTGGGGGCCGTCTGCGGCGCTGAGGAGCTCCATGAGGTCACCTGAACGGGACGCCAGGGAACGCCGGTTGGCGCGCCCGGTGCCCGAGTCCACCAGGGGCAGCCCGTGGTCGGTGGGGGCGTCGATGCCGTTGTACAGGCCACCGAGGACGTACGGGCGGTCGAGCCGCCCGTGCTCGAAACAGACGAGCACCTCGTCCCCCGCCTCCACGGGGAAGACCCCGCCACCACCGGCCCCGCCCCACTGGACGGTGCGCGCCCAGTCGGTCACATAGTCCTGCGACAGCCACGGCAGGCGCAGCCGTACGGCACCGCGCTCGCCCTGCCCCGGCTCCTTGATGTCCGTGACGATGCCCACGGCGACGCCCAGCGAGCACAGCGGCGGCGGGTACGGCACGACGGGCGGCGGCAACGGGCCGACACCCACCTCGGTCCGGTAACCGTGGTCGCCGTCGAAGATGTGACAGCAGGAGGTGAGCGTGTACCCGCCGGCGAACGGCTCACCCACCCCGGCCAGCGTCACCGGCGCCCCCGCGGCGAGCTCGGGCGTCCCCGCGACCTCGGCGGACAGAGCGGCCATCGAGGCCGCCGCCTCCTGCGCCAGCGCGTGCGCCGCCACGTCCACCTGCCCGGCGGTGGTGTACCCCCGGCCGCCGACGAGCAGATCCGCGGCCGGGCCGGGAAAGGCCGACCCCAGCCGCGCGGGCGTGACCCCCAGCCGCAGCCGCGAGCTGTCCCCGGCACCGGCCCGCGCCGACAACGCGGCCTTGCCCGCCGGATCCCACCCGCGCACCTCCACCCCGGCCACCTGCCCCTCGGACGACACCGAGGCACGCAACGCCAGCAGGTTCTCCCCGAACTCCAGGACGAACGGACTGCGGTCCGCCCCCGTACCCGGCGCGGGCGCACCGCTCGCCGCCGACGGCCGGCCCATATGGACGGCGGCCCCCTCGACCGACAGCAGCAGCCCCCGCTGGTCGGCGAGATGGCGGAGCAACTCCCAGTCGGTCAGGTTGGGCTGGGCCAGATACGGGATCCGCGT
This sequence comes from Streptomyces sp. UNOB3_S3, assembly GCF_020740895.1. GTDB lineage: Bacteria > Actinomycetota > Actinomycetes > Streptomycetales > Streptomycetaceae > Streptomyces. The sequence continues at coordinate 84 of NZ_JAILXP010000577.1, read as the reverse complement.
GCGCTCCGCGTCGATCCGGCCCGCCTTCAGCCCGTGCCGGGCCGCGGCCTGCCCGACGACCTCGGCCACCGTCGTGTCGACGTA
>NZ_JAILXP010000576.1 GCF_020740895.1 Streptomyces sp. UNOB3_S3 | reverse complement strand
GTCCGGGTGTACGCGGGGGGGCCGCCGGCCCGGTGCGCCGACGACGAGCCCGGGGCGCCCCGAGCGCCGGTGGCGCCCCCGCGCCGGGCCCGTTTCACCCGTTCGCCGCAACACCGGGCCCCGTACGGACGCCGGGCCGCCCGGCCCGGCCCGGTACGTCTCCCCTGCCGTGGCGCCGTCCGGCCGGTGGCCGCCGGGGTGCCGTCGCGCGTGCGGCTCCCGGGGCGGGCGGCCAGCATGGACGGTGGCCGCCTCGGGCCGGTGAGACGAGGAGGAGACGGTGGCCGCTGACACGCCGCCTCCTCGGTGGCTATTCCCGGCCGAGGCGGACACGACGGGCGGGGCGGACGAGGAGGCGGCGCGGGCGCGCGAGCACCGGCTGCTGCGGAATGTGCCGGAGGGCACCGCCGCCTCCGTCTTCGTGCTCGACCCCCGGTTGCGCTATCTCTACGTCAACCCGGCGATGGCGCGGATGTGCGGGATACCCGCGTCCGCGTTCCTGGGCCGGACCGTCGGTGACGTCCTGCCCGAGATCCGGCGGCCCGACGACGTCCTGCGCCAGGTGCTCGCGGACGGCCTGCCCCGGGAGATCTCCGTCACGGGCCGCACCCACGCCCACTCCGCCTACGCGCAGCGGCACTGGCGCATCGTCTACCACCGGCTGGAGGACGAGGGCCGGATCGTGGGCCTGTGCGGCATCGGCGTGGAGGTGAGCGGCCTGCGCCAGTACGTGACGGAGCTGGAGGCCGCCCACGAGCGGCTCGCCCTGCTCGACACGGCCGCCACCCGCGTCGGGACCACCCTCGACGTGGGGACCACGTGCAGGGAGCTGGCCGACTTCCTGGTGCCGGCGCTGGCCGACGCGGCGAGCGTCGAGATCACCGAGGCGGAGGCCGGCGGCACGCCGCCCCCGGCGCCGGGCATGCTGCGGCTGCGCCGGATGGCCCTGTCGGGGGTGCCGGAACTGATGCGCCACCTGGCCCGGTTCGGCGAGCCGGGGGACCACGTGGACGTCCAGCGGGGCTCGGCGATCCGCCGGTGCCTCGACACCGGGGAGCCGTGGGTGGGCAACCTCGCCTCGGACGAGTTGCTCCGGCGGATGGCGCCGGACCCCGGCCGGGTCACGGCCTACCGCGCGGCCGGGATCCACTCCCTGCTGGTGGTTCCGCTGCCGGCGCCCCAGCACCCGGTGGGGACACTCATCCTGTCGCGGGCGGGGCAATCGCCCCCGTTCGCCGAGGACGACGTCGTGGTGGTGCGGGAGCTGGCCGCGCGGGCCGCCGTGACCGTGAGCAACGCCCGCCAGTACACCCATGAGCACGCCATGGCCCTGGAGTTGCAGCGCGCCCTGCTGTCCGAGCCCGGCAGCCCGCACCCGGACGTCGAGACGGCCTCGCGCTATCTGCCGGCGGGCCGCAGCGCCCTCGTCGGCGGCGACTGGTACGACTCGCTGGCGCTGCCCGACGGGCGCACCCTCCAGGTGATGGGCGATGTGATGGGCCATGGCTTCGCGGCGGCCGTCGCCATGAGCCAGTACCGCTCGCTGCTGCGGACCGTCGTCACCTCCGGCGCGTCGCCCGCCGCGATCCTGGAGCGGGCCGACCGGGACGCCGCCCGGATCGGGCTCGACCGTGTCGCCACGTGCCTGCTGGCGCTGATCGATCCCGGCGCGGGCACCGTCACGGCCGCCCGCGCCGGGCATCTGCCGCCCGTGCTGCTGCGGCCGGACCTCGAGGGCGAGTTGCTGGACGTGCCGGCCGGTCCCCCGCTGAGCACCGCGTTGTGCGGCTACGAGGCGTTCACGGCGCGGATGCCGCCCGGGAGCGTCCTGTTGCTGTACACGGACGGGCTGGTGGAGCGGCGGGGTGTGGACATCGATGTGTCGCTGCGGCAGCTGACGCGGCTCCGGCTGCCGCTGGACGGGCCGTTGGACGGTGTCCTCGACACGCTGCTGTCCCGGCTCGCCGAGGGCCCGGCCGAGGACGACATCGCCCTGCTCGCCGCGCGGCTGCGCCGGAACCCGGCCTGAAGCGTCGGCTTGAACGCGTTCAAAAACAGGTCTACAGTCCTGATCAAGAAAGTTTTGAACACGTTCAAGAAAGGTATGGAACGTGGACCTCACCGTTGTCACGTACGCCGTCTACCTGCTGATCTGCCTGGGCCTCACCATCTGGGTCGCCCGTACGCTGAGCCGCAACGGCCAGGTGTTCCTGGCCGATGTGCTGCACGGGGACGAGAAGCTCGCCGGCGCCGTCAACCATCTGCTGGTGGTGGGCTTCTACCTCGTCAACCTGGGATTCGTGGCGCTCTACCTCCAGGACGACACCGCGGTCACGACCGCCCGGGAGGTGTTCGAGACCCTGTCGCGGAAGCTCGGCGTCGTACTGCTGGTGCTCGGCGTGATGCACCTGGGCAATGTGTACGCGCTCAACAAGTTCCGCCGCCGCGGCATGGCGGACCGCGGGCAGCTCCCGCCGGTCGCGCCGCAGGGGTGGCACCCCGTCCCGCAGGGTTACCCCGTCCCGCAGGGACCGTGGGCGGCGCCGACCGGGCAGTGAGCCGGGCGGAGCCCCTTCCGGCCGCGCGGCTAGGCTCTCACCGTGTCAGCAGAGAACGAGCCCCGAGCGCCGAAGAGCGAGCAGACCCGCGCCCTGATCCTGGAGACCGCGCTGAGACTGTTTCAGGAACGCGGCTACGACAAGACCACGATGCGGGTCATCGCCAAGGAGGCCGGGGTCTCCGTCGGCAACGCGTACTACTACTTCGCCGGCAAGGAGCACCTGATCCAGGGCTTCTACGACCGGATCGGCGCCGACCACCAGAGGGCGGTCCGTGAGGTGCTGGACCGGGAGACCGACCTGGAGGCGCGGCTGGCCGGGGTGCTGCGGGCGTGGCTGGACGTGGCCGGGCCGTACCACGAGTTCGCGGCGCAGTTCTTCAAGAACGCCGCCGACCCCGACAGCCCCCTCAGCCC
>NZ_JAILXP010000575.1 GCF_020740895.1 Streptomyces sp. UNOB3_S3 | reverse complement strand
CCCCTACACCCCCACCGGCACCGTCCTGGTCACCGGCGGCACCGGAGCGCTGGGCGGCCACGTCGCCCGCATGCTCGCCGAAGCGGGCGCGCCGCGCCTGCTCCTGGTCAGCCGCCGGGGCGCCGACGCGCCCGGCGCCGAGGACCTGAGGGCCGAACTGGCCGCGCTGGGCACCGAGGTCACCCTCGCCGCCTGCGACACCTCCGACCGCGCCGCGCTCGCCGCGCTGCTCGCCGGCATCCCGGCCGAACACCCGCTCACGGCCGTGTTCCACACCGCCGGAGTGGTCGACGACGGCGTCGTCGACACGCTCACCACCGAGAAGTTCACGGCCGTCCTCGCCGCCAAGGCCACCGCCACCGTCCACCTCCACGAGCTCACCCGCGACCTGGACCTGGCCGCCTTCGTCCTGTTCTCCTCCACCGCCGGCACCCTCGGTGCGGCCGGACAGGGCAACTACGCCGCCGCCAACGCCTTCCTCGACGCCTTCGCCGCCGCCCGCCGCGCCCAGGGCCTGCCCGCGACCTCCATCGCCTGGGGCCCCTGGGCCGGAGCCGGCATGGCCGGCGACGGAACGCCCGTCGACGGCCGCGTCCGCCGCGGCGGCTTCACCCCCATGGCGCCCGCCGCCGCCCTCACCGCCCTGCGGCACGCCGTCGAACACGACGACACCGCCGTGACCGTCGCCGACATCGACTGGGACCGCTACATCAGCGCCTTCCGCCACAGCACCCTCGTCGGCGACCTCCCCGAACTCCGCGCCGCCACCGTCGTCTCGGCCCAGGACATCCCGCACCCCGCGGGCGGCCCCGGCGAGGACGACCTGCGGCAACGACTCGCCGCGCTCGCCGAGTCCGCGCGCCCCCGGTTCGTCCTGGACCTGCTGCGCGGCCACGTCGCCGCCGTCCTCGGCCACTCCGGCGCCGACAGCATCGCCGCCGACCAGGCCTTCAGCGACCTCGGCTTCGACTCCCTCACCATCGTCGAACTGCGCAACGCCCTGTCGGCCACCACCGGGCTGCGCCTGCCCGCCACCCTCGTCTACGACTACCCGACCCCGCAGGAACTGGCCGGGTTCCTCCTCACCGAGCTCCTCGGCACCCTGCCCGAGGGGGCCGAGGGCGGCGCGCTCCCGGCCGTCCGGGCGGCCGTCGACGACGATCCGATCGTCATCGTCGGCATGAACTGCCGCTTCCCCGGCGGGATCGCCTCCCCCGAGGACCTGTGGCGGCTCCTGTCCGGCGGCGAGGACGCCATCTCCGGCTTCCCGGCCGACCGCGGCTGGGACCTGGAGCGCCTCGCCCGGGGCGGCTCCGCCACCCTCGAAGGCGGCTTCCTCGACGGCGTCGGCCTCTTCGACGCCGCGTTCTTCGGGATCTCGCCGCGCGAGGCCCTCGCCATGGACCCGCAGCAGCGCCTGCTGCTGGAGACCACCTGGGAGGCCTTCGAACGGGCCGGCATCGACCCGACGTCCCTGCGCGGCAGCCGGACCGGCGTGTTCGTCGGCACCAACGGCCAGGACTACGTCAACCTGCTGCGCGCCGGCACCGCCGACGTCCGCGGCCACGTCGCCACCGGCAACACCGCCAGCGTCATGTCCGGCCGCCTCTCCTACGCCCTCGGCCTGGAGGGCCCGGCCGTCACCGTCGACACCGCCTGCTCCTCCTCGCTCGTCGCCCTCCACATGGCCGCGAGCTCACTGCGCTCGGGCGAGTCGACGCTGGCCCTGGCCGGCGGCGTGTCGGTCATGTCCAGCCCGGACGCCTTCGCCGAGTTCACCGCGCAGGGCGGGCTCGCCCCCGACGGCCGCTGCAAGGCCTTCTCCGACGCGGCCGACGGCACCAGCTGGTCCGAGGGCGTGGGCATCCTCGTCCTGGAGCGGCTCTCCGACGCCCGCCGCAACGGGCACGACGTCCTCGCGGTCGTCAGCGGCAGCGCCGTCAACCAGGACGGCGCCTCCAACGGCCTGACCGCCCCCAACGGCCGCGCCCAGCAGCGCGTCATCCGCCAGGCCCTCGCCGACGGCCGCCTCACCCCCGCCGACGTCGACGCCGTGGAGGCCCACGGCACCGGCACCACCCTCGGCGACCCCATCGAGGCACACGCCCTCATCGCCGCCTACGGCCGGGACCGCGACGCCGCGCTCCCGCTGCTCCTCGGCGCCGTCAAGTCCAACCTGGGCCACACCCAGGCGGCGGCCGGCGTCGCGGGCGTCATCAAGATGGTCCTCGCGATGCGCCACGGCGAACTGCCGCGCACCCTCCACGTCGGCACCCCGTCCTCGCACGTCGACTGGTCGGACGGGACCGTGGCGCTGGTGACCGAGCACCGGGCCTGGCCCGAGACCGGCCACCCGCGCCGGGCGGGCGTGTCCGCCTTCGGCGTCAGCGGCACCAACGCGCACGTCATCGTCGAGCAGGCACCGCAGGCACCGCAGGCACCGCAGGCACCGCAGGCACCGCAGGCACCGCAGGCGACGCTGCCCGCTCGGGAACCGGTGGTGGAGCGGACTCCCGGCCTCGTGCCGTGGGTGGTCTCGGCGCGTTCCGAGGCCGCGCTGACCGCGCTGACCGAGCGGATCGCCGCCCTCGCCGGAACGGGCCGGGACGCGACGGACACCGGCTTCTCCCTGGCCACGGGCCGGGCGGTGTTCGCGCACCGCGCGGTGCTGCTGGCCGACGGCGACAGCGCCCGGGAGGTCGCGCGCGGCGTCGCCGGGGACGTGGCGGGCAAGCAGGCGTTCCTGTTCTCGGGCCAGGGCTCGCAGCGCGCGGGCATGGGCCGGGAGCTGTACGAGCGGTTCCCCGTCTTCGCCGAGGCGCTGGACGAGGTGGCGGCGTACTTCGACCGCGAGCTGGAGCGTCCGCTGCGGGAGGTGATGTTCGGCGACGACGCGGACGCGTTGAACGAGACCGGCTTCACTCAGCCTGCGCTTTTCGCTCTCGAAGTGGCGTTGTTCAGGCTGATCGAGTCGTGGGGAG
>NZ_JAILXP010000574.1 GCF_020740895.1 Streptomyces sp. UNOB3_S3 | reverse complement strand
GCCATGGCGGGCACGGCGGCACGGCTGGGGCGGGGCGTGGAGAACGCCGTCGCCTGGACCATCAGGAACCTCGACGGTGTCATCGCCCTGGGCGCGGCCCTGACCATCGGCGTCCTCGACGTCCTCGACCAGCCGGTCGAGAGCAACATCACCTCCGGGGCGATCCTGCTGGTGCTGGCCGCGCTGGTGTTCGGGACGCTGACCGAGCGCCGGCGCCGGCAGGCCGACATCCGCGCGGCCATGAGCGGCACCCGGCACGCGCTGGAGGACCTCACCATGGTGCGCTCGCTGTCCGGCGCCGAGCTGGAGGCGGCCCTGGACCGGGCCCGGCTGACCACCGACCGCTGGGTCTTCAAGGGCGGCACCGGCACCTATCTGCGCGCCGTGACGCTCCCCGTCTGCGTCCGGGAGGCCCAGCGGCAGCGCCGCTCCCTCACGATGAAGATCGACATCGTCAGCCCGGCCGACGAGCAGGCCTGCGCGGCGTACGCGCGCTTCCGCCAGACCTTCGCCCACCGGCTCCACTCGGTGCCCGCGGAGGCCTGGAGCGCCGAGCGGACCCGCAAGGAGTCCTTCGCCACCGTGCTCGCCGCCTGCTGGTACCGGCAGCGCCTCGACACCCTGGAGATCGACGTCCATCTCTCCTCCGTCGTCCCCACGCTCCGCTTCGACCTCTCCAGCTCCTGCCTGATCATCACTCAGGACGACCCCCAGCGCGTCAACCTGCTGGTGGAGCGGGATCGTCCGCTCTACGACTACTACGTCACCGAGCTCCACCAGAGCCGGGAACAGGCCCACACCCTGGACCTCAGCCGCACCGTCCCGCTCGGCGACGAGCCCACGGTCGACGAGGTCGTCCGGCTCTTCGAGGGGCTCGGCCTGCCGCTCCCGGCGTCCTTCACCGACCGCGACGTCGGCGACATCATCGACAAGGCCCTGCACGCGGAGAACCCGTACCGGAGGTGAGCTTCCCGTGCGCAGCCCCGTGGACTACCGCCGCATCGAACAGGCCATGGCGAGGGGGACGAGAGACGGGGCGGCGGCCGGCGAGCTCTTCGCGGCGGCCGCGACGGTCCTGGAGGAGATCGCCTCCGGGCGGCGCGCGCTGCGCGCCGTCCGCCACCCGCTGGGGTTCCTCTGCCTCCCGGTGCGGCGCGAGGGCGACCGGGGGGTGTGCGTCCATGTCTTCGGCGACGTGCCGGCGGGCCCGCCCGCCCGGCCGACCACCTCGGCCGTGCACGCCCACAGCTGGGACCTGATCAGCTGTGTGCTGTACGGGCAGGTCGGCAATCTGCGGGTCCGGGTGCGCGACGAGCCCGACCGGCCCACGCACCGGCTCTTCGAGGTCCACAGCACCGCCTCCGTCACGGCCCCGCCCGACGGGACGGGCGACGCCCCGGCGGTGGACGAGATCCGGCCCACTTCACGCCTGGTGAGCTGTGCGCCCGGCCCCGAGGAGACCAGCCTCGCCGGCGGGATCTACCGGCTCCCCGCCGGGGAGTTCCACACCACCGTCGTCCCCCCGGGCACCGTCGCGGCCACGCTGCTGCTCGGCCGCTCGCTGCCCGGGCGCCACGACCTCACCCTCGGACCGGTGCATGGCCCCGCGCACCGGGTGGTACGACAGACATGCGACGCCGCGCAGACCGCCCGGACGGCCCGCACTGTCCTGAGGAGGATCGATGGACACCACTGCCGATGACGACGGCCGCGCCGGGTCCCCGGGCCCGGGCGGGCCGGCGGGGGCCCTGGCGGCGGAGCACCGGGTGGCCGTCGGCGCCGCCGAGGAGGCGGGCGCGCTGCTGCGCTCGCGCTTCCACGACGACTACGGCGTACGGGCCAAGGGCGACCGGGGCGACGTCGTCACCGAACTCGACCTGCTGGCCGAGCGCCTGGTGGTCCGGCGGATCCGGGAGAGCTTCCCCGGCGACCGGATCCTCTCCGAGGAGGCGGGCCCCGTCCCCGCGGCACCCGGCGCGCGGACCGGCCGCACCTGGCTGGTGGACCCCCTCGACGGCAGCAACAACGTCGTCATCGGCCTGCCCGCCTACGCCGTCGGCATCGCCCTGTGCGTGGGCGAGGCGCCCGTGCTGGGCGTCGTCCACGACCCGGTGACCGACCGCACGTGGACGGCCTCGGCGGGCCACGGCGCGTACGGGCCGCGCGGCCGGCTGACCGGGCCCGCGGGCCGGCCGTCCGCCGCCGGGCCCCTGCTGGCCTGGACCCAGGGCCACGCGGTCGCCCGCCGGGACCCGGTGGCGCGCGCCCTCAAGGACGCCCTGGAGGCGCGCTCCCGGCGGGTGCTCCAGTTGTGGGCGCCCCTGCTGGCCTGGGCGATGCTGGCCCGCGGCGACATCGACGGCTTCGTCGGCTACCGCGCCGAGGCCATCGACCTGCCCGCCGGGGCGCTGCTGGCCGCCGAGGCGGGCCTGGCCATCCGGGCCCTGGACGGCGGTGTCTTCCACGGCGGGGTCGCCGGGCCCGACACCGACCGCAGCTTCGTCGCCGGGCGGCCGGAGGACCTCCCGTACCTCCTGAAGCTGGTCGCGGAGGGGCGGCCCACGACGGCGCCCTCGCTGTGAGGTCCGGTGCCCGTCGAGGACCGGCACACCGTACGGGCCGACGCGGTGGACGGCCGGGCACGGCCGAACGGGCCGCGTAACCGCTGGACAGGCCGCACGCCGCACGTCCCGCCGTCACCCCGTGAGGGATGCCGTGACGGCGAGCGCGCCGACGGACGCCACCAGGGCACCGGCGGCCAGCACCGCGCCCGTCCCCATGAACCGCCCCGGGGACACGCGCACGCCCTGCGCGTGACAGCGCTCGAACCACAGCAGCGTCGCCAGGGAGGCCCAAGGGGTGATCACCGGGCCGACGTTGGTGCCGATCAGCAGGGCCAGCAACTGGTCGTGATTGCCCACGGGAACGGCCGACTCGCCCGCCAGGTACACCGGGAGGTTGTTGAGCGCGTTGGCCAGCCCCCCGCCCACC
>NZ_JAILXP010000573.1 GCF_020740895.1 Streptomyces sp. UNOB3_S3 | reverse complement strand
GGCGCGCAGCGGGCGGGAGGCGATGAGGGGGCGGGCGGCGAAGTAGGCGGTGAGCCCGGCCAGCGGGACCGAGCAGACCAGCAGGACGGTGAGGGCGGTGCCGGTGGAGCCGAGGAGGAGCGTCGCCAGGGTCGCGAGGACGGCCAGGTAGGGGGGCGCGTTCTCGGTGCTGCCCACGCCGACCGGGTGCCAGCCGTCGGTGTAGGCGGACCACAGGCCGGAGAGGTGCTCGGGGACGGGCAGGAGGGCGCCGCCGGAGAGCGCGCCGCCGCCGAACAGGTCGCGGCAGGCGAGGGCGGAGACGAGGAGCAGGAGCGTGAAGAGGACGGGCGCGGGCTTGCGGGCCAGCCGCCTGAGCCGGGCGAACTGCTCGATCTCCAGGTAGTCGGCGTCGTCCCCGCCGGGGCCGGACTCGACGGCTCCGCCGTGGCGTCCGGCGGAGGGTGCCGTGTCGTCGGTGCGGGCGCCGATGTCGCTCGCGAGCTGTTCGATCGTGGCGCGGACGGTCGCGCCGGGGGGCGGGAAGAGCGGCCGGAGTTCCGCGGGGGCGATCCGGGGCTCGCCGCGTCGTTTGCGCGCCGCGCGGACGCGCCCGGGGCGCAGGAGGACGCCGGCGAATCCGGCGAGTTCGTCGAGGGCCTGTCCGGGTGCCTTGCCGACGATGTAGCCGAGGACGCGCAGCAGGGTGCCGATGACGAGCCGGAGCATGACGTACGGCAGGAGCGCGCCACGGGTGTTGGCGAGGAGGGTGTAGACGGCGCCGGCCTTGTCGACGCGGTGGGGGTTGGCCGGTTTGCGGCCGGCGCAGTCGACGGGGCGGCGCTCGCGGGAGGCGGCCTCGGCGTGGCGCAGGACGGCGTCGGGGGCGACGAGGACGCGGTGGCCTGCGGCGTGGGCGCGCCAGCACAGGTCGACGTCGTCGCGCATGAGCGGGAGGCGGGGGTCGAAGCCGCCGAGCTCCTGCCAGACGTCGCGGCGCACCAGCATGCCCGCGGTGGAGACGGACAGGACGGACCGGATCTGGTCGTGCTGTCCCTGGTCCTGTTCGCGGCGTTCGAGGCCGGTCCAGCGGCGGCCGCTGCGGGCGATGGAGACGCCGGTCTCGAGGAGCTGGCGGCGGTCGTACCAGCTGCGGAGCTTGGGGCCGATGACGGCCGCGTCCGGTTCGGCCTCGGCGACGCGCAGCAGTTCGTGGAGGGCGGCGGGCTCGGGCGCGCAGTCGTCGTGGAGCAGCCAGAGCCACTGCACGGGTTCGAGGTCGGCGCGGTCGGCGCCGGGGGCGTCCTCGGTCCAGGTGCGGCCGGCGGGGTCCCAGCCGCTGGAGCGCCTGAGGTAGGGCAGGTCGTCGGCGGTCAGGACGGGGGCCGTGCGGACGGCCTCGTCGACGGCGGTGCCGAAGCCGGCGCGCCGGGCCAGGTGGAGGACGTGGTCGGCGCCGAGGGCGTCGGCCAGCAGCCGGCGGGAGTCGTCGGCGCTGCCGGTGTCGGCGGCGACGGCATGCTGGACGGGGCGTTCCTGGCCGAGCAGCCCGGCGAGGGCGTCGGGCAGCCAGCGGGCGCCGTCGTGGGCGACGAGTACGGCGGTGACGACGTGGCGCGGGAACGCGGGTGGCAGGGCCGGGTCGAGCAGCGCGGGGATGGTGGGGTCGAACATGTCAGGTGCGGGCCCCGGTTCAGTGGAGACTGCGATGGACGTGTGAGCGCCGCTCTTGCGGGCGCGGGGCCGGGGAGGGCGTCGGTACGTCTCGGACGGGCCCCCACCCTAGTGGCTGTGAACACAGTGGCTGTGAACACAGCGGTCCGCCTCTCGCTTGCGGGGCGCGAGAGGCGGACCGTGCGGTATGGAGTGTGGTGCGGAGGTGGGTGGAGCGGACGGCTCCGTGGTCCCCTTGCCCGGCCGTGGCACGGCCGGCCTTGAACAGGACATCCCGTCAGGTCATGACGCCGGTCCGGTCAGACCGCGGCCTTCTTGAGGCGGCGGCGCTCGCGCTCGGACAAACCGCCCCAGATGCCAAAGCGTTCGTCATTGGCCAGCGCGTATTCAAGGCACTCGGAACGGACCTCGCAAGCGAGACAGACCTTCTTCGCCTCGCGTGTGGATCCGCCCTTTTCGGGAAAGAAGGACTCGGGGTCGGTCTGAGCGCACAACGCGCGCTCCTGCCAGCCGAGCTCCTCGTCCGCCTCCTCGACCAGCAGTTGCTGGAACAGCTCGGTCATGTGCGCCCCTCGTCTGTCAATGCGTCCCCGTGTGCTGCCGCGTGTCAGGTGGTCAGGTGCGGCAGAACGACACGAGTGAAATTACAAGTGCGCCGATCCGGGGCAGTCAAGCCGGGATCTGCTATTGGGCCCCTTATTCACTCTGCGGAACCAAGGGCGCGCGGAAAGTTGCCAAACCACCTCAAGAGTGGACACATCCACCACTCGCAACAAAAGCCACTTCCGACCCGGACCGGGACAGGGGTCTTCCCGCCTCGAAGAGAAGGACGCGACCTGCGGCGAACCCGTTGCACCCGATCTTGACGACCCCGGTCGCCCGTCCGGTGTCCATACACACCGCCACGCAAACCCTTCACTCCAATCAGTAACCGCACGGGTGAAAGATCCCCCCAAAACGGACACCCGGTTGACAGAGGCGTGGACGAGCCGGTCTCCTTGGTGACATGCCAGCGACCTCCCTCCCCCTGGCCTCCGCCCCGGGGAACCTCAGCCTGACCCGTGCCTACGGGTCCCGCTGTGCTGCGCAGGCGCGCTGTCGCTGTTCCAGCTGTTGACGCGACCGAAGCCGGTATCCGGCTCCCCCAGCTCCAGCTGATCTCCCTCACCTGAGATCACCCTCGCTGCCGTGTCGCAGCCCCGCTTCTCCTTCCTGTCTCTGATCGCTCCTGCCGTGCGTCCGCGCGCTCCCGCGCCGCCGTACCGGCACCCGCGCCGAGGAACCACACCCCATGAACAGCGACGTCCAGATCGCCGGCGACCCGCTCGCCCTCCCCCACCTGATGC
>NZ_JAILXP010000572.1 GCF_020740895.1 Streptomyces sp. UNOB3_S3 | reverse complement strand
GTCGCGGACGGGGGTGGGGTCGGGTAAGCCGTCGGCTATCTCAAGGCAGTCGGACTGGACGCCGCTGTAGCTGCTCTTGCGCCAGTCGGCGTGTTCGAATATCTGGCCGTAGGGCATGAGATCGGTCAGCTGCTGTGCGCCGGCCGCTCAAGCTCAATGGGGACGCTCCGGGACCACAACTCCTCGGCGTGCTCCACGAAGCGGTGGAACATGCCCTGCTCCCCGCGTCGTCGCAGGTGGAGCAGCGGCGAGTCGTGGCCGACCTGTGTGGCCAGGTGCGGTGTCACGAGCGCTTCGTCGTCGAAGCGGAAGACGGACAGCGAGATGTGGTTCGTGGCGTCCGAGGGAGCGGAGAACCGCGCTTCCAGCCCTTCCGTCGGACCCATTCTGGACAACTGCTCCAAGGTCGTCCCGATGCGTGTGGACACGGCCATGGCGACGCCCTCGATCTCTTCCCGCCGCGTGGTCACGCTTCCTTCGGGGTCGCCGATCAGGAACCGGACGCGGCAGCCCTTCGCCGCCTTTCGCCGCAGGACATCGGGGAGCGCGGGCACATGGCTCCACAGGAAGTAGGAGGTGAATCCGCCGAAGAACAGGTCGTCGGCCGCGTCGGAGATGAGCTCGCCCCACACGGTGGACGGGCACGCGGACCGGTACGGGTAGCTCCGGACGATTTCCTGGTCGCTCCCGGTCTTCAAACGGTCCCTGACCGCCTTGGGCCACAACATCGCTGCTTCCACTCCCAACGCCGCTGAGGCGTCTTCTCGGTTTCTGGCATGCGGGATCAACTCTTCGTCCGCGACCCACCGTTCCACGGTCTTGCCGGAGACACCGACGCGGAGGGCGAGTTGTCTGGGCGACAACCCGGCCGATGCCATAGCCGATCGTAGAGCCGAGTTCAAGGGACCCCCTGCGGACGTTTGGGCGTTCTTCGACAGTAGCGCTCGGCCGACCCAACTGTCCGTGCATGGCGGTAAATACGTCTTCTGCGTCCCGGCAGGATCTGCGCGTGGAAGCCCCATGGCCGCTGGCGGTCGCGGGGTGTGGTCAACGCGAAGGAAGCGGGGTCGACAGACAGTGGCAACCTTGATGATTCGCTGCCTTGAATGGGTGAGAGCACTGTGTGCTCCCACAAGCTCCGGCCGCACTCGCCACCGCTGCGGCGCTGCCGCCGCCCCCGTGGCGCGGGAACCCGTCAAACCGCCGGAGCCGGACCACACCGTGGTGATCACCGCGCACGGCATCGACTTCGTCCCCCGCTCGGAGAGCGTCCGGTGACCGCCCCCGAGATCGGGGCGGTCGTCCGCGACGTCGGGCGGGACCGCGTGGGTGAGGTCATGGCCGTCGTAGGCGGGCGGGTGCTGCTCAGGGCTCCCGGGGGCGGCCGGGAGTGGGAGGCGCTGCCGGGAGACCCGCGCCCGGCGGCCACGGGGGACGCGCTCCGCGCCCGCGTCGCGGACGTCAACGAGCGGAGTCGCCGGGAGCGCGACCGGCGCGAGGCCGCGCCCACCCGATGCCGGGTCTGCTGGGAGATCAAACAGGGCCGGTACCGGGCCGTCGAGGACGACGACCGCGACGAGGCCGCCCGGCTGGCGACCGCCATGGGGCGGCACCAGCGGGAGGCGCATCCGTAACGTAAGCGAGCGAGGGCTCAGCCGCCGAGGGCACTGAGGTGCTGGTAGAGCACCTCGTGCCCCTCGGGGCCGGGGTGGAGGCCGTCGACGAGGAGGTGGGGCCGCTCGCGCAGCGGCTCCCACATGTCGAGGAAGTCGACGTGGTGTGCGTCGCACCAGGCCCGCAGGGACTCGCGCAGTTCCAACGCCCGGGCCCGGGTGAAGCACAGGCCCTCGTAGTCGGGGGCGTGTTCCTCGTCGAGCCATATCGGCCCCGCGATGACGAGCCGCGCGTTGTGGCTCAGGGCGGTGGTGGCGAGGGAGCCGAGGCTGCCTTCCAGGTGTGCCAGCCCGTCACCGGCGGCCGAGTCGTTGATGCCGGCGGCGACGAGGAGGGTGTCGGGCAGGCGAGGGGGCAGCAGCGCGGGCGTCTGCTCTCTGACGTCGGCGAGGGTGGCGCCGGGGATGGCGAGGTTGAAGACCCGGTGCGCGGCCTCGTCCCGCGCGATGTGGGCGGCCGACAGCCGGGCCGCCCACCCGCCCTGCGGATCGCAGCGCCCGTAGGCGATGCTGTCGCCCACGATCACGATGCGCTGCGCCGGGCGGAGCGGATTCGCGTCGAGGTAGGCCCAGGCGGTCTCCCCGGAGGAGAGGCACACGCGTCGGCGGGCGTAGTCGTCGACTTCGTAGGCGTCGGCGGCGGCGAGGTCCTCGTCGGTGAGGTGCAGGACGGCACCCTCGACCTCGGCGCCTATCCTGCGCTCCAGGGTCAGGTGGACGTCGAGACCGCTGGTGGCGATCACGGACGGGTCCGTGATCCGAATCGGCCTGGTCGTATGTCCGGCCAGCGACGCCGGGGACGTGGGCACGGACTGGCCGAAAAGCTCTTTCTGAACCCGTTCGTCCAGCAGAGTGCCGAAGGAGAACAGGGTGTGGGGACGAGACTCGATCACCCGCACCACCCTAATCACCGGCGCGGGCGGCCTTGAGGTGGGCGGACAGCCGCTGGAGCACCGTCCACGCCTGGGCGTCGGTGCCGTCGCCGAGGGGGTAGTGGACGGCGGGACCGAGGCGCACGGGGCTCAGGTCGAGCGGCGGTCGCAGCGCGTGGCCGAGGCCGGTCCGGCGGATGTCGGCCGCGCCCAGCGTGAAGGAGACGGGGATCGGCGGGGCCTCGAAGCGCGGCGGGACGGTGAGGTCGCGACGGCCCCGGCGCAGGGAGACGAGGAGCGATACGAGACCGTGCCCGTCGGCGAGCGTACGGGCGAGGGGCTCGACGGCGCCGAGGGGCGGGGTCTCGTCCCGGCCGTAGCCGAGGGTGAGCGTGATGTCCTCCGCCACGCCGCCCTCGGTGCGGGAGACGCGGAGGGTGGCGAGGGCCGGGCGGTCGGGG
>NZ_JAILXP010000571.1 GCF_020740895.1 Streptomyces sp. UNOB3_S3 | reverse complement strand
TTCGTTGGGGTCGGGGACGCCCGGGGGAAGCATCTGGCGGCGCTTGGGGCCGCCCTCGGCCGCCTCGCCGGGCTCCTTCGCGCCCGGCCAGGCCTTCACCACACGCGCCGCGAGGACGAAGTCCTTGCGCAGCGGGTGGCCCTCGAAGCCCTCGGGCAGCAGAAGCGGTACGAGGTGGGGGTGGCCCGGGAAGTCGATGCCGAACATCTCGTGCGTCTCGCGCTCGTGCCACGCCGCGCCCGCGTAGACGTCCACCGCGCTGGGCAGCGCGGGGGCCTCGTGCGGCACGGTCGTGCGCAGGAGCAGCCGGCGCGTCGCGCCGCCCGCGCCCGGCAGCGCCGCCACGTGCGCGCAGACGCGGAAGCCCGTGCCGGGCTCGTCGACGGCGCTCAGCCAGTCGAAGAACGTGCAGCCCAGCACGGAACGCGCGGTCTCGAGCGCGGTCAGCCACTCCCCGGCCGGGACGTCGACCGTCAGCAGGTCGTACGCCTCCTCGGCGGTCGCGTCCGCGCCGAAGAGGTCCGTCACGGCGCGGGGGAGCCACCCCGCGGTGGGCGAAGGCTCGCTCATCGGTCCGTCTCCTCGGCAGCCGGGGCGGCGGCCCCCGCGGGGGGAGGCGGCGGCGTCACGAGGCCGCTGCGCAGCGCCGCCGTGGACGCCCGTCCCCCGGCGGAGCCGTACCGCTCGCCGAGCGACTCCTTCGCGATCTTCTCCTGGAGCTTGATGATCCCCTGGAGCAGCGCCTCCGGCCGCGGCGGGCAGCCCGGCACGTACACGTCCACGGGGATGATCTGGTCGACGCCCTTGGTGACCGAGTACGAGTCCCAGTAGGGCCCGCCGCAGTTGGAGCAGGCGCCGAAGGAGATCACGTACTTGGGCTCGGGCATCTGCTCGTACAGCCGCTTCACGGCCGGGGCCATCTTGTCCGTGACCGTGCCCGAGACGATCATGAGGTCGGCTTGGCGGGGGCCGGGCGCGAAGGGGATCACACCCAGGCGGATGAAGTCGTGCCGCGCCATGGACGCCGCGATGAACTCGATCGCGCAGCAGGCGAGCCCGAAGTTGAAGACCCACAGGCTGTAGCGGCGGCCCCAGTTCAGGACGACCTTCATGGGCTCGGGGGCCAGGCGCGCCAGCGGGCCGAGCCGGCGGGGCTCGGGCAGGTCGACCGGGGGTGTCACGTCCATTCCAGGACGCCCTTCTTCCATGCGTACAACAGGCCCACGGCGAGGAAGCCGAGGAAGACGAACATCTCCACGAGCGTCGCCCCGCCGAAGCCCGGCGCGGCGAACACCGTGGCCCAGGGGAACAGGAAGATCGAGTCCACCGCGAAGATCACGTACAGAAACGCATAGACGTAATAGCGGACCTGTGTGTGCGCCCAGCCCTCGCCGACCGGGTCCACGCCGCACTCGTACGTGAGCAGCTTCTCGGGCGTCGGCACCACCGGTCGCAGCAGCCGTCCGGCCCCGAAGGCCACGGCCACGAACAGCACGCCGATGACGGCGAGCAGTCCGACGACCGAATAGGCGTGGAAGTAGTCCGCCGCGAGCTGGACATCGGCGCCACTGGTGCGCACGGTCGCCTCCGGCACGTCCGCCCCTCGCTCCCTGTCCTGTTTGTTCGACGATCTGTACGCACGCGAGTCTAGGCCCTACGACGCCCCGGACGATCCGCCCCGGCGGGCGCGGGGTGGGGTTATCCCCACCCCGCGGCACCCACGGACCCCATGGCGGCAGCCGTCCTGACCAGGGCACGCTTGCCGTATGACCGCCCGTACCCACGCCCGTTCCCGCGCCGTCCAGGTCGCCGCCGAGGACGACGACCGGCTGCCTCCCGCGCGCTTCGCCTTCGGCTCCGCGACGTGGAAGGAGGTCGCGCACCTCCTCCTCAATCTGCTGGAGGGGATCCTCGGCTTCGTCTATGTCTCCCTCTGGCTCTACGCGGGCGCGCTGCTGTCGGTGACGGTCGTCGGGCTGCCGCTGCTGGCGGCCGGCCTGATGGGCGCGCGGGTGCTGGGCAGGGCCGAGCGGTGGCGGGCGCGGGCGCTGCTGGGCGTCCGGATCGACGAGCCGAGCCCGCTCTCCCGGCATCGCGCCACCGGTTTCCTCGGCCGGATGTGGATGACGCTGAAGGATCCGGTGGCGTGGCGCAGCACGCTGTACGCGTTCATACGACTGCCATGGGGTGTTCTCACGTTCGGCATCGCGCTGGCGTCCCTGTTCGTCGCGTGGCCGGTGCTGGGGCACATCGCGCGGGGGCTGACCAATGTGGACCGGGCGATGGTGCGCGGGCTGCTGTCGCCGTCGAGCGAGCTGGAGCGGCGGATCGCCGAGCTGGAGGAGGACCGGGGCGTGGTCGTGGACACCGCCGCGGCCGATCTGCGCCGTATCGAGCGCGATCTCCACGACGGCGCCCAGGCCCGTCTCGTCGCCCTGGCCATGGGGCTCGGGCTGGCGAAGGAGCGGCTGCTGGAGGACCCGGAGGCGGGCGCGCGGATGGTCGACGAGGCGCACGGCGAGGTGAAGCTCGCCCTCCAGGAGCTGCGCGACCTCGCCCGCGGCATCCACCCGGCGATCCTCACCGACCGCGGTCTCGGCCCGGCGCTGACGTCGGTGGCCGGGCGGTGCACGGTGCCGGTGACCGTGGCCGTGGACCTGGAGTCCCGTCCGGCGCCGGCGATCGAGGGCATCGCCTACTTCACCGTCTCGGAGCTCCTGCAGAACGTCAGCAAGCACAGCCGGGCCCGGACGGCGGAGGTCGAGCTGTGGCGCGCGGCGGACCGGCTGCTGATCCGGGTCAGCGACGACGGGCAGGGCGGCGCCTCGACCGCCCGGGGCAGCGGGCTGGCCGGGCTCGCCGAGCGGCTGGGCTCGGTGGACGGGCTGTTCGTCGTGGACTCCCCCGTCGGCGGCCCGACGGTCGTCACCGCCGAGCTGCCCTGGCGGAGCCGTACGGACGGGGGCGTGGACGGCCGTCCCTAACCGAAAGGTGGGGCTTTCCCCACCCC
>NZ_JAILXP010000570.1:0-1322 GCF_020740895.1 Streptomyces sp. UNOB3_S3 | reverse complement strand
CGGGTGGCTGGTCGTTGTTTGAGAACTGCACAGTGGACGCGAGCATCTGTGGCCAAGTTTTTAAGGGCGCACGGTGGATGCCTTGGCACCAGGAACCGATGAAGGACGTGGGAGGCCGCGATAGGCCCCGGGGAGCTGTCAACCGAGCTTTGATCCGGGGGTGTCCGAATGGGGAAACCCGGCAGTCGTCATGGGCTGTCACCCGCTGCTGAACACATAGGCAGTGTGGAGGGAACGCGGGGAAGTGAAACATCTCAGTACCCGCAGGAAGAGAAAACAACCGTGATTCCGGGAGTAGTGGCGAGCGAAACCGGATGAGGCCAAACCGTATGTGTGTGATACCCGGCAGGGGTTGCGCATGCGGGGTTGTGGGATCTCTCTTTCATGGTCTGCCGGCCATGAGACGAGTCAGAAACCGTTGATGTAGGCGAAGGACATGCGAAAGGTCCGGCGTAGAGGGTAAGACCCCCGTAGCTGAAACATTAGCGGCTCGTTTGAGAGACACCCAAGTAGCACGGGGCCCGAGAAATCCCGTGTGAATCTGGCGGGACCACCCGCTAAGCCTAAATATTCCCTGGTGACCGATAGCGGATAGTACCGTGAGGGAATGGTGAAAAGTACCGCGGGAGCGGAGTGAAATAGTACCTGAAACCGTGTGCCTACAAGCCGTGGGAGCGTCGCGCATCGAGCTTGCTCGGTGCGTCGTGACTGCGTGCCTTTTGAAGAATGAGCCTGCGAGTTTGCGGTGTGTTGCGAGGTTAACCCGTGTGGGGAAGCCGTAGCGAAAGCGAGTCCGAATAGGGCGATTGAGTAGCGCGCCCAAGACCCGAAGCGGAGTGATCTAGCCATGGGCAGGTTGAAGCGGAGGTAAGACTTCGTGGAGGACCGAACCCACCAGGGTTGAAAACCTGGGGGATGACCTGTGGTTAGGGGTGAAAGGCCAATCAAACTCCGTGATAGCTGGTTCTCCCCGAAATGCATTTAGGTGCAGCGTCGTGTGTTTCTTGCCGGAGGTAGAGCACTGGATAGGCGATGGGCCCTACCGGGTTACTGACCTTAGCCAAACTCCGAATGCCGGTAAGTGAGAGCGCGGCAGTGAGACTGTGGGGGATAAGCTCCATGGTCGAGAGGGAAACAGCCCAGAGCATCGACTAAGGCCCCTAAGCGTACGCTAAGTGGGAAAGGATGTGGAGTCGCAGAGACAACCAGGAGGTTGGCTTAGAAGCAGCCACCCTTGAAAGAGTGCGTAATAGCTCACTGGTCAAGTGATTCCGCGCCGACAATGTAGCGGGGCTCAAGCGTACCGCCGAAGTCGTGTCATT
>NZ_JAILXP010000057.1 GCF_020740895.1 Streptomyces sp. UNOB3_S3 | reverse complement strand
CCCCCGGGGCCACCCCGTCCGCCCCGGCCGGCACGGTCCGTACGCCCACGGCGTCCGCGGGCGGCGCCGGGCAGACCAGCGGGAGCGCGGGCAGCGTCCGCCCGGCGCCGCAGTCCCCGCACCAGGCACCGGCTCCGGCGGCCCCGCAGCGCAGCTCTTCGGGGGCGACGACGGGTAGCTCGACCGGTGGCGGTTCGGGCGGCTCCACGAGCGGTTCGGGCGGCGGCTCCTCCGGCGGAGGGGCGCTCGGAGGGCTCCTCGGCTAGTCCTCGCCGGTACGCGAACGGTCCCGCGCCCTGTTGGGGTGCGGGACCGTTCCGCGCCCCTGACGGGGCGCTCAGCGCGCCAGTTCCTTCGCCGCTTCCGCGAGGTCCTTCGCCGTGTCGATCGCCCGCCAGTACGCCCCCTGCGGCAGCGGGAAGCCCGCGAGGCGGCGCTCGCGCGCCAGACGCGGAAACGTGGTGCGCTCGTGGTCGCCGCGCTCGGGCAGCAGGGCCGTGAAGGCGGGCGAGAAGACATAGACGCCGGCGTTGATGAGATACGGCGAGGGCGGGGCCTCGACGAAGTCCAGGACGTGCCCGAACTCGTCGGTCTTCACCGCGCCCCAGGGGATGCGCGGCCGGGCCAGCGCGAGCGTCGCCGTGGCGTCCCGCTCATGGTGGAACGCGGCCATCTCGCGCAGCGAGAACCGGGTCCAGATGTCGCCGTTGGTGGCGTACCAGGGCTCGTCGGGGCGGGGCAGGGAGGAGGCCGCGTGGCGCAGGCCGCCGCCCCGGCCGAGGGGCTCGGGCTCGACGACCGTCGTCACCCGCAGCGGCAGCTCGGCCGACGCGAGCCAGTCCTCCAGGACACGCGCCAAATGGCCGCACGAGACCACGGCGTCGGTGACGCCCTCGGCGGCCAGCCAGGCGAGTTGATGGCCGATGATCGGGACTCCCGTGCCGGGGATCTCGACCATCGGCTTGGGACGGTCGTCGGTGTACGGACGGAGCCGCGAACCCTGGCCTCCGGCCAGGATCACGGCTTGCGTCGGGTACAGGGTGTACGGGCTGTGCTGCGTGCCGGTCATGCTCCGCACGATATGCGGTGCCGCGTGCGGTGGTGCGGCCGGCGGTGGAAGCGGTCAGTGGCTCTGGACGCCGGCGGCGAAGGCCGTGTCGCAGACGGGACGGGCGAAGGACTGGGCCTTGCGCTCCCCGTACTTCTTGCGCGCGGCCTCGCCCAGGGCGCGGGCGATCGCCATGCAGTGCTGGGCCAGCGTGGGACGGCCGTTGGTCGCCTCCTGAAGGTGCGTGAGGGCGACGCCGGGGTTCTTCTCCTGGAGTTCCAGCAGCAGCTTGTCGCGCAGCACCTCGTGCGGCGCGCGGGCCTTGGCGACGGTCGAGGCGTTGTCGGAGGAGGCGGTGAGGACCTGCGACTCGGCGGTCGGCGCCGCCCAGGGAACGCGGGTCACCGCGAGAGTCCCCGAGAGCACGAGAACGACCGGGAGGACGAGAGCGAGGGTTCTGCCGATGCGGCGGGCGGCCTGGTTCATGCCGCAGATGGTAGCGAGGCGTAATGAAGCCGCTCCATTTAGTCACCCGGTCGGGGGATGTCGATGGTTATCAGAATGACGGTTGAGTTGACGTACGGAGCTCGAAATGAGCGGTGTGCCGGGGTATTTGCCGCCGGGGCGCGCGTCCTCGGTTACGCTCAGTCGCCGATGCGCTCGCCGCTGGACGTGGAGAACACGTGCAGCTCACCGGTGCGCGGTACGACGTGGAGCACGGAGCCCTTCTCGGGCACGCGGCGGCCGTTGACGCGGACCACGATGTCCTTCTGCTCGCCGCCGACCTCGGCGGTGCCGTAGACGTAGCCGTCGGCGCCGAGCTCCTCGACGACGTTGACGGTCACGGCGACGCCGCCGGGCTCGCCGCCCTTGCCCTCGGGCCGCTCGACGACCTCGAAGTGCTCGGGCCGGACGCCCACGGTGACCGTGCGGTCGCCCTTGTCGGCGGCGGTGGTCAGCGCCTCGCGGGGCACGGGCACGACGTCGGAGCCGAACTTCACCCCGCCGTCGGTGATCGGCACCTCGACGAGGTTCATCGCGGGGGAGCCGATGAAGCCCGCCACGAAGAGGTTGGCCGGCCGGTCGTACATGTTGCGCGGGGAGTCGATCTGCTGGAGCAGGCCGTCCTTGAGCACGGCGACGCGGTCGCCCATGGTCATGGCCTCGACCTGGTCGTGGGTGACGTAGACGGTGGTGATG
Source organism: Streptomyces sp. UNOB3_S3 (assembly GCF_020740895.1). Classification (GTDB taxonomy): domain Bacteria; phylum Actinomycetota; class Actinomycetes; order Streptomycetales; family Streptomycetaceae; genus Streptomyces. Next base: position 24,444 of record NZ_JAILXP010000057.1, on the reverse strand, counting down.
CCGAGGCGGCGCTGGAGGCTCGCGATCTGGGTGCGGGTCTGGACGCGCAGCTTGGCGTCGAGGTTGGACAGCGGCTCGTCCATGAGGAAGACCTGCGGTTCGCGGACGATGGCGCGGCCCATGGCCACGCGCTGGCGCTGGCCGCCGGAGAGGGCCTTGGGCTTGCGGCCCAGGTACTCGGTGAGGTCCAGGATGCGGGCGGCGTCCTCGACCTTCTGGCGGATCTCGGCCTTCGGCACGCCCGCGATCTTCAGGGCGAAGCCCATGTTGTCGGCCACGGTCATGTGCGGGTAGAGCGCGTAGTTCTGGAACACCATGGCGATGTCCCGGTCCTTGGGCGGCAGGTGGGTGACGTCCCGGTCGCCGATGCGGATCGCGCCGCCGTCGACGTCCTCCAGTCCCGCGAGCATCCGCAGGGAGGTGGACTTGCCGCAGCCGGAGGGGCCGACGAGGACCAGGAACTCCCCGTCCTCGATGGCGATGTCGAGCTGGTCGACGGCGGGCTTGTCGGATCCCGGGTAGATCCGGGTGGCTTTGTCGTACGTGACCGTGGCCATGGTGATGTGATCCCTTCACCGGCAGGAACGTGCCGGACGATCCGAGTAGAGGGAGTGGTCCAGTCCAATCGGGCTGGGTTTCCCGTGACGCTACCGGGGTGGAGGGCCGTTGTCAGCAGATGGCGGGTCACGAAGTCGTTGTGGGTAGACTGCGTCTCGCATGCCGCCTTAGCTCAGCTGGTAGAGCACCGCTCTTGTAAAGCGAAGGTCGTCGGTTCGAGTCCGACAGGCGGCTCGGTGAAGAAACGCGGAACCGCAGGCCCTCCTCGGAGGGCCTGCGGTTCTTGTGCGTCACGGGTCCGGTTTTCAGCTCCGGCGGGTCATCCGGTCCTCGTGGGCGGGGGTCTCCCCGGCGGGCACCTGGGGCGAGTCCTGGTGGCCCGGCCACCAGGCCTTGTGGCCCAGCAGCGAGGTGACGGTGGGCACCAGGAGCATCGCCATCACGAAGGCGGTGAGCAGGATGCCGAAGCCGACGGCGAAGCCCATCTGCTGGAGCATGGAGTTGTCGGCGAGGACCAGCACGCCGAAGGTGCCGGCGAGGATGATCGCGGCGGAGGCGACGGTCGGGGTGGACTGGGCCACGGCCGTGCGGATGGCCTCCTTGGGCGGGACGCCGCGGCGGACCTCCTCGCGGAGGCGGGCGACCATCAGGATGTTGTAGTCGGTGCCGATCGCGACGACGAAGAGATAGACGATCACCGGCAGCATGAAGAGCAGCCCGTGCTCGCCCTTGATGTCCTGGAAGAGCCAGACGGTGGAGCCGAGGGTGGCGCCGAAGCCCAGGGCCACGGCGATCATCAGATACCAGGGCGCGACCAGGCTGCGGAGCAGCAGACCGAGGATGATCATGATGGCCAGTCCGGCGGCGGGGAAGACGACCCGGTAGTCGTGGCCCACGGCGTCCTCGATGTCGGCGAGGACGGCGGAGGTGCCGCCGACGAGGGCCTCGGTGCCGGAGGGCGCGGCGGCGTGGGCCGCCTCGCGCAGCTCGCCGCCCGCGAGGTCGATGGCCTTGTCGGCGGTGGGCGCGTACTTGAGGATCACGCTGTACTGGGCGACGGTGCCGTCGGCGTTGACGACGGCGGGCGCGGCCGTGCCGACCCCGTCGACGGCGGCGAGCCTGCCGCGGAAGGTCTCCAGCGCGGCCCGGTCGAGGCGGGCGCCGTCCTTGGCGCTGAGGTAGACCATGGCCGGGTCGGACTGGCCGGCGGAGAAGCCGCGCTGCAGGTCCTTCATGGCCTGGACGGACTCCAGCTTCTGCGGCATCTGGCTGCTGGTGTCGAACTGGGGCTTGAAGCTGAAGGCGCCCACGGCGAGGACGGCGAGGACGGCGGTGGACAGGACGGCGACCACACCGGGGCGGTGGGCGACCAGCCCGCCGACACCGTTCGCGAAGCGGTTCCTCGGCTGCTTGCGCCAGCCCTTCGACGGCCAGAACGCCGCGCGCCCGAGGAGGGAGAAGACGGCGGGCACGAGCGTGAGCGCCGCGACGAGCGTGACGGCCACGGAGATGGCCAGCGAGGGGCCCATCGCCCGCATCATGCCCAGCGTGGAGAGCAGCAGGGCGAGGAAGGCGACGATGACCGCCCCGGCGGCCGAGGCGATGGTCTCGCCGACCCGGGCCACGGCCTCGACGAGGGCCTCCTTGGGCTCCTGGCCCTGGCGGAGGTGCTCGCGGTAGCGGAAGAGCAGGAAGAGGATGTAGTCGGTGCCGACGCCGAAGAGGACGACGATCAGGATCGCGGAGATGGAGGAGTCGGCCTTCAGTCCGCCGACCTCGGCGGCGGTGCCGATGAGGCCGGTGGCGACCATCGAGACGACGGCGATGATGATGACGGGCAGGACGGCGATCAACGGGCTGCGGAAGATGACCAGCAGCAGCACGATGATCAGCAGGAACGTCGCCGACATGACCATGGCGTCGGTGTCGCTGGAGGACTCCTTGGCGTCGAGCTGGGTGGCGGCCTGGCCCGTGATGCCCATCTTCAGATGGGTGCCGCTCAGCAGCGGTTTGGCGTCGTCGCGCAGCTTCTTGACGGAGTCCGGCAGCGTCTCGTCGTTGAAATTCTTGGTGGTGGCGTAGACGTTGGCCAGGGCCACCTCGCCGTTGGGGGAGACGGCCTTGGGGTCGGTGACCACCTTGGCTATCTTCTCGCGGTGCTTGCCGTCGAGCCCGGCGGCGACCTTGACGACGTCGCGCTTGTCGGCGTCGTCCAGCTTGCCGCCGTCGGCGCGCTGGAACACCGCGATGGCGGCGGGCTGTTCGGTCTGCGGGAAGGCCTTCTGCTGGAGATTCCCGACCCGCACCGATTCGTAGTGCGAGGGCAGGAACTCGGTCTCGTCCGTGGTGGACTTCAGGCTCGGGGCGAACATGGCGAGTGCCACGGCCGCGATGATCCAGCCCGCGATCGTGAGCCAGGGCCGGTGGACGGCGAACCGCCCGACTCGACGGAACATAACGCTCCTCAACTACCTCTTAACAGCATGCGTGTACGTGTGTTCGTATGTGTGGTATCGGCATGAACACGCTAGGGACTGGAGTTCCCCGTCCACAACAAAATTCCGGGGAATCAGAGGGAAATCGGCCCTGGGGTGGGGAAGCCCCGGAAACCTCTCAACCTTGAGGAGGAGGGCCGATGGAGACCCTCTCACCCGTGGGGTAGAGGTCACTCGGCCGACCGCCTTCGTCCGGATTACGCTGCCCTCATGAGCGATGTCGATTTCTATGCCGCGCGTATGGAACGCGCCGTCCTGGCCGCCGTCGAGGCGGGCCTGGCCGGTCTGATCATCTCCCCGGGCCCCGATCTCGGCTGGCTCTGCGGATACCGCGTCCCGGCCGTCACCGAGCGCCTCACGGCCCTGCTGCTCGTCCCCGGCCGCAAGCCCCTGCTCGTGGTGCCCCAGTTGGAGCGGCCCGACGCCCAGCACTCACCGGGAGCGGGTGCGTTGGAGATCACCGGCTGGGTCGACGGCGAGAACCCGTACACCGTCCTCGCCGGCCACCTCGACCCGCGGGGCCGCTACGGCGTCTCCGACGCCACCTGGGCGCTCCACCTGCTGGCCCTCCAGCGAACGGCCCCGGGAGCGGGCTTCGGGGCGCTCACGGAGGTCCTCCCGATGCTGCGGGCGGTGAAGGACGCCCACGAGGTCGAGCTGCTCGCCGCCGCCGGGGCGGCCGCCGACGCCACGTACGAGGCGATCGTGGACGTGCGCTTCGCCGGGCGCCGCGAGCACGAGGTGGCCGCCGACCTCGCCCGGCTGCTCCGCGAACACGGCCACTCCCAGGTCGACTTCACGATCGTCGGCTCGGGCCCCAACGGCGCCAACCCCCACCACGAGGCGGGCGACCGCGTCATCGAGAACGGCGACATGGTCGTCCTCGACTTCGGCGGCCTCAAGGACGGCTACGGCTCCGACACGACCCGCACGGTGCACGTGGGCGAGCCGACGGCGGAGGAACGCAAGGTCCACGACGTCGTCCGCGAGGCCCAGCAGGCGGCGTTCGAGGCGGTGCGCCCCGGCGTGGCCTGCCAGGACGTCGACCGCGTGGCCCGCCAGGTCATCCGCCGCGCGGGCTACGGCGAGTACTTCATCCACCGCACGGGGCACGGCATCGGCGTCACGACGCACGAGCCGCCGTACATGGTGGAGGGCGAACACCTGCCGCTGGTACCGGGGATGTGCTTCTCGATCGAGCCGGGCATCTATCTGCCGGGGCGGTTCGGGGTGCGGATCGAGGACATCGTGGCGTGCACGGAGACGGGGGCGCGGAGGCTGAACAACACGGCGCGTGAGCTGCGGGTGGTGGGCTAGCCCTCACACCACCCGCATCCGGTGCGGGTCGTAGTCGTGCGCCGCGGCGGGCGCCGCCATCCGCTGCGGCGCCCGCGCGTTGACGAGCACGCCCGCGACCACCGCCGCCAGCAGCATGATCCCCGCCCCCCACGCCATGGCGACGGCGAAGCCGTGGACGACACCGGCCTCGACGGCCACCGACGTCGCGATCGTGTTCAGCAGCGCCGTCCCGATCGAACCCCCCACCTGCTGCGCGGTGTTCACCGTCGCCGAGGCGACTCCGGAGTCGCGCGGCGCCACCCCGGACGTGGCGACGTTGACGACCGGCATGAAGATCAGGCCCATGCCGAACCCGACGAGGATCTCGGAGGGCAGGACGTGCGAGGCGTAGGCCGGCTCGGCGGTCAGGAACGTCAGCAGGAACAGCCCCGCCGCCGCGAGCAGCGCGCCCGGCACCATCAGCAGCCGGGGCGGCAGCCGGGTCATCAGCCGCGCCGAGACCTGCGTCGAGGCGAGCACGATCGCGCCCGTCAGCGGCAGAAAGGCCAGCCCGGTCCGGAGCGGTGAGTACCCGAGCACGACCTGCATGTAGTAGGTCATGAACAGAAACATCCCGAACATCCCCACGACCGCCAGCGCCATCGTCGTGATCGCGCCGCCCCGGCTGCGGTCCCCGATGACACGCGGCGGCAGCAGCGGGCTGCGCGCCCGCGTCTGCCACAGGGCGAAGGCCGCCAGCAGCACCACTCCGCCGCACAGCAGCCCGAGGACCAACGGGCTGGACCATCCGTGCGGTTCGGCCTCGCTGCACGCGTACACGACGGCCACGAGCCCGCCGCAGCCCAGCACCACCCCGGGCAGGTCGAGGCTCGGCCGGTCGGCCGGGGGCGGCCGGTGGTCGCGCAGCAGCCAGACCGCCCCGACCAGCGCGACCAGGGCGATCGGCACATTGACGTACAGGCACCAGCGCCAGTCCAGGTACTCGGTCAGCAGACCGCCGGTGATCAGCCCGATGGCGGCGCCGCCGCCCGCGATGGCGCCGTAGATCCCGAACGCCTTGCCGCGCTCGCGCAGATCCGTGAACGTCGTCGTCAGCAGCGACAGCGCCGAGGGCGCCAGCACCGCCGCGAAGACGCCCTGAAGGGCGCGGGCCGCGTAGAGCGTGCCCTGGCTGTGCGCGGCGCCGCCGAGCGCGGAGGCGACCGCGAAACCGACGAGGCCCAGGGTGAAGGTGCGTTTGCGCCCGACACGGTCGGCGATCCTGCCCCCGAGCAGCAGGAGCCCGCCGAAGGCGAGGGAGTAGGCGGTGATGACCCACTGCCGGTGGGCGTCGGTCATCCCGAGCTCACGCTGGGCCGAGGGGAGAGCGATGTTCACGATGGTCGCGTCGAGCACGACCATCAGCTGCGCCAGTGCGATCACCACCAGCCCCCACCAGCGGCGGGGGTCGGAGCCGGCTATGGGGGGCTCGTTCGAGCTCATGGGTACCCGCTCTCGCGTGCTTTCGCGCTGCATGCGACGTGCGCGGCGTGCGCGACGTGCAGAAGCTCGCGATCCAGCCTAGGCCCGCCGGGTGAAATACGCCCCCCGGCAACCGATCGGCCGCTAGTTCGACATATTTCGGCGTATCCCGGAACGGGCGGCTCAGGGGACGAGCACGACCTTGCCCATCGTGCCGCGCGTCTCCAGCGCCCGGTGGGCGGCGGCGGCCTCGGCGAGCGGGAAGCGCTGCACGGCCGGTACGACCCGCCCCGCCGCGGCCTCCGCCAGGGACAGCTCCTCCAGCCGCCGCAGCCCGGTCTCGCCCCCGCCGAACCGTTCCAGCATGGCCGGGCCGAGCACATTGTGCGAGGTGATGCCACGCTCGGCGAGCCAGGCCGGGTCGGGCCCCTGGGGCCCGCCGCCGACCGTGCCCCGCGCCGACCAGCCGAAGACCAGGTGCAGCCCGCCGGGCGCCAGCAGGTCGAGCGCGGCGTCCGCGGCCGGGCCGCCGACGCCGTCGAACACGACCGTCGCGGCGCGCCCCCACAGGGCCGTACGGGCCCGCTCGGCCCACTCGGGGTCGTTGTAGTCGAGCGCGATGTCCGCGCCCAGCGCGCCGACGTGCGCGACCTTGACCGGCCCGCCGGCCAGCCCGACGACGGTGGCGCCGGCGTTCCTGGCGTACTGCACGAGCAGGGAGCCGATGCCGCCCGCGGCGGCCGTCACGATCACGACGTCGTCCTCGCCCAGCTCCGTGAAGCCCAGGATGCCGAGCGCGGTGCGGCCTGTGCCGATCATGGCGATGGCGCGGTCCTCGGCGAGCCCGTCCGGCAGCTCGTGGAGTCTGGCGGCGTCGGCGACGGCCAGCTCCGCGTAGCCGCCGCCGGGGGCGGTACGGCCCAGGTGGGCCACGACGCGCCGGCCGAGCCAGCGGGGGTCGACGCCCTCGCCGAGGGCGTCGACGGTGCCCGCGACCTCCCGGCCCGGGACGGCCGGCAGCTCGGGCAGGCCGTACGGGTTGCCGGGGTCCCCGGCGCGCTGGGTGGTGTCGACGAGATGGACGCCCGCGGCCGTCACGGCCACCCGGACCTGGCCGGGGCCGGGAACGGGGTCCTCGACGCGCTCGTGGCGCAGGTTCTCGGCGGGGCCGAAGGCGTGCAGACGGATGGCGTGCATGGCGCTCTCCTCGAAGATCGTCACGGGGACGGTCACGAGTCTTCAACCTCAACCAAGATTGAGGTCAAGAGGCGGCGCCGGCGCTCAGACCCGGGGGAAGCGGCCCTGGAGGTCCCAGATGACGGGGTTGTCGGCGAGCCCGTCGTGCATGTCCACCAGATCCGCGATCAGGTCGTGGAGGAAATCGCGGGCCTCGCGGCGCAGGGCCTTGTGGTCGAAGGTCAGCGGCGGGTCGTCCGGCGCCCAGTCGGCCGTGACCTCCACCCAGCCGAAGCGGCGCTCGAAGACCAGGCAGTCGGTGGACTCGGTGAAGTCCAGCTCGGCGAACTGCGTCTGCGCCGAGCGGCTGCCCCGGGGATCGCGGTCGATCTTCTCGACGATGTCGCACAGCGCCCACGCGAAGTCGAGCACCGGCACCCATCCCCAGGCTGTGGACAGTTCCCGGTCCTCCTTGACGTCGGCCAGGTAGACGTCGCCGCAGAAGAGGTCGTGCCGCAGGGCGTGCACGTCGGCGGTGCGGTAGTCCGTCTGCGGGGGGTCCGGGAAGCGGCGGGAGAGGGAGTAGCCGAGGTCGATCACGCTTCATGGTACGTACGACGGGCGCGCCCCCGCCGCCACAGGGGCGACGGGGGCGCTGGGGGGTGTACCGGTGGGGGTGTACCCGTGCGGCGTTACTTCACGTTGATCGCGGTCCAGGTGGCGGCGACCGTCTTGTACTCGTTGCTGTTGGCGCCGTAGAGGTCCGCGGTGGCCTTGAGGGTGCCGGTGCGGGCGGCCTTGTAGTTGGTGGTGGAGGTGAAGTACGTGGTCAGGGCCTTGTACCAGATCTTGGTGGCCTTGTCCCGGCCAATGCCCGTGATCTTGGAGTTGTTGTAGGTGGGGCTGTTGTAGCTCACGCCACCGACGACCTTGCTGCCGCTGCCCTCGGACAGCAGGTAGAAGAAGTGGTTGGCGGGGCCGGAGGAGTAGTGGACGTCGACGCTGCCCAGGGAGGACGACCAGTAGTCCTTGGAGCGGCCGTCCTTGCTCGGCTTGTCCATGTAGCGCAGCGGGCTGCCGTCGCCCCTGATGTCGACCTTCTCGCCGATGAGGTAGTCGCCCGGGTCGGTGGCGTTGTTGGCGTAGAACTCGGCGGCGGTGCCGAAGATGTCGGAGGTGGCCTCGTTCAGACCGCCGGACTCACCGCTGTAGCGGAGGTTGGCGGTGGCGGAGGTGACGCCGTGGGTCATCTCGTGGGCGGCCACGTCGAGCGAGGTCAGCGGCTTGGCGTCGTTCTCGCCGTCGCCGTACGTCATGCAGAAGCACTCGTCGTCCCAGAAGGCGTTGACGTAGCCGCTGCCGTAGTGGACGCGGGAGTAGGCGCCCTTGCCGTCGCCCTTGATGCCGCTGCGGCCGAGCACGTTCTTGTAGAAGTCCCAGGTGACGGCCGCGCCGTAGTGGGCGTCGACGCCCGCGGACTGCCGGCCGCCGCCCCACACGTCGCTGGCGTTGGTGAAGAGCGCGCCGGTGCCGTCGGTGCCCTGGTTGAGGTCGTACGTCTTGTGGCCGCCGCGGTCGCCGTCGGTGAGCGTGAAGCCGGAGCCCGACTTGGTGGTGCTCAGCGAAACCTTTCCGCTGTAGGTGCTGGTCCCGGTGCCGGTCTCGATGGCCTCGTCCTGGAACAGCTTCTCACCGGTGTTCGCGTCGGTGATCACGTGCAGCTTGCTGGGCGTGCCGTCCTTCTGGACGCCGGTGACCACGGTCTCGTACGCCAGGACCGGCTTGCCCTGCGCGGCCCAGACGACCTTGCGCGGCGCGCGGTCGGCGTCGGCCTTCGCGGTCTCCTTGCCGGCGGCGACGCTCAGCGCGCTCTTCTTGGCGGCGGCGGGCGCGAGGGCGGGCGTGGTGCTGGGCACGGCTATCTTGGCGTCGGTCGCCTTGGTGACGTCGCGGGCGCCGTTCTTCTTCTGGTGCACCACCAGGTCGCCGCCGAGCACCGGCAGGCCCTCGTACGTGCGCTCGTAGCGCGTGTGAACCGTGCCGTCGGTGTCCTTCACGACGTCACGGACGACCAGCTTCTCCTTGCCGGCGTCCAGGCCGATCCTCGCGGCGGTCGAGGAAGCCTCGCCCTGTGCCTCCTTGACGGCGGAGGCCCGCTGCCCGGCCGACAGCGCCAACTGCTGCCCGCCCTCGGCCTTTTCGGCCGAGGCGTTCGCCGAACCCGACTGCACACCGATGACGACCATGGCGGCGGAGGCGACAAGTGCGGCGGCACGCAGGGAGTTCTTACGGGGGGTGGCGGTGATGCTTCTCAACTCGATCTCCTAAGAGGGGGGTTACGGGCAGCCCTGGCGAAGGCCGCACCGTTGCGTCAGGAGTGATGCAGGAGCGAATTGAGGAGAGCGTGCCATCGATGGAGGGAGATTGACAGGGGCGCAACAAGGATTTGATCTGCCGGTAAACGCTGAGCGGTGGATTGGATCCGCTATGCGGTGAGTTGGGAGGTGGGGAAGATGTGTTCAACTGGTGGTGAAGGGCAGTTGAACAGAGGGAAAGGGGTGGCGGGAATGGATATCGGAATGTACGCGGAGGACTACCTTCCGGAGCAATTCCGCGTACAGGCGCATGCGTTGCGCGAACAGGCGTGGCCGGGCCTGGGGGGAATCCCGCACGATCCCGCGTTGAATCCGCTGACGATACTGCTGGTAACGCCGGAGGGTGAAGTCACGGCGGTGCTCGACGTCCTGCGGAAGGGCATCGAGCACGAGGGCGTCCGCTACCGGGCCGCGGGCCTGAGCTCGGTCGTCACGGCCGAGGCGCACCAGGGCAAAGGACACGGGCGGCAGCTCGTGGCTGCCGCCCGTGAAATCATCGCGAAAAGCGGTGCGGACCTTGGAATCTTCACCTGCGACCGGCCCTTGCGGGGCTTCTACGAGGGGGCCGGGTGGCGCGTACTGGAGGGCGCCGTGCTCGTCGGGGGCACCCCGGAGGCCCCCTTCCCCAGCGACCGCCCGGGGTTCGACAAGGTCACGATGGCGGACTTCTTCACCGAGCGGGGGCGGCGGGGCGCCGCGTCGTTCCGCGACAGCCGGATCGGGCTGTACTCCGGGGAGATCGACAGGCTGTGGTGAGGCGGGCCGCGGTGAGGGGAGATCGCGTCACGGCTGGTCGTCCGGCTTCCGTTCCTGGGTGCCCAGCTGTTCGTTGATCTTCTGCTGCGCGGTGTCGACCTGGCTCTGGTACTTGTTCCCCGTCTTCGCGTCGAACGCGTCGCCGGCCTTCTCGACGCCCTGCCGGGCTGTGTCCTCATGCCCTTGGAGCAGGCTCTTGAGCTTGTCGAGCATGGACATGGTCGTCCTCCTTACGGAATGCCTGACGGCTTCAGGATCGCCGCGTTCCCGCCGCGCCGCATCCCGGGGATGGGGACGGGGGCGGAGCCGTGCGGGCGGGCTTGCGGTTACCGTTGCGTCAACTCCTACGGTCCTTCCCGGGGCCGGAGACGCCGGCCCGGTGATGGAAGGCTGAGACGGATGGCCTGGTCGATCGCGGATGTGGCCCGGATGTCCGGGGTGACGTCCAGGACTCTGCGGCACTACGACGAGATCGGGCTGCTGCCGCCCGCGTGGACCGGGCACGGCGGGCTCCGCCACTACGAGGAGGCCGATCTGCTGCGGTTGCAGCAGATCCTCCTGATGCGGGAGCTGGGCCTGGGGCTGCGCGATATCCAGGCGGTCCTGGACAGCCAGGTCGACCGGCTGGCCGCGCTCCGCGAGCACCACGAGCGCCTGCTGGGCGAGCGCGACCGTCTGGAGACGCTCGTGCGCACCGTCAGCCGCACCATCGCCGAACTGGAGGAAGGAAAGGGCGGCGACGGCATGACGAAGATCAACCGGCCGGAGAACCTGTTCGAGGGTTTCGACCATGCCGGTGCCGAGGTGGAGGCGGAGGTGCGGGAGCGGTGGCCGCAGCAGTGGGAGCAGTCCCGGCGGGCCACCGAGGCGATGACCGCCGAGGACATGGAGCGGTGGCAGCGGGAGGCGACGGCGCAGATGGTCCGCATGGCGGAGTTCATGGTGGCCGGCGTCCCCGTCACCGACCCGGCGGTGCAGGCCGAGGTGGAGATCCACTACCGGAGCGTGTGCAGCTTCTGGACCCCGAACGCCTGCGCGTACAAGGGGGTGGGGCAGACCTACGTCGACGACCCGCGGTTCCGCGCGAACTTCGACAGGATCGCCGAGGGGCTGGCCGCCTACCAGCGTGACGCGATGGCCGTCTACGCGGACGCCCGGCTGGACTGAGCGGCAGAGCCCCGGGGGCTGTCGCGTTCCACCCCGTCCCGCCGCCTCACCCCGTCCTGTCGCCCATCGACTCCAGCAGTGCCCGCAGCGATCCCGTCAGCGCCTCCCGCTCGCCCGGGCTCAGGACCGCCAGGAGGCGTTCCTCCGTGGCGACGTGGTCCGGGAGGGCGCGGTCGATGAGGGCGCGGCCCTCGTCCGTGAGGGAGACGACGACGCTGCGGCCGTCGTGGTCGCTGCGGGTGCGGGTGACGAGACCGCGGGCCTCGAGGCGGTCGAGGCGCTGGGTGATGGCGCCGGAGGTGACCATCGACGAGCGCATCAGCTCGGCCGGTGTGAGGCGGTGCGGGGGGCCGTTGCGGCGGAGGGTGGCGAGGACGTCGAAGGAGGCGGCGTCCAGGTCGTGCGCGGCGAACGTGCGCCGGAGCTCGGTGTTGACCAGCTGGTGCAGCCGGTTCAGGCGGCCGATCACGGCCATGGGGGAGGGGTCCAGGTCGGGCCGCTCGCGTGCCCACTGTTCCAGTACTCGGTCGACGTGATCTGCCACGGCCTCAGCCTAGCAATGTCTTAGCGGTGAGGTAGATCACGGAGGCGGATCACCGGATCGCTCACCAATAGCTTAGTGCTGAGTTATATTGGCTTAGTGCTAAGCAATCGGATCGGGATCGTGTTCCTCACCGCGCTGGCGCCCGCCATCTGGGGCACCACCTACGCCGTCACCACGGAGTTCCTGCCGCCCGGCCGGCCTCTGCTGGCGGCCGTCATACGGGCGCTGCCCGCGGGGCTCGTCCTGGTGGCCGTCACCCGGCGGCTGCCGAAGGGCGTCTGGTGGTGGCGGGCGCTGGTGCTGGGGGCGCTCAACATCGGGGCGTTCTTCGCGCTGCTGTTCGTCGCCGCGTACCGGCTGCCCGGCGGCGTCGCCGCCACCGTCGGGGCCGTCCAGCCCCTGCTGGCCGCCGGGCTCTCCACCGGCCTCCTGGGGGAGCGGCTCTCGCTGCGCACGGTGCTCGCCGGCGCGGCGGGCGTCGCCGGCGTCAGCCTGCTCGTCCTGCGGGCCGACGCGCGGCTCGACGGGATCGGGGTGGCGGCCGCGCTCGGCGGCGCGGTGGTGATGGCCACCGGCGTCGTGCTCAGCAAGCGCTGGGCCTCGTCCGTGCCGCCGCTCGCGGCGACGGGCTGGCAGCTCGTCGCCGGAGGCGTGCTGCTGCTCCCGGTCGCCCTCGTCGTGGAAGGCGCGCCGCCCACCTCGCTCACCGGGGCGAACCTCGCCGGGTACGGCTATCTGGCCGTCGTCGGCTCCGCGTTCGCCTACGCGCTGTGGTTCCGGGGCATCCAGGCGCTGCCCGCCACGGACGTCACCTTCCTCGGGCTGCTGAGCCCCGTCGTCGCCACCGCGCTCGGCTGGCTCGCGCTCGGCCAGTCCCTCACCGCCGCACAGGGGCTGGGCGGGCTGGTCGTCCTGGGCGCCCTGCTCGTGGCTCAGACACAGTCCGGATCCGGCCGGCGGTCCCGCCGGCAGTCGCTTCAGCAGTCCCGTCAACCTGCTCGTCAGAGGAGCTGAGAATCATGCGGAAGTCCCTGCACATCACCGTTTTCGGAGCCGCCGGTAACGTCGGGCGCCGTGTCGTCGCCGAGGGCCTGGCCCGGGGGCACGTCGTCACCGCCGTCGTCCGCGATCCCGCCCGGGCGCGGGCGGCGGGGCTGCCCGAGGCAGCGGAAATACGCACCGGCGACGCGGGAAACGCCGAGGATGTCGCTGCCTTGAGCGCCGGGCAGGACCTGGTCATCAGCGCCACCCGGCCCGCCCCGGGGCAGGAGCGGGAGCTCGTCGCCATGGCGGAGGCCCTGCTGGCCGGTGCCGGGAAGGCCGGGACCCGGCTGCTGCTCGTCGGCGGCGCGGGGAGTCTCTTCGTACCGGGCAGCGGCGGCCTCGCGCCCATCGTCGACGACCCGGTGTACGTGCCCGAGGAGGTGCGCCCCATCGCGCTGGCCTGCGGTGAGCAACTGGCCGTCTGCCGTGCCGCCGACGAGACGGTGGACTGGACGTACCTGAGCCCGCCGGCGCTGCTGGAGCCCGGGGAGCGGACGGGCGCGTACCGGCTGGGCCGCGACGAACTGCTCGTCGACGGCGAGGGGAATTCGGCCGTCTCCATGGAGGACCTGGCCGTGGCCCTGCTGGACGAGGCCGAGGAGCCCCGGCACCGGCGGGCCCGGTTCACCGTCGCCTACTGAGGCGCTTGCTGAGTCGCTTACTGAGTCGCCTACTGAGGCGGGTACGCGGAGGGCCGCGCCGTCCCGCTGGTGCGGGGTGGCGCGGCCCTCCGTCGTTCGTCAGACGTCGACTTCGTCAGACGTTGACGCCGAAGTCCTGGGCGATGCCGACGAGGCCCGAGGCGTAGCCCTGGCCGACCGCGCGGAACTTCCACTCGGCGCCGTTGCGGTAGAGCTCGCCGAAGACCATGGCCGTCTCGGTGGCCGCGTCCTCGCTGAGGTCGTAGCGGGCGATCTCGGCGCCGCCGGCCTGGTTGACGATGCGGATGTAGGCGTTGCGGACCTGGCCGAAGTTCTGCGAGCGGGCCGCGGCGTCGTAGATGGAGACCGGGAAGACGATCTTCGTGATGTCGGCCGGGAGGGCCGCCAGGTTCACGTTGATCTGCTCGTCGTCGCCCTCGCCCTGGCCGGTGGTGTTGTCACCGGTGTGGACGATGGACTGGTCCGGCGTCGACTTGTTGTTGAAGAAGACGAAGTGGGCGTCGGAGTAGACCCGGCCGCCCGCGTTCACGGCGATGGCGCTGGCGTCGAGGTCGAAGTCCGTGCCGGTGGTGGTGCGGACGTCCCAGCCGAGGCCGACCGTGACGGCCGTCAGGCCCGGGGCCTCCTTGGTGAGGGAGACGTTGCCGCCCTTGGACAGGCTTACAGCCATGGGATGGGTCCCTTTCTGCTTCTACGTCGACTCGCGGCGCGCTCCAGGCCGCCGTCACACCCCTGATAACGCCATGTGGGGGACCTGGGGTTCCCTTCCGCTTTACCTGTTTCTTGCGAGGATGCCTCGGCGTTCACGCTGGGGAGGAAGCGCATCCGGGCGTTGTGACGCGGAGTGTCGCCGCGGCCGGTTCAGGGCGCGGACCGCCCGTATCGCTGTCAGGAGCCGCCAGGGCAATGCGAACGCGCATACCTGCGGTCGCCGGTTGGGGTGATGGCGGCGGGATCGGGGTACGTGTGTGCGGCGGTCGTGCGTATGGTCCTTCTGAGGGCTGGGGATGTCATGGTTCCCGGCCGGGGGCCATGGGGGCGAGGTGGCGCAGGTGGGGGTGGCTGCGGAGGTCGGGTATGCCCGCTACACCTACCGGCTTCGTGTGTCGTCCGCCGCTCGCACTGCTCTGGTGGCGGAGTGGGACCGGTGCCGGTGGGTGTGGAACGAGTGCGTCGCCAAGTCCAGGGCCGTGTACCTGCACAACAAGGCCACCGGTCAGAAGGCCACGTGCGGCCCGGCTCAACTCTGCAAGATGCTGACCGAAGCCCGCGTCCGTACGTCGTGGTTGCGTGAGGGCTCGTCGGTTCCCCAGCAGCAGGTCATCCGAGACTTCGGCCGCTCCCGCGCCAAGGCCCAGAAGGACATCGCGGAGCGCCTGCCTGTGGCGCGCCGGGCCGGGATGCCGAAGTGGAAGACCAAGCGTGAGGCGCTGCCGACCCTCAACTACACCCGGTGCGGGTTTCGGCTGAAGGACGGTCGGCTGCACCTGGCCGGGGGCGTCGTCGTCACGGTGGTGTGGTCTCGGGAACTGCCGGCCGAGCCGTCCTCGGTGCGCGTCTATCAGGACAGCCTGGGGCACTGGTACTGCTCGTTCGTCGTCCCCGCCCAGGTCCAGCCCCTGCCGAAGACCGGCCGCGTACTGGGCGTCGACTGGGGCGTGAAGCAGACCGCGACCACCACATCCGACGCCCACGACCTGCCGCATGCCGAGTACGGCAAGAAGGCGCGGGCGAAGCTGGCCCGGTACGACCGGATGATGGCCCGCCGCAGGCCGAAGAAGGGTCGGCCCGGATCGAAGGGCTACCGCGAGGCGAGGAAACTGAGGGCGAAGGCGCACAAGAAGGTCGCGAGGCAGCGTGAGGACACCGGCCGTAAGTGGGCCAAGAAGGTGGTTCGCGACCACGACGTCATCGCTGTCGAGGACTTCCGCCCGAAGTTCCTGGCCAAGAGCACCATGGCCCGCAAGGCCGCTGACGCCGCCATCGGCGCCACCAAAGCCGCCCTGATCGAGACGGGCCGCAAATACGGGCGGATCATCCGCCTGGTACACCCCGCGCACACCACGATGGACTGCGCGCACTGCGATGCGAGAGCCAAGCACGCACTGCCGCTGGGAGAGCGCACCTACACCTGCACCACGTGCGGAGTCTCATCCCCCAGGGACAAGAACTCCGCACGCGTGATGCTCGTCCGGGCTGGTCTCGACCCGGCTGGCGCTGATGGCGGAAGACCTCCTGGAGCGCTGCTCCAGGAGGCGGCCTGAGCCAGGAATCCCCTCCCTTCAGGGAGGGGAGGATTCAATTTCTTTGCCGGTTCCGCCGCGACGCCCGACGCCGCCGACGCGACGCCGCCGCGCCGCACGCCCGGCCTGGCGACAGCTCGGCCCGTGCAAAACGAGGTGACGTGTTCGCGTCCGGCAGGGGAACATGGGACGCATGTCCGGTCCCCACGTCATCCGCGGCTCCGTCTCCCTCCCCGAGGCCGAGCTCATGTGGCGCTTCTCGCGTTCCTCCGGGCCGGGCGGTCAGCACGTCAACACGAGCGACAGCCAGGTCGAGCTGCGTTTCGACCTCGCGGCGACGAACGCGCTGCCCGAGGTGTGGAAGCAGCGCGCGCTGGAGCGGCTCGCGGGCCGGCTCGTCGGCGGCGTCGTGACCGTACGGGCCTCCGAGCACCGCTCGCAGTGGCGGAACCGCGAGGCGGCGGCCGTGCGGCTGGCGGCGCTGCTGGCCGAGGCGAGCGCGCCGCCGCCGAAGCCGCGGCGGGCCACGAAGATCCCGCGCGGCATCAACGAGCGGCGGCTGCGCGAGAAGAAGCAGCGCGCCGACACCAAACGGGGGCGTTCCGGGCGCGATTGGCACTGACCGCGACCGGCTTCGATCGCCTGCGGTCAGTCCAGGTGGCGGTAGCGTCCCTGGAAGTACGTCAGCGGGCCGCTCTCCGTGCTGGGCGTGTCCGCGCGCAGCACCCGGCCGATGACGAGGGTGTGGTCCCCGGCCACCACGCGCTGCTCGGTGCGGCACTCCAGGACGGCCAGGGCGCCGTCGATCAGGGGGGCGCCGCTGATCGCGCCGCGCTCGTGGGGGACGTCCGCGAAGAGGAGCCGGTCGCTGATGCGGCCCTTCATGGCGAAGCGGCCCGCGACGGTGCGCTGGCCCTCGGCGAGCACGGAGACGGCCCAGGAGGGCTGCCGCTCCAGCAGGTCGTCCATGCGGGAGCCGTTGCGGACGCTCACCATCACCAGGGGCGGGTCCAGGGAGACGGAGACGAAGGCGGTGGCCGTCATGCCGACGTCCTCGCCGCGGGGGCCGTCCTCCGGGTCGTGCGCGGTCAGCAGCACGACGCCGGCCGCCAGCCGGGTCAGGGCGGCGCGGAATTCGTCGGCGGTCACCCCCTCGGGGTGGCCCTGGCGGTGGATGTCGGGCTCGGCGGTCACTACCTCAGGATGGGCTATGCCGGTCTCGGTGGGCGAAGTCGTCTGCAACACGCCTCGCACGCTAGCCGTCCCGGGGGATGAGACGCATCGGGCCGGGGGACCAGTCGGGGTTCCGATCGGGTCCTAGGTCCTGAGAGCCTGTGCGCGTACGTCCGCGTGGGAATCGGTCCGGAAGAGACCTGATCATGTCCGTTCGTGTCTTTTCCGGGCCGTTTTCAGGGCCGTCGAATTTGCGTTCATTAAGCATAAGAGCGCGCTCGAACGCCAGGGGTGGCACTTCAACGCCCTCTGTGACATGAGTCACAGAGGGCGCTAATTGTTGACCCTGTGTACCGGGTGGTCAGCTCGCTGTGATTCAGTGGCCGGGTAATCGGACGAACAAGAAGCCTGGAGTTTGCTGTCGAGGTCTCGGGGGAGAGCGAGCTATGGAGACCGAGTCGGAGCCGTACGTCCGCCTGGCCACGCTGAAACAGGTCCATCGGGCGATCGCGGACCTGAACACCGCGCGCAGCCTCGCGGACACCTTGCAGACCGTCGCCGACGGTGTCGTGTCCGGGCTCGGTTACGAGCTCTCCGCCGTCAACCTCGTCCGCCCGGACGGTGATCTGGTCGTCGCCGCCGTGGCCGGCAGCGCCAGCGCGGAGGCCCTGATGGCGGGGCGTGTCGGCTCGCGCGTGTCCTGGGAGCGGCGGCTGGCGATGGGGGACGAGTGGGGCGATCTGCGCTTCATCCCGTACACCGAGGGCTGGATCCTCGACGACGACGACGTCCCCCAGTGGCACACCGCCGGCCCCGCGCCGCGCTTCGCCGACGAGTGGCACCCGATGGACCGGCTCTTCGCCCCGATGTACTCCACGGGCCCCTCGGGCGGCGAACTGCTCGGCGTCATCTCTGTGGACAAACCGCGCAATGGCCGTAGACCCGGCGCATGGGGCCGGGAGGCTCTTCAGATGTATGCGTCGCAGGCGGCGATTGCGATCAGTAACGCTCGTCTACGCGCAAATATGCAACGCGCTCTGGTCCGGCTCGAACGGGAACAGCAGGCGCTGCGCGCCAGCGAGGAGAGCTTCCGGCAGGCGTTCGAATACGCGCCGAGCGGGATGGCCATCGCCGAGATGGGCGGCGACCAGCACGGCCGGCTCCACCGCACCAACGACGCGCTGTGCCGGCTGCTCGGCCGCTCCGCCTCCCAGATGCGCCGCTACTCCTTCGCCGACCTCGTCCACCCCGAGGACATAGGCACCCTGCTCCGCACCTCCGCCGAGGGCGGCCGCGCCGAGCTGCGGCTGGCGCGGCGCGACGGCACGTTCGTCTGGGTGTCGCTGCGCAACTCGGTCGTGGCCGACGCCGCCGACGGCCCGCGCTTCCTGCTCACCCACGTGGAGGACATCGAGGAGCGCAAGCGGCACGAGCTCCAGCTCGCCCACCGCGCCAGCCACGACTCCCTGACCGGCCTGCCCAACAGCGCCGAGCTCCGAGCCCGCCTCAGCAGCCGGCTCTGCGGCCGCCCGCCCGGCAGCGAGACCCACGCGGCGGCGGCCGCCGGCCCGTACGGGGCGCTGGACGGCTTCGCGGAGGTCGCGAGCGTGGAGAGCACGGCGTATGTGCCGGAGCCGCTGCCGGCGGGTGCGGCGGGCGCCGCGGGCGCTCTCACGGCGGGTGGCGCCCCTGGTCATGGCCACGGACACGGCTTCGGATCCGACACCGGGCCCGACTACGCGCCGGACTTCCCGCCCGAGGACTACGGCGGCGGCCCGGGTCTCTCCGGGCTCTCCGTCGGCTACGGCTACGGCCACGGTCACGCCTACGACCACCACGAGCACGCGATCGCCCCGGACGAGGACGCCGACGACGGCACCAAGGGCCTGGCCGTCCTCTTCTGCGACCTCGACGGCTTCAAGTTGATCAATGACCGGTTCGGCCACCACACGGGCGACGCGGTGCTGATAGAGGTCGCCCGGCGGCTGAGCAACGGCGTGCGGGAGGGCGACACCGTCGCCCGGCTCGGCGGCGACGAGTTCGTCGTCCTCGCCGACGGGCTGGCCCTCGCCGACGCGGAGGATCTCGCCGCCCGGCTGCGGAATGCCATCATTCCGCCCATAAGGGTCGACGGCCGGGCCGTCCGGGTGGGGGCGAGTTTCGGAATCGGCTGGGCCGGGTGCGGTATGAGCGCGGACGAAGTGCTGCACTCCGCCGACCAGCGGATGTACATGGAGAAGCGGGCGCGCGCGAAGGCGGGAAGACGCGCCGGATGACTTCCGGGCGAGTGCCGCTTTGATCACGCTTC
Organism: Streptomyces sp. UNOB3_S3; assembly: GCF_020740895.1. Lineage (GTDB taxonomy): Bacteria > Actinomycetota > Actinomycetes > Streptomycetales > Streptomycetaceae > Streptomyces. Next base: position 5,183 of record NZ_JAILXP010000057.1, on the reverse strand, counting down.
GTCCCGATTTCCTGGGCTGGGGCGCACGGCGTGAATACACCCGCTCGGGGTACGCTTCGCCGATGCGGCACCGCCGACGGGGACACCATGTTGGATATGGGGAGTGACAGGGGATGACGGCCGGTAACAACGGCGCGGGCAACGGTTCGGGAGCGTCCGGGGCGCCGGAGAACGACGACCCGTTCGGTTACCTGTACCGCTCGGAGGGCGGGTCCACCGAGGGCGGCCAGAACCAGGCCGCCGCCTATCAGCCGGGCGTTCCCCGCACGTCCTACAACCAGGTCCGCCCGGTGGGCTCCCGCACATACGGCGGCACCCAGGGCGTCGGATCCAACCTCGGCGCGGCCGCACAGCGACCCGGCGGGCCGAACCCGCACTACGCCGCGCCGGAAACCCTGCCGGGCGGTATGCCCGCCCAGAGCGGCGGCCGCGCCCAGGGCACTCACGGCGGCCATGGCACGCCCCCGGCCCGGCCGAAGCGGCGCGGGCTGCTCATAGCCGCGATAGCGGTCGTACTCGTGGTCGCGGGCGGCATCGGCGTGGCCATGCTGACCAACAGCTCGTCCGACGACAAGCAGACGACGGCGGGCGGCGAGGAGAAGCCCGGCGGCGACGAGCAGGACAAGGGCGACGACGCGAAGAAAAAGAAGGAAAAGGACAAGGACGAGAAGCCGAAGAATCCTTCGGTCAACAGCCAGACGAAGCGTGACGCGTCGAACCTCCGGCTGAGCGGCGGTGCGACCACGGAGAAGACCGTAAAGGGCGCCCAGGCTGACGGGGGCATCTACATCACGGGCATGAACCAGCCTGGTGCGGCCGTCGAGTGGACGGTGGACGTCGAGAAGGCCGGGGAGTACCGGCTGAACCTGCGCTACGGCGTGCCCGGCAAGGACGCCACCCTCACCACATGGGCCAACGGCAACAAGACCTTCAGTACCATCAAGATGAAGAACTACGGCGCCAAGCCGGGTGACTGGGAGAACGGCTGGTTCACCAGCTGGGTCCAGGTGACGCTCAACAAGGGCACCAACACCCTGAAGTTCTCCTGTGAACCTGGCAATGAGTGCGAGTCCCACCTCGACCAGGTCTGGATCAGCTGACGCCCCCCAGGAAACCCGCTACCGCCCCCGCCATCGCCTCGCGAGCGGGGGCTAGGTATTTCCTGGGATCGACGGTGGAGGGATGGGCCTCCAGGAAGGCGCGGACCGCGCCGGTGTAGGCGGTGTTGAGGGCCGTTCCGACGTTGATTTTCTTGATGCCGGCAGCGATGGCGCGGCGGATTTCCGCGTCCGGAACGCCTGAGGAGCCGTGGAGGACCAGGGGGACCGGGAGGGTGGTGGCGAGGGTTGTGATGAGGGCGTGGTCGAGGGTGGCCGTGCGTTCGGTCATGGCGTGGGTGCTGCCGACCGCGACGGCCAGGGCGTCCACGCCCGTGTCGGCCACGTAGGCGGCCGCCTCGGCCGGGTCGGTGCGGACGCCGGGGGTGTGGGCGTCGCCCGCCTTGCCGCCGATGCGGCCCAGTTCGGCCTCCAGCCAGATGCCTCGTTCGTGGGCCCAGCGGGCGGCGGAGGATGTGGCCTTGACGTTGTCGCCATAAGGGAGCTTCGACGCGTCGAACATTACCGAGCTGAAGTCGTGGGCGTGCGCGGTGCGAAGGAGGTCCGTGCTCTCGACGTGGTCGAGGTGGAGGGCGAGCGGGGCCGTCGACGCGCGGGCCACGGCTGCCGTCGCGGCGGCGATGGGGGCGAGGTTCCCGCCGTGGAACTTCACGGCGTTCTCGGAGATCTGGAGGATGGCCGGGGCGCCGGCCGCTTCCGCGCCGAGTGCGATCGCCTCGGCGTGTTCCACGGTGATGACGTTGAAGGCCATGACGGCTCCGTCTGCGGTCATCAAGTCGGCGGTGCGGGTCAGTGGCATGCGGTTGCTCAACCCTTCCGTGGGTACGGGTGTTCAGGCGCCGCCGGGGTCACAGCGTTTCTACGCGTACGCCCGCCCTCAACTCCTCGTACGCGCCCGCGTCGAACTCCCCCGCCCCCGGCGCCCGGACCGTCGCCGCCGACAGGGCCACCGCGCGTATGAGGCGGTCCGGCCAGGGCAGACCCTCCGTCAGGGCCGAGAGGAGGCCCGCGACGGCCGAGTCGCCCGCGCCCGTGGGGTTGCCCCGCAGGGGAGTGGGCGGAGTGGCGCGCCAGGTGCCGGTGGGGGTGATGGCCAGCATCCCCTCGGGGCCCAGCGACGCCGCGACGGCGTGGGCGCCGCGGCGGCGGGCGTCCAGGGCGGCGGGGAGGGGGTCCGTGGAGCCCGTCAGCGCGGCCAGTTCGGCGGCGTTGGGCTTGACGACGTCCGGGCGGGCGGCGATGCCGCGGCGCAGGGGTTCGCCGCTGGTGTCGAGGAGCACCGGCACCTGCCGGGCGCGGGCCTGGCGGATCAGGTGGGCGTAGGCGCCGACGGGGACGCCCGGCGGCAGGCTGCCGCACAGGGCGACGGCCTCGGCGTCGCGCAGCAGGTGGCCGTAACGGTCGTCGAAAGCGGCCCATTCGGCCGGAGTGACGTCCGGGCCCGCCTCGTTGAGCTGTGTCGCGTCGCCGGTCGCGTCGTCCACGACGGCCACCGTGCGACGCGTGGCGCCGGTGATGGGCACCAGTGCGTCCGTCAGCGGGCCCGTCGACTCCGCGAGGAGCCGGCGCAGCGTGTCGCCCGTGGCGCCGCCCGCGAAGCCGGTGACCACCGTCTCGTGCCCCAGCGCGGCCAGCACCCGCGCGACGTTCACGCCCTTGCCGCCCGGCCGTTCGGCCGAGTGCCGGACGCGGTGCGAGGTGTGTGGGAGCAACCGGGGGACGCGGTACGTCAGATCGAGCGCGGCGTTGAGCGTGACCGTGAGGATCATCGGCGCCTCTCTCGACGGTGGTGGGTGCGCGCCAGCGATCATGCCAAAGCGGGGGCGGCGGGCACAGTCCCCCGGGCCCGCCGCTCTCGATGAAGTGGGCGGATAATTACCGCACTTCCGGCTTAACCAGCCATTCGCCCTTGCGCATCACACCGACGAGGTCGAACGTCCCGTTCAGGACGACCAGGTCCGCGTCCTTGCCCGTTTCGATCGTGCCGATCCGGTCCGACAGGCCCAGCAGCCGCGCCGGGGTCGTCGACAGGGCCCGTACCGCGTCCTCGACCGGCAGGCGGTCGATCGTCACCGCGCGCTTGAACGCCGTGTCGAGGGTGAGGGTCGAGCCCGCGATCGAGCCCGCCGTCGGGCCGTCCGCGATCCGCGCGACGCCGTCCTTGACCTCGACGCTCATCGGGCCCAGCGGGTACATCCCGTCACTCATGCCCGCCGCGCCCATCGCGTCCGTGATGAACGCGACCCGGTCCGCGCCCGCACTGGTGAAGGCCAGCTGGAGGGCTGCCGGGTGGAGATGGGTGCCGTCGTTGATCAGCTCTACCGTGACCCGCTCGTCCTCCAGCAGCGCCGCGATCGGGCCGGGCGCGCGGTGCAGCAGCGACGGCATCGCGTTGAAGAGGTGGGTGGCGACCGTCGCACCCGCCTCGATGGCGTCGAGGGTGGCCTCGTACGTGGAGTCCGTGTGGCCCACGGCCGCGATCACGCCGTGCTCGGCGAGCAGCCGGACCGACTCCAGGCCACCGGGGAGCTCCGGCGCCAGCGTCATCATCCGCGCCGCGCCGCGCGCCGCGTCGACGAGCTTGCGGACGTCCGCCGGGTCCGGGTCGCGCAGCAGCTCCGGCTGGTGCGCGCCGCAGCGGTGCGGGGAGATGAACGGGCCCTCGAAGTGGATGCCCGCCAGGTCGCCCTGCTCGGTCAGCTCGGCGAGGGTCGCCGCCTGCCGGGCCAGGTCGTCCAGGTCGCCCGTGACCGTCGAGGCGACCATGGTGGTGGTGCCGTGGGCGCGGTGCGTGCGGATCGCGGTGAGCGCCTCTTCGGCGTCGCCGGACGAGAAGGACGCTCCGCCGCCGCCGTGGACGTGGATGTCCACGAAGCCGGGGACGATCCAGTGGCCGGTCAGGTCCAGCTCGTGCGCCTCGTGCGCGGCGTTCTCCGCGATGCGGCCGCCCTCGATCGTTACGCGGCCCCCCTCCGCCACCCCGGTCGGCAGCACTGCGCGGGCGCCGGTGAGAACCGTTCGTTCGATCATCAGGCGGATACCTCCGTGGATTCCGTGGATTCCGTGTCGTGCGTTGCGAGTAGGTCCCAGGCGAGCAGGCCCGCGCCCAGGCAGCCGGCGGTGTCCCCGAGGGCCGCCGGGACGATCCGGGGGAGCTTCTGGAAGGTGACGCGCTCGGCGACCGCCGCGCGCAGGGGGGCGAAGAGGGTTTCCCCCGCCTCGGCCAGGCCGCCGCCGATGATCAGCACGCGCGGGTCGAGCAGGGTCAGGGCCGTCACCAGGCCGTCGGCCAGCGCCTCCACCGCGTGCCGCCACACCATCCGGGCGCGGGGGTCGCCCGACGCCACGGCCTTCGCGCAGTCCGCGGCGTCGGCGGCCGGGTCGCCGCTCGCCTTCGCCCAGGCACGGCTGACCGCCGACGCGGAGGCGATCGTCTCCAGGCAGCCGCGGCCGCCGCAGCCGCAGTCGAGGCCGTCGGCGTCGGCGCCGTGGCGTACGGCGATGTGGCCGATCTCGCCCGCGTATCCGTGGGCGCCGGCCTCGATGCGGCCGTCTATGCCGATGGCTCCGGCGATGCCGGTGCCCAGCGGTACGAAGAGGAAACGGTCGGCGCCCTGGCCGGCGCCCACGCGGCCCTCGGCGAGGCCGCCGGTGCGGACGTCGTGGCCGAGGGCGACGGGGGTGCCGGCCAGGTGGTCGCTGAGGCGGTCGCGGAGGGGGAGGTCGCGCCAGCCGAGGTTGGCGGCGTAGACGGCGGTGCCGGTGGCGGTGTCCACGATGCCGGGGACGGCGATGCCGGCCGCGGCGGCCGGCTCGCCGTACGCGCGCAGGCCGTGCTCGCGGAGGTCGGCGGCGAGGGCGAGGATGCCGGCCACGACGGCTTCGGGGCCCTTGGCGCGCTCGGTCGGCCTGCGGGTCTCGTGGAGCAGGGTGTGGTCCGGGGCGACCAGCGCGGCCTTGATGGCGGTGCCGCCTACGTCCAGGGCGATGACGTGTTTCACGTCTGTAGTTTCGCCCTTGCGGGCATGAAAGGTCTAGTCCACTCGCCGGTGGGTGGGGTGGGTG
>NZ_JAILXP010000569.1 GCF_020740895.1 Streptomyces sp. UNOB3_S3 | reverse complement strand
AGCTTGCGGACCAGCGGGGTGACGTAGGCGCCGTCCGTCGCCGCTCCGGCGACGGACGGCGCCTACGTCACCCCGCTGGTCCGCAAGCTCGCCGCCGAGTCCGGCGTCGACCTGCGCACCGTCGCGGGCACCGGCGTCGGTGGCCGCATCCGCAAGCAGGACGTCATCGCCGCCGCCGAGGCCGCCAAGGCCGCGCCGGCCCCGGCCACTGTGACTGCCGCGGGCCCTGCCGCCGCTGCCCCGAAGGCCGCCCCGGCCCTCGCGGTCTCGCCGCTGCGCGGTCAGACGGTCAAGATGCCGCGCATGCGCAAGGTCATCGCCGACAACATGATGAAGGCGCTGCACGGCCAGGCTCAGCTGAGCTCCGTGATCGAGGTGGACATCACCAAGATCATGCGGATGCGCGCCAAGGCCAAGGACGGCTTCGCCGCCCGCGAGGGCGTCAAGCTCTCCCCGATGCCGTTCTTCGTCAAGGCCGCCGTCCAGGCGCTGAAGGCCCACCCGGTCATCAACGCCCGGATCAACGAGGACGAGAACACCATCACCTACTTCGACTCCGAGAACGTCGGCATCGCCGTCGACTCGGAGAAGGGCCTGATGACCCCGGTCATCAAGGGTGCCGGTGACCTCAACATCGCGGGTATCGCGAAGAAGACGGCCGAGCTGGCGGGCAAGGTCCGCTCCAGCAAGATCAGCCCGGACGACCTGGCCGGCGCGACCTTCACGATCAGCAACACCGGCTCGCGCGGTGCGCTGTTCGACACGGTCATCGTGCCGCCGAACCAGGTCGCGATCCTCGGCATCGGTGCCACGGTCAAGCGCCCCGTGGTCATCGAGACCGAGGAGGGCACCACCATCGGCGTCCGCGACATGACCTACGTGACGCTCTCCTACGACCACCGTCTGGTGGACGGCGCCGACGCCGCCCGCTACCTGACCACGGTCAAGCAGATCCTGGAGGCCGCCGAGTTCGAGACCGAGATCGGTCTCTGATCCCGGTAGCCCCACGGCTGCACCGCCAAGGGCGCGGCCCCGGCTTCGTATCCGTACGAGCCGGGGCCGCGCCCTTGCGCGTGCCTCCATCCGGGCACCCCTGCCGGAACAAACACCCCTGCCGGGATAATGGACCCAGATCCCCCGCCGAGGAGCACCGCATGTCACCGCCCGTCGTCCATTCGCTGCGCGAGCAGATCCGCGAGCACATCCTCGAAGGGATCGTCAGCGGCCGCTGGCAGCCGGGCGAGCGGATCGTGGAGCGGCGGATCGCCGCCGAACTGCTCGTCAGCCAGACCCCCGTGCGCGAGGCGCTGCGGGAGCTGGAGTCGCTGCGGCTGATCGAGTCCGTCCCCAACAAGGGCGTCCGGGTGCGCGACCTCACCGCCGCCGACCTCAAGGAGAGCTACCCGGTCCGGGCGGGCCTGGAGGCGGTCGCCGCCGAGCTGTCGGCGGACACCCTGGCCGAGGACGCCTCCGCGCTGGAGCGCGAGGTGACCGCCCTGCGGACGGCCGACCTGGCACACGACAGCGAGGCCCAGGCGCGCCACACGGTGGCCTTCCACCGCGAGATCGTCCAGGCCTCGGGGAACTCCGTCCTCCTCCACACCTGGGAGTCCCTGGGCATCGAGGTGTGGACGGCCCTGTCGATCCGCTGGCTGAGCCCGGAGCCCCGGCCCCACGCGGAGGACCACGCCGCGATCGTCCGGGCCTTCCGGGAGCGCGACCCGGGCATCGGGGAGCTGCTGAAGCGGCACGTGCTGAGCTGCGCGCCGCAGATCTGACGCGTCCGGGGCCGTCCGGGGCCGTCCGGGGCTGTCCGGCCCCGGATCCTTCCCCGGAAGTTTCCCGGGAAGGATTGATCGATCATCGATCAAAGGCGTATCGTCTCCCGCTGGAGCCGCACCGCGCCGCCCTGTCCTGTGTCGCGGTACGGCTCAGGGGTGACGACAGGACCCCGCGCGCTCGATCCGATGCCCTGGCTGGCACGCGGGTTCCTGTCGTCGCGCCCCACCACGCCACGGGACCTGGTGGTCCCGGCATCATGGGCCCATGCGCGCGGCCCGTCTCATCAAGCTCGTCCTGCTGCTCCAGTCCCGCCCGTCCATGACCGGTGGTGAGCTGGCGCGCGAGCTGGAGGTCTCCGAGCGCACCGTCGCCCGGGACATCACCGCCCTGTCCGAGGCCGGGGTGCCCGTCTACGCGGACCGCGGTCGTGCGGGCGGCTACCGGCTGATCGGCGGCTACCGCACCCGGCTCACGGGGCTGGGCCGGGCCGAGGCCGAGGCCCTCTTCCTCTCCGGCGTGCCGGCCGCCCTGCGCGACATGGGCCTGGCCGACGCCGCGTCCGCCGCCCGCCTCAAGGTCTCCGCCGCCCTGATCCCGGAACTCAGCGACGCCCCCACGAGCGCCGCCCAGCGCTTCCACCTGGACGCCCCCGCCTGGTGGCGGCCCGGCGACCCGCCCGAACTGCTGCCCGCCGTCGCCGACGCCGTCTGGGACGACCGCCGGATGACGGCCCGCTACGCCCGCCGGGACGGGGACGAGGTCGAGCGCGACCTGGAGCCGTACGGGCTCGTCCTCAAGGCGGGCGTCTGGTACCTGGCCGCGCGCGCGGCCGGCCGTGCGGACGGGGAGTTCCGGGTCTACCGGGTGGACCGGTTCACGGCCGTCACGGTCGGGGAGGAGCGCTTCCAGCGGTCGGACTCATTCGACCTGCCGGCCTTCTGGGAGGAACGGGCGGCGGAGTTCGCCCGCTCGATCCTGCGCGAACGGGTGGAGGTGCGGCTCACGCCGGAGGGCGCGCGACGGCTGCCGCACGTCACGGACGCGCGGGCGGCGGAGGAGGCGCTGACCGCCGCCGGTGGCCCGGACGGGCGGGGGCTGGTGACCGTCGACCTGCCGGTGGAGTCGCTGGAGGTGGCGTACGCGCAGCTGCTGGCGCTGGGGCCGGAGGCGGAGGTCCTGGGTCCGTCTTCTCTGCGATCCCGCTTCGCGGAGGCGGCGCGGCGGGCAGCACGGTTGTACGGCTGAGGCCGGTGGGTGGG
>NZ_JAILXP010000568.1 GCF_020740895.1 Streptomyces sp. UNOB3_S3 | reverse complement strand
GTGGTCCGCCGCCCACAACCTGCCCATCGACTTCGCCTACAACGGCGTCGGCAGCGAGGAGTACCGGGCCTCGCACGGCGGCGCGCCCGACCCGCTGCTCCAGCAGTTCGTCGCGGACCAGAAGTCCTTCCGCTGGATCAACCACACCTACACCCACGCCTTCCTCGGCTGCGAGCAGGACACCAGCTCCGTGCCCTGGAAGTGCGCCACCGACGCCACCGGCAAGACCCGCTGGGTCAGCCGGCAGACCATCGCCTACCAGGTCGACGAGAACCTCCGCTGGGCCGCCCGCCAGGGCCTGACCCTCGACAAGGACGAGCTGGTCACCGGCGAGCACTCGGGCCTGAAGACCCTGCCGCAGCAGGTCCAGGACAACCCCGAACTCGCCCCGGTCCTCGCCCAGACGGGCGTCAAGTGGATCGCCAGCGACACCTCGCGCGAGCGTGAGCAGCGCCCGGTCGGCACCGCCCTGACCGTGCCCCGCTACCCCATGAACGTGTACTACAACGTCGGCAAGGCCACCGAGCAGACCGACGAGTACAACTGGCTCTACACCAAGAAGGCCGACGGCGGCAGCGGCACCTGCGAGAAGTTCCCCGAGACCACCACCTGCCTGAAGAAGCCCCTGGACGTCAAGACCGGCTTCCAGAGCTACATCGCCCCGCTCGAGGCCCGCATCGCCCTCGGCCACGTCCTCGCCAACGACCCGCGCCCGCACTTCATGCACCAGTCGAACCTCTCCGAGGAGCGGATCGGCTACACGGTCCTGGAGAAGGTCCTCGCCGACTACGCCGGCCTCTACGCCGACAACACCCCGCTCGTGAACCTCCGCCAGCGCGACATCGGCGACGAGCTGAGCCGCCGCGCCGCCTGGAGCGCCGCCGTGGCCGCAGGCAAGGTCACCGGCTACCGCGTCGGCAACACCGTCACCGTCACCACGCCCGCCGGGCTGAACACCACCGCGACCGTCCCGGGCGGCACCACCGCCCAGGGCGGCACCGCCTTCGGGACCCCCTACGCCGGCGCCCGCTCCGGCTGGAGCGCGCCCGCCGCCGGCCAGACCCAGCTCACCCTCACCCTGCCCGCCGACACCCCCGTCACCGGCGTCGCGGACGGCAGGGCCGCCCGGGTCCAGGCCCCCGCGGCCGCCCTCCCGGTGCCCCCGGGCGTCGGCACCCGCGTCCCCTTCGGGGCCGGGCACACCGAACGGCGCTGAACCGGCTCGTACCTCCGTGCTGCACCACCCCGCCCCACCGTCTCCTGGAGAGAACCGACTTTCATGCACGGACCGTCAGCCGAACCCGCCTCCGCCACCCCCTCGGTGACCCTGCTCACCGAGGGCACCTACCCCCACAGCCACGGTGGGGTCAGCGTCTGGTGCGACCAGCTCGTCCAGGGCATGCCCGACGTCGACTTCCACGTCATCGCCGTCACCGGCACCGGCCGCGAGGCACTCGCCTGGGAACTCCCCGGCCACGTCAAGGCCGTGGACACCTTCCCCCTGTGGGGACCGCCACCGGCCGGCCGCGCCCCGCGCGGCCGGCACCTGCGCCGCTTCCTCGCCACCTACGAACAGTTCCTGCTGTCCCTCCTCGATCCCGCGCGCGAAGCGCTCTTCGCGCCCGCCTTCTACCGGCTCGCCGACCACGCCGCCGACGGCACGCTCTTCGCCGCCCTGCGCGGCGAGGCGGCGGCCCGGCTGCTCGCCCGGCTGTGGAACCGGCCGCACCTCGCCACGGCCGCCGCGCGCCCCACGCTCCACGACGCGCTGGCCGCCACCGACCTGCTGGAGCACGCCCTGCGCCCGCTCGCCGCGCCGGCCCCCGCCGAGGGGATCACCCACGCGGTCAGCGGGGGCCTGGCCACCCTCCCCGGGCTCATCGCCCACCACCGGCACGGCACCCCCTTCCTCCTCACCGAGCACGGCATCTACCTGCGCGAGCGCTACCTGAGCTTCCGCGCCGAGCCGTACCGGTGGCCCGTCAAGGCCGTGATGCTCGGCCTGTTCCGGCTGCTCGCCGAGGAGGGCTACCGCAACGCCGCGCTCGTCACCCCCGGCAACCGCTACAACCGCCGCTGGGAGGAGCACGGCGGCACCCCGCCCGAGCGCATCCGCACCGTCTACAACGGCGTCGACCCGGCCGCCTTCCCGCCCGCCGGCCCGGAACCGGACCTGCCCACCCTCAGCTGGGCCGGCCGGGTCGACCCCATCAAGGGCCTGGAGACCCTCATCCGCGCCTTCGCGCTCGTCCGGAAGGAGATACCCGACGCGCGGCTGCGCCTCTTCGGCGGCACCCCGCGCGGCGGCGAGGGCTACCGCACCGCCTGCGAGGGCCTCGCCGCCGAACTCGGCGTGGCCGACGCCGTCACCTTCGAAGGCCGCGTCGACGACATCCGCGACGCCTACGCCGCCGGCAACGTGGTGATGCTCTCCAGCATCAGCGAAGGCTTCCCCTTCACCCTCATCGAGGCCATGTCCTGCGGACGCGCCACCGTCTCCACCGACGTCGGCGGCGTCCGCGAGGCGGTCGGCGACAGCGGACTGGTCGTCCCGCCGCGCGACCCCGAGGCCATGGCCAAGGCCGCGCTGCGGCTGCTGCGCGAGCCCGAACTGCGCGCCAGGATGGGGGAGTCGGCCCGGCTGCGGGTCATCGAGCAGTTCACCCTCCGGCAGACCATCGACGGATTCCGCGACATCTACCACGACCTCTCCGGCCTGCGGCGCCCCGTCCCCGTGGACGTCACCGCCGACCGGCCCGCCCCCGTCATGGCCCTGGCCGCCGGCGGTGCGGGATGAGCGGACTGCTGCGCCTGGTCCCCGGCGAACCCGAACCCTCGCACGAACTCGCCGCCGCGCCCACCGGGACCCGCTCCCGGCCCCGGTGGGCCGCCGACCCCCTCGACGAACTCGCCGAGGAGCTGGCCGACGTCTGCGCGGCCGCCGTCCACCCCGACGAGATAGCCGCCGTACTGGAGGCCGACGGACTCACCGGGGAACAGATCGCCGAACGCTACGGCCGCGCCGACGCCTTCGAGCTCGCCGCCGAGCTCTTCGCCCGGGTGCCACGCGGCCACCCCGAACC
>NZ_JAILXP010000567.1 GCF_020740895.1 Streptomyces sp. UNOB3_S3 | reverse complement strand
GGTGAGCTTCCAGTCCAGGTGCTCGGCAAGCAGTGTCTCGCACCGCGCCATGCTGGCGGCGAACACCGGGGATTCGTCGAGGAGCTGGGCGGCCATGCCGGCCCATTGGGTGCCCTGCCCCGGAAAGACGAACACCGACCGGGGGGTGCCGCCCCCGGCGACCACGCCCGTCACGACATCGCTCGACGGCGCGCCCGAGGCGACGGCCTCCAGTCCTGCCCGTAGCGTGGCACTGTCCTGGGCCAGGACGACGGCCCGGTGCTCGAAGACCGAGCGCGTGACGGCCGTGGAGTAGCCCAGGTCCGGCACGCTTGCCGTGTCCACCCGGTCGATCAGCCGCTGGGCCTGCTCACGCAGTGCGCCGCTGTCGCGCCCGGAGAGTACGACCGGCACCGAGGGCAGCTCCCGCGTGCCGTCGGCCGGGTCGGCTGCAACGGCCGGCGCCTGCTCCAGCACCACATGCGCATTCGTCCCGCTGACGCCGAAGGCTGATACGCCCGCCCGCCGTACCCGGTCCGAATGCGGCCACGGTGTCTGCTTCGTCAGCAGCGACACCGCGCCCGCCGTCCAGTCCACATGCGGTGACGGCTCGTCCACGTGCAGGGTCGTAGGCAGGATGCCGTGCTGCATGGCCAGCACCATCTTGATGACGCCACCCACACCGGCGGCGGCCTGGGTGTGTCCGATGTTGGACTTCAACGAGCCGAGCCACAGCGGCTGTTCGGCCGGACGGTTCTGGCCGTACGTGGCGAGCAGTGCCTGGGCCTCGATGGGGTCGCCGAGGCGCGTGCCGGTGCCGTGGGCCTCCACCGCGTCCACCTCTTCCGCACCCAGTCCGGCGCTCTCCAGCGCCCGTCGGATCACCCGCTGCTGCGAGGGCCCGTTGGGTGCGGTCAGGCCGTTGCTGGCACCGTCCTGGTTGACGGCGGAACCGCGGACGACGGCCAGGACGCGATGGCCGTTGCGGATAGCGTCCGAGAGCCGTTCGACGGCCAGCATGCCGGCGCCCTCGCCCCAGCTCGTACCGTCGGCAGCGGCGGCGAACGCCTTGCAGCGTCCGTCGGCCGCCAGCCCGCGCTGTCGCGAGAACTCCACGAAGAGGCCGGGGGCGGCCATGACGGTGACGCCGCCCGCGAGCGCGAGGTCGCATTCGCCGTTGCGCAGTGCCTGCACCGCGAGGTGGAGGGCGACGAGGGAGGAGGAGCACGCGGTGTCGACCGTCACCGCCGGGCCCTCCAGGCCCAGGACGTAGGAGATACGGCCGGAGACCACGCTGCCGGAGGTGCCGGTGAGCAGATGGCCCTCGTACTCCTGCGGCGCCTCGTGCAGCCGGGCCGCGTACTCCTGGTGGACCATGCCCGCGTACACGCCGGTCTGGCTGCCGCGCAGGGTGTGCGGGTCGATGCCCGCGCGCTCCAGTGCTTCCCAGGAGGTCTCCAGGAGGAGCCGCTGCTGCGGGTCCATGGCCAGGGCCTCGCGGGGCGAGATGCCGAAGAAGGCGGCGTCGAAGTCGCCCGCGTCGTACAGGAACCCGCCCTCTCGGGTGTACGTACGGCCCGGGCGGCCGGGCTCCGGGTCGTACAGCCCTTCCACGTCCCAGCCACGGTCGGACGGCATCGGGCCGATGACGTCCCGCTCCTCCAGCAGCAGCTGCCACAGGTCCTCGGGGGACTGCACACCACCCGGGAAGCGGCAGGCCATGCCGACGACGGCAATCGGCTCGTCGGCGGACAGGGGAGTACGGGCCGGGGCGGTGGCCTCGTCCCGCGAGGACAGGCCGAGGGCGTCGCGCTGGAGGAAGTCCGCCAGGGCGTCGGGGCTCGGGTGGTCGAAGACGACCGTGGCCGGGAGGGTGACCCCGGTGGCGGCGTTGAGGCGGTTGCGCAGCTCCAGCGCGGTCAGCGAGTCGAAGCCTGCGGCCTTGAAGGCACTGCCCGGTGCGATGCTGTCCGTCGAACCGTGGCGCAGGACCGCTGCCGCCTCCGTACGAACCAACTCCACCAGCATTCGGCGCTGTTCGGCAGTCGGCAGCCCGGCGAGGCGTTGGGTCAGTGCGCCGTCGGAGCCGCCCGAAGCGGACTGCGGACGCGTGGCGCCGTCCCGCTCCAGGGCGCGGCGCGCCTCGGGCAGCTCGTCGAAGAGCCGCCCGCCGCGCAGCGCCGCCGTGCGCGGGGCGAACTCCGCCCAGTCCACGTCCGCGACCGTGCGGCAGGCCACGCCCTCGTCCAACGCCCGCTGCAGCGCCCGGACCCCGGTGTGGGGATCCAGGGCGCGGATGCCGCGGCGGTTCAGGCTCACCTCGCCGGTGCCCTCGGCCATGCCGCCACCGCCCCACAGGCCCCAGCTGATGGAGGTCGCCGGCAGTCCGGCGGCCCGGCGGCGTTCGGTGAGCGCGTCGAGGGCGGCGTTGGCGGCGGCGTACGCGGCCTGGCCGCCGTTGCCCCAGGCACCGGTGACGGACGAGAAGAGGACGAAGGCGTCGAGAGGGCGTCCCTCGGTCAGCTCGTGCAGATGGACAGCGGCCGTCGCCTTGGGACGCTGGACCTCCGTCAGGCGGTCGAGAGTGAGGGCGTCGACCGTGCCGTCGTTGAGCACTCCCGCAGTGTGGAAGACAGCGGTCGGCGGGTGCTCGTCGAGTAGCGCGGCCAGCGCGTCGCGGTCCGACACATCGCAGGCCGCCAGCGTCACCCGGGCCCCCAGGCCGGTCAGCTTGTCGGCCAACTCGGTTGCCCCCGGAGCCTGTTCGCCACGCCGGCTGGTCAGGACGAGGTGCTCGGCGCCGTTACGGGCCAGCCAGCGGGCGACATGCCCGCCGATGGCGCCCGTACCGCCCGTGACGAGCACGGTGCCGCGCGGGCGCCACGGCCCGTCCGTCTGTGCACCGGCCGGGCGTCCGGCGCCGGCCCGGGTCACCCGGCGGCCGTAGGTGCCGGAGGGGCGGATGGCGATCTGGTCCTCGGTGCTGGTGCTGGTGCTGATGTCGGTGTGGGTGAGGGTTTGGGTGAGGTGGTTGGTGGTGTGGGGTGTGGTGGTGTGGGGGAGGTCGATGAGTCCGCCCCAGCGGTCGGGGAGTTCGAGGGCGGCGAC